>CADDZO010000381.1 GCA_902812395.1 bacterium | reverse complement strand
GATCGAGCTCGGCCAGGGCCGCCGCCGCAACCTCCCGGGCGACGCCGCGACGGGCGAGCTCGGCTGCGATCGCCTCCCGACCCCGGCTGGCGGAGCGCCGCTCCACCAGCGCCCGTGCAAAGGCTGCATCGTCGAGCAGACCGAGCTCGACCAGGCGCTGCAGCGCGGCCGCCACGGCGGCCTCCGGAAAACCCCTTCGGCGCAGCTTGGCATCCAGCTCGGCGGTGGTATGCGGGCGCTGGGCCAGCAGCCGCAGCGCCGTCGGCATCACCTCTCTACGCGTCGACAATCCCGGCCGCGACCGCAGCCTCCAGCCTGGGCGGCTCTCCGGCCGCCACCGTCCGGATCCGGGCCTCGATCTCGCCGGCCAGGCTGGGGTTCTCACGCAAGAAGTTGCGGACGTTTTCCCGACCCTGGCCGAGGCGATTGCTGCCGTACGAAAGCCAGGTACCGCTCTTCTCGATCACGCCGTACTGGAGACCGGCGTCGATCAGCGAACCCTCCCTGGAGATGCCCTCGTTGAAGAGGATGTCGAACTCGGCGCTTCTGAAGGGCGGGGCCACCTTGTTCTTCACCACCTTGACCTTGACCCGCGCCCCTACCGAGTCCAACCCCGACTTGATCACCTCGACCTTGCGGATGTCGAGCCGAACCGAAGAGTAGAACTTGAGGGCACGGCCGCCGGGTTGCGTCTCGGGGTTGCCGAACATGATCCCGACCTTCTCCCTGAGCTGGTTGAGGAAGATCACACAGGCGTTGGACTTGGAGATGGCCGCCGTCAGCTTGCGCAGCGCCTGGGACATAAGCCGGGCCTGGAGGCCCACGTGCGACTCGCCCATCTCGCCCTCGAGCTCGGCCTTGGGAACCAGTGCCGCCACCGAGTCGATCACGACCACGTCCACGGCCCCGCTCCGGACCAGGACCTCGACGATCTCCAGGGCCTGCTCCCCGGTGTCGGGCTGGCTGATCAGCAGGTCGTCGATGCGAACGCCGATTCGCGCCGCGTAGACGGGATCGAGGGCATGCTCGGCATCGATGAAGGCCGCCACCCCGCCCATCCGCTGCGCCTCGGCGATCACGTGCAGGGCCACCGTAGTCTTGCCCGCCGACTCCGGGCCATAGATCTCGATCACCCGCCCTCGCGGCATCCCCCCCACCCCCAGGGCCAGGTCCAGGGAGAGAGAGCCCGTGGGGATGGCCGACACCTCACGGCTGGCCGCGGCCTCGCCCAGCTTCATGATGGAGCCCTTGCCGTAGCTCCGCTCGATCTGCTGGATCGCGGTACTGAGTGCCTTTTCCTTTTCCACGGTTCCTCCTGCCGCCGCTCCGAGAATCGCTCACAGTCTGCGCCGGTGGCCGGGCGAGGTCAAACCGGTTTACCGCGCGAACAATCGTACGTGATCGGCCACCTACGGCGTCGGCTTCAGGCCGGAGGTGCGAGATGCGAGAGGAGGAGCTCCAGTGCCTCCCCCACCGCCTCCTTGCGGTTCCTCCAGCGGTCGCCGGTGAAGAGGAAGTGACGGCCGGTACCGCCCTCGCTCGCGTCCAGCCAGATGTGGGTGAGTCCCACCGGCTTGTCGGTCCCGTCCGCCTCTGGCCCCGCGATCCCGGTCACGGCCAGCGCCACATCGGCCCCCAGCCGCCGTCTTGCCCCTTCGGCCATGGCCCGCGCCACCTCGGGGCTGACCGCGCCGTGGCGGGCGATCAGGTCAGCGGGTACGCCCAGCAGCTGCTCCTTGAGCACGTTGGAGTAGGCGACCACCCCCCCGCGGAAATAGGCCGAGGAGCCCGGCTGGTCGGTGATTGCGGCCGCCAGCAGGCCCCCGGTGCAGGACTCGGCCACCGCCAAAGTGAGGCGGCGGTCGGTGAGCAGCTGGTGCAAGCGGCGGACCTGGGGGCTGACCGGAGAGTCGCCGCCGACCGGCACCTGGACCCCCTCCGGCCGCCAGATCACGTGGCGGAAGCGCCACAGGTAGTCCACCCCGCTGGCCACCGTGAAGGCC
>CADDZO010000380.1 GCA_902812395.1 bacterium | reverse complement strand
CGGGGTGGTGGGGGATGTCAGTGACACGGCGCACGCTCCTGCCGTCCACGAAGACGACGGGAGGTGCGCCGTGTCTACGGAGGAGAGTGTGGCACGCCAGCGGGAGCGGGTCATCCTGCGGGCCCGGCCCCTGGGCAGGGGCGGGGTGGCCCGGGTGTGCCGGGAGCTCGGGATCTCGAGGACCCTGTTCTACCGGTGGGAGCGGGCCTACCGGGCCTACGGCAGGGACGGGCTCCGGCCCCCGGCCGGCTCCGCCCGAGCGCCACCCCAGGCGGCTCCCCGCCCACGTCGAGGACGCCATCTGCGCCCTGGCGGTAGAGGTCCACGAGGAGGGGCCGCGGATCGCCCGCAAGCTCTCCCAGCCCCCCTACGGGGGCTACCGGGTCTCCCCCTCCGGGGTCTACCGCTGCCTCTCCGGCGGTTCGGGCTGTCCGCCCGCTTCGAGCGCCGGGCGACCTCCGACGCCCGGTCCCTGGCCCAGGTGGGCCTGGCCACCGAGCGGGCCTGGCGGAGGGTCAGGGCGGCCGAGGGGACACGGGCGGTCGAGGCCAGGGAGCCGGGCGAGCTCCTCTGCCTGGACGCCTTCTACGTGGGCAAGCTCAAGGGCGTGGGGAGGCTCTGGCAGTTCACCGCGGTGGATGCCGCCACCCGATTCGCCTGGGCGAGGCTCGTGGTCCACGACAAGACGGCCCGCCAGGCCGCGGCCTTCCTCCAGGAGGTGGTCCTGCCCTCCTTCCGGCCGGCCGGGCACCGGGTCCGGGCCGTGCTACCGACAATGGTCCTGAGTTCGTGGGCCCCGCCTTCCGGGAGGCCCTCGCCCGGGCCGGGGCAGCCCACCGGCGGAGCCGGCCGCGCCGGCCCCAGGCCAACGGGATCTGCGAGCGATTCCACGGGACCGCCCTCCACGAGCACTCCCGGCGGGCCTTCCGCCGCCGCTACTACCGCAGCGCCGCAGAGGTCCAGGGGGACCTCGACGGCTTCCTCCGCTACTACAACTTCGAGCGGGAGCACTTCGGAAGAGGCATGGACGGGAACACCCCCGCCGGCCGCTTCTACGGGAAGGAGGTGGAGGTCATTGCCTAGGCCCAAACTGTCAACACCTCACGGAGATCGGACATCCTAGAGGTGGCTGATACGGTGAGCGCTGCCCATCGCTACGTCTGGCTCTACCGTATCCCTGTAAGGGGCGAGAGGCAAAGACTCTGGCGCCGGTAGGCCCAGGTTCCGGAACCCGTAAATTGCGCGCTGCGGCTTAATTCGACCACCTATTCCGGCTGAATCCGACCACCTGGTTCGGTCGAATCCGACCACCCGTTTCGGAGGCATCCGACCACCCATTTCGGGCTGAAACCGACCGGGGGCCAGGGCTGACGGTGCCGCGATGAAAAGGGGGCACTCTAGCCTCCTCCTCCATCACCCCATAAGGAGGTTGGCTTGGTGCCCCGAAGGAGATTACCGATGCGGCACGTCGGCGAGGTCCTGCGATTGCAGGCGCAGGGGTTCAGCTTGCGTCAGATCAGCCGGAGCCTGGGGCTGCCCAGGACCACGGTCCACGACTACCTGAAGCGGGCGCAGCAGGCCGGCATCGGCTGGCCGCTGCCTGAAGACCTCGATGCGGTTGGGCTGGAGGCGCGGCTGTTCACGCGTCCGGAGGAGGCGACGCGGCCGTGGCGCCCACAGCCGGACTGGCTGGAGATCCACCGGGAGCTGAAGCGGCACCAGCACGTCACCCTGCAGCTGCTCTGGCTGGAGTTCCGCGAGGCCTGCCCCGAGGGGGTCGGCTACACGCAGTTCTGCGCGCATTACCAGCAATGGCTGAAGCGACAGGACCTGGTGATGCGCCTCAGCTACCCGGCTGGGGACCGCATGTTCGTGGCCTTTGCCGGGGACACGGTCCCGGTGGTCGACCCCGTCAGCGGTGCGATCAGCCAGGCCCAGGTCTTCGTCAGCACCCTCGGCTACAGCGGTCTGCTCTCTGTGGAGGCGGTGCCGGGGCAGGACCTG
>CADDZO010000379.1 GCA_902812395.1 bacterium | reverse complement strand
CTGAAGCGCGGGGCTTGCGCCGCCGAGATCTATGGTCAGCCGCAGGGCAGGCTGAGCACGAACACGCTTCCCCGCCCCGGCTGGCTTTGCTCCAGCACCAGACCCCCGCCGTTGGCACGGGCCAGCTCCCGGCTCAGAGCCAGCCCCAGCCCTAGCCCCGGGCTAAAGGCAGAGCGACCGCCCTCCAGCCGCACGAAACGCTCGAAGATGCGGGCCTGATGCTCAGGTGGGATGCCCTGGCCGTGGTCCACGACCGCCACCTCCACCTGCTCGCCGCATCGGACCTCGACCAACACCGAGGCTGGAGCCGGGCTGTAGGTGATGGCGTTGTTGAGCAGGTTGTCCAGGATCCGGGCCACCTGGGCCCGGTCGGCCCGAGCCACCACCGGCTGGTCGGGCACGCGGACCGTGACCCGGGCCTGTTCGAGCCGGGCCCGCGGCTCCAGCCGTTCCACCGCCTGGCGCACGACCTGCCGGACGTCGAAGTCGGCGGCCACCACCGGGCTGACATCCCCTCTCGCCTCGTTCAGCAGCGCCTCGACCAGCGAGTCCAGCTCTCGCGCCTTGGCGGCAAGCGTCCCCACCACCTCCCGCGACTGCTCGGGCACTGGATAGGTGCCGTCCTGGAGCAGCGACAGATACCCACGGATCACTGTCAGCGGCGTCCGCAGCTCGTGGGCGGCGACGTGGAGCACCTCGCGCCGGGACTGGCTCCGACGGCGGGCCTCGGCCAGCTGCCGGGCGTCGAGCAGGGCCAGCCCGGCAACGGCGACCACCGGCTCCAGGCGCAACCGCTCGGCCGGCCCGAATCCGGCCGCATCGGATCGCCACAGCTCCAGTACCCCTCCCGGGGCGCCCGGCCCCCCGAGCGGGCACCAGAGTAGGTGTCTGACGCCCGCCTTGGCCAGCCGGGCCGCCTGCGCCGCCGGTAACCGAGCATCGGCCAGTGCTGACCAGCGAGGACGGCCGCAGGAGAGCGCCTGAGCCAGTGGAGACCCCGGGGGCGGTGACCATGTCGCTTCGGGGGTCACGACCCGGCCGGCCTCCACCCGTACCAACCGGGCCGCGTCGGCGCCAGCCACGCGTCGAGCCTGCTCCTGGATCGCCTCCGGTAGGCCCCCGGGATCGTCCCGTCCCACCAACTGCGGGACCGAGGCCACCGCGTCCTTGATCCCTTCTTCCGCCGCCTCGAGCCGCAGCCGCAACGCGGCGGTGTCGCTGGCGTCACCCGCGGCGGCCTCCTCACGCTGCCGGGCGTGAGCGCCGAGGCGGGCGCCGATGCCGGCAGCGAGGACCGCCACTGCCATCGCCACGGCTTCCGCTGGCTGCCAGCGGCCCGAGGCTGCGGCTGCCGCCTGATCGGCGACGGACAGGGCGAGCACGGCCAGGAACCACGGCCGCCCGACCAGCCAGCCCGCGGCCGCCGCCGGTACCACCAGGAGGGCCCCCGCCACCTGGCCGCCGGGCAGGCCCCACGGCGCTGCTGACAGCAGCGCTGCCAGGCCGATCAAGGCCGATCCCCAGGCAGTGCCGCCGATCAGCGGCCGCGAGAGCCACGACGGCAGCCAGCTCCGCCACCGTGAGCGATGCACCGGCCTCTGGAGGGGGACGGAAAGCGGGTTCACCGGTTGATCGCTCTACTCCAGGCTGGCGGATCCCAACACTTCTATTAAAACAGAACGTCCCCGACTGCTGAGGGCTCTCATGATGGCACGTATATCAGGCGATGTATCCAATCGGTTGCGCATTCTCTTCGGCGTCAACCTTGCAGAAACCGAATCTCGACCTGCCCCTGACGGGGACAGTGGTCCGAGCTTGAGCCCCTGCCTGCAGCTGGGCTGGGCATCGAGCGGTTGGCCTTCAACCGTTGCGGGTCAGTGAACATTAGCCAGCCGACCCGCAGCCACCGGTTGCCCGGTGGCGGTACCGGTCTTACCCGCTTGCGCGGTGCCGGGTTCCTGCTTGGGGTCCCCACGAAGCCTGCTTCGTGGGGTCCCCTCCTGCTTCAT
>CADDZO010000378.1 GCA_902812395.1 bacterium | reverse complement strand
CGCGAGCAGCCAGGCGGCTGCGCGCAGGCGCTTGTTGTAGGCGGACCGGGCAGGTAGGGGAAGAAGTGGCCCAGCCGGCTGCTCGTGAACCGCAGCCAGCGGCGCTCAGAGTTGCAGCCGAGCAGGACCTGGGCGACGGCCAGGCAGACCAGCTCGGGGTCGGACAGGCGGCGAGGCGGCCGGCCGGGGCCTCGGCGGAAGCCGAGCTCGATGAAGAGATTCGTCGACTTGGACGTAAAGTGCCACGATGAGGTTGTCGAGTTGGTTTTGCACACTCCATATCTCGGCGCCCTCGCCTTACTGGTTACGGCCCGCTTCCGGCTCGTAGCCGATTCGGAATCAATCATCTAGATCCCGGATGCTGGGCGGTTCGCCGCGTTGCTGTCCAGCTTCCATGCCTGGAAAGGCCAGCTGCTGAGCACACCTCAGTGTTGTTTCTGCGCTGTGCAACGTGGTGAAGCACCCTCCGAAGCGCTGCTGGCAGTGGAACCTGAGTATCGACGCCGATACGGGGAGCCGACGGCTGGTATCGCTTCTGGCGAGGCCCGAAGGGGATGGGTGACTCGACCGGCCTTGTTCCCCAGGGGAGCCACGCAGTTGCAGGAGCGGGCCACTGGAGTTGCTGATGGCTGTGGGAGATGGGAGGTTGTGCGTTCGACTTTGCCGGTTTACAGGGTAAGTACGAGCAAAACTGGTGCGCGCTCTGCGATAGGTCAGGGTATCCATCCACACACAACTGACCAGGCCATGAACGAACGCTAGCCTGCCCCCCGAGATCGCTTCGCGTCTGTCCTCCCTCATCCCGAGAACGGCGGTGAGCTGACCCTCTCGGTCATGGGAACGGATGCGGGGGCCATCGACGGACCGAGGAGCGGCGAGGGACCAAGTGAGAGACCCGCGGCACGCCCCGGAGGTCCCCGCCGAGATGGCGATGGCGGTCGAGCCGACACCCCGGAGGGCCAGCCGCAGTGGCAACTCGGCCTGCCCTGCCGGTGACGAAGGAGAGAGCTCGGGCGCGACCACGGTGCCCGGGACTCCGCCGGCTCCCGTTCGAGCTATGCTCGCTGAGCGCCGTGGGCGGCGGGACCACGCCAGGGTCGGGGTTCCTGGCTGAGCGACTTCGGCCATCCTGGAGAGGAGGCGCGAGGGAGGAGAGCCATCGAGCGCAGAGAGTCGGCCCTGGGCAGGCGAGCCCGGAGCACCACCCCGTACCTGCTGCCTGAACACGAGACCGAGATCGACCGTTTGGACGTGCAGCACTACGCCATCCGCGCTACCGTGCGCGGAAACTACCTGGCCCCGATCGAGTCTCCTTCCCGGATCCTCGACGTCGGCACCGGGACCGGCCAGTGGGCGTTCGACCTATGCGAGGAATCTCTAGACGCGGTGGTGGTCGGGCTCGACTTGACCCTGGCAAAGCCGGCCAGGCCAGCCAACTTCCTCCATGTGCCGGCCAACGTGCTCAGCGGTCTTCCCTTCCAGGAGGGAAGTTTCGACTTCGTCCATCAGCGCTTGTTGGTGGCCGGCGTCCCCCCTCGGGCGCGGCCCGACCTGGCCCGGCAGCTGGTGGCGGCGACCCGGCCGGGAGGCTGGACCGAGCTGGTCGAGACCGATTTCCGAACCGAGCCGGCGGGCTCGGCGACCATGCGGCTGTACGAGTTGATCTGCCAACTGGCCGCTCGGAGAAGAAGCGCAACCCCGAGTTGGCCTGGTGGAGTGAGAACTCCAAGTGCGTCTACCAGGAGGCCTTCAGGAACCTGGACCGGGCGCTGGAGGACTTCTCGAAGTCCAAGAAGGGGCTGCGGAAGGGGCGACGGCTGGGCTTCCCCCGCTCCAAGAAGAAGGGCCGGTGCCGGGACTCCTGTCGCTTCAGTACCGGGGTGATGCGCTGCTCGGGCTCGACGGTCAGGCTGCCCCGGCTGGGGACCATCCGCACCCACGAGCCCACCGAGGCGTTGGCGGGCAAGATCGCGGAGGGGAAGGCCAGGATCCTCTCTGCCACCGTGTCGCGGACCGCCCAGCGGTGGTT
>CADDZO010000377.1 GCA_902812395.1 bacterium | reverse complement strand
CCCTCAGCCCACGTCCCAGCCCGTCGCCGACCCCGGTGCCCAGTCCGGCCGCCGCCTACCGCCGCTGATGCGACGACAGTCAGCGAGGCACCGGTGCCCCTGAGGGACACTCCCGGGCCCCGTCGCTAGACGCGCCCGACTAGCTGGATCAGGAATGCGACCGCGATGAAGACGACGAGGAAGGAGATATCGAGGCCACCCACCGGCGGGATCACGCGTCTCACCGGCGCCAACACCGGCTCGGTCACGTCGTAGGTCAGCCGGTGGACCCGGTTGCGGGGATAGGGCTCGATCCAGCTGAAGATCGCGCGTACGAACAGGCAGAGCATGAACAGGTAGCCGAGCAGCTGGACCAACTCGATCGCGACGAGCATGGCGTTAGCGTACCTGGCCTTCCTGAGATTCCGATGAGCGGGGCCCGAAAAGCGCGCGGCCGATTCGGAGCATGGTACTGCCGGCTGCAACCGCCGCCTCCAGATCCTCGCTCATGCCCATCGACAGCACCGGCAGGGCCCGGCCCAGTCGCTGCTCGGCGGCGTCGCGGAGGCGGCGCAGCTCTGCAAAGGCCGGCCCGGGATCGCCGGCGGTGGGTCCGATCGCCATCAGCCCCTGCAGGTCGACCAGTCCCGCCACCCGTTCGGCGGTGGCAACCGTCGCCTCGGGCAGCACCCCGTGCTTCTGCGGCTCGCGGGAGACGTTCACCTCCAGCAGCGCTGCGATCTCACGCGCCCCGAAGCGCCGGGCCAGCGCTTCGGCCAATCGCTCCGAATCCACCGACTGGACCATGGCGAAGCGGCCAGCATGCCTGACCTTGTTGGTCTGCAGGTGTCCGATCAGGTGCCAAGTGGCACCCGGCACCTGATGCATCTTGCCCAGCGCCTCTCCAACCCGGTTCTCGCCCAGGAGCGAGAGGCCGACCGAGACCGCCGCCCGACAGGCCTCCAGCGGCTGCCCCTTGGTCACGGCAACGATCGCGATCGATTCGGGATCGCCGCCCGCGCGCTCGATCCGGGCCCGGATCCGGGCCAGGCGCTCGGCGATGGAGGCCAATTCAGGACCGGGGAACTGGATCACCTGGCCGCGATGGTCCACCACGGTGATCAGGTTTGCAACCCCGAGATCGATGCCGACCGCGGGGCACCCATCGGAACGAGGTTCCGATGGGTATCCCGCCGTCTGGGCCGAGGATGGCGGTCCGGGATCTCCCGCTCGACCTCGACGGCGAAAGACACGAACCAGCGCTGGCCAGTGCGGAACACGGCGGCAGAGAGGATCTTGGCCTTTCCCTCCACGATCTTGCGCGCCAGCGCCTTGATGGACTCGCGGGAGCGGATGTTCCCTAGCCTGGGGAGCACGCCCGTGGAGCTGGAGCAGCGCATCGCTCCGGTGCCGAAGCGGAAGGAGTCCCGGCAACCTCCTTCCGCCGGCCGCGGAGGAAAGCCGGCCGACCCTTCCGCGAGGCCCTTCTCAGAAGTGGCGGCGTCGCGCAAGCCCGGTCCACGCTGCGGAAACCCTCCTGGCAAACACACTTCGAGTTTTCCTTCCGCCGGGCCAGCTCGGGGTGTCGCCTCTTCTCCGCGTTCCAGAGCCGATGGAGGTCGACTGCAGAGTACCACCGGCTAGCTTGGCTCCACGCCGGCCGCAGGAGCAGTTCCGCACCCTGCCCACGCTCACGCGCCAAGCCCGCGTGGAGCAACCCAGCGCTGAAGCGCGGGGCTTTGTCAATGGCCATCTGGAATGACGCGGTTGTGGCCAACTCAAAGTCGGCAGCGGCGGCCGCGTGCGACCAGCCCCTCGACGACCCTGTTGAGCGTGGGTGGCGAGCCCGTTCAGCCCTCGGCCGGCACCTCCTGATGTCGCAGGTGCGGCGCGGCGGTCAGGAGGCCGCCGCGAGTCTTAGCCTCGCGCATCCTGAACGACTCGCCCTCGGTGACGACGACGGCGGCGTGGTGAAGGAGGCGGTCGAGCTCCCATGTCGGGGCGGCGGGCTACGCCTGGAACTGGGGTCTGGCCCGAGTGAAGGCGCGGTACGCAGCCGAGAAGAAGTGGTACTC
>CADDZO010000376.1 GCA_902812395.1 bacterium | reverse complement strand
CCGGGTTCCTGCTTGGGGTCCCCACGAAGCCTGCTTCGTGGGGTCCCCTCCTGCTTCATCGCCGTGTGCCCAGCACGGCTGGGTCTTACCTCGGCTCCACAGGCCCCTCTGCCACTGACGGCGAGCTTCTCACCCCACGAAGCAGGCTTCGTGGGGGCCCCGAGCTTGAGCAAGTTCTTCGCAGCGTTCACGTCCCGGTCGATGACCAGGCCGCAGCCCTCACAGCGGAAGGTGCGCTCGGCCAGCCTTGGCTTTCACTGTCCCGCAGCCAGAGCACGTCTTGGAGCTGGGGAAGAACCGCTCGGCCAGCAGCAGCCGTCCGCCGCGCCAGACGGTCTTGGAGCCGAGCTGGTGCCGCACGGTCCCGAAGGACTGGTCGGCTCCGGGCCAGCCTCCGGTTGCGGAGCATCCCGACCACGTTCAGGTCCTCGACCACCACCGCCTCATATCGAGCAGCCAGCCAGGTCGTGGCCTTGTGCACGGCATCGAGACGGAGGTTGGCGATCCGGGCATGGATGCGCGCCAGCCGCCGCGCGCTCTTCCTGCGGTTGGCTGAGCCGGTCTTTTTGCGGGAATGGGCGCGCGCGGCTCGGCGGAGGCGCCCCAGCGCAGCCCGAAGCGGCTTGGGACCAGGGAACCTGATCACCCGACCTCGGTGGTCCACCGCCGTGATCAGGGAAGCGATCCCGAGATCGATGCCGACCGCCGTCTGGGGCCGCCGATGATGATCCGGGATCTCACGCTCCACCTCCACGGTGAAGGACACGAACCACCGCTGGGCGGTCCGCGACACGGTGGCAGAGAGGATCCTGGCCTTCCCCTCCGCGATCTTGCCCGCCAACGCCTCGGTGGACTCGTGGGTGCGGATGGTCCCCAGCCTGGGCAGCGTGACCGTCGAGCCCGAGCAGCGCATCACCCCGGTGCTGAAGCGACAGGAATCCCGGCACCGGCCCTTCTTCTTGGACCGAGGGAAGCCCAGCCGGCGTCCCTTCCGCAGCCCCTTCTTGGACTTCGAGAAGTCCTCCAGCGCCCGGTCCAGGTTCCGGAAGGCCTCCTGGTAGACGCACTTGGAGTTCTCACTCCACCAGGCCAACTCGGGGTTGCGCTTCTTCTCCGCGTTCCACAGCCGATGGAGATCCTCGGCCGAGTACCACTTCTTCTCGGCTGCGTACCGCGCCTTCATCCGGGCCAGACCCCAGTTCCAGGCGTAGCGAGCCGCTCCGACATGGGAGCGGAGCCTCCGCTCTTGGGCCGGGGTGGGATCGAGCGCGTACCGGTAGGCCTGGGGCACCCCACGAAGCGGGCTTCGTGGGGACCCGGCCTGGGTCAGCTTCACGGGTCCTCCTCGGTGGCCACTGCGATGGCCTTGGCCGCTCGGTTGGCAGCCGCTCGCTGTCCGGAGAGGCGAGCGCAGAGGCTGGTTGGGATCTCGGTCACGTCCCGGACCAGGTCGTCCTCCACCTCGGCAGGGTCCACAACCAGCAACCGTCGGCCCTGTGCCGCCAGCACAGCCTCGACCTCCTCCGCGCCCAAGCGGGCGAACCGGTCGCGGGTGCTCCACGACGATCGTGGTCGCCGAATTGTCGCGCAGGAGGGCCAAGAACGTGCGGCGCTTGCCGTTCAGTGCGGAGCCGACCTCGGTCACCACGCGGCCCACCGGAAGTCCCTCGGCTGCTGCCCATGCGGTCACCCGGGCGACCTCTAGGTCCAGGTCAGACCCCCTGGTCAGCGGACGACACGCGGGCATCCACGGCCGTGATCCCCGGAACGGCACTGACCGGCGCCTGGTCCACCAGGATCAGCCGGCCGGCGCGGCGCGCGAGAACTGGGAGTTTGCCTTCCCGGAACCAGCGGTAGGCAGTCATGGGATGAACTCCCTGCTGCCGCGCCAACTCCTTCAGATTCACCCCTACATACTATCATAGGTTCAAACGCCAACAGTTACCGACCCCCTGGCGCCCGGGTTGCGGAAGCAGCAACCAAGCTGACCGGTAGAATCGTGCCCAACCCGGTTCGTGCGTCGATCTCGGGCGGCTAGCTCAGTGGTAAGAGTGC
>CADDZO010000375.1 GCA_902812395.1 bacterium | reverse complement strand
CTCACATCCCGGACCAGGTCGTCATCCACCTCGACGGGGTCCACCACCAGCAGCCGACGTCCTTGGGCTGATAGGGCGGCCTCCACCTACTCGGCGCCGAAGCGGGCGAACCGGTCGCGGTGCTCCACCACGATGGTGGTCACCGACCCGTCACGCAGCAGATCCAGGAGCTTTCGGCGCTTGCCGTTCAGCGCGGAGCCGACCTCGGTCACCACACGGCCGACCGGAAGTCCCTCGGCTGCTGCCCATGCGGTCACCCGGGCAACCTGCCGGTCCAGGTCGGAGCTCTGGTCAGCGGACGACACGCGGGCATACACGGCCGTGATCCCCGGAACGGCACTGACCGGTGCCTGATCCACCAGGATCAGCCGGCCGGCACGGCGCGCGGGAACGGGGAGTTTGCCTTCCCGGAACCAGCGGTAGGCAGTCATGGGATGGACGCCTTGTTGCCGCGCCCACTCCTTCAAGTTCACCCCTACATGCTATCATAGGTTCAAACGCCAACAGTTTCAGCCCCTCGAAGTAGAGGCGGGTTGCCTCACCCTCGAAGCCGCGGGCCGTGTCACCGTCCCCTACCTCGGGCAGCCAGGAGAGCCGCTCCGCGATCGACGCCTCCAGGCGCTCCAGGCGGTGACGTCGCCCCTGTGAGGCGTCCCAGGCCCAGCGCCGCAGCATGCGCCGCGCGTTCTGCAGCTTACCGGCCACGATCCAGCGGGAGATGCTCAGGCACCGCCCAGGATCGTCGGCCGCGCGGTACTGGGCCAGGCGCAGGTGCACGTTCCCGCTCAGACCGCCCCCCAGCACGTAGCGCACCCTGCTGTTGCCCTGGAGCGAGGCCACCCGAACGTGCCTGGCCGCGCATGCCGCGACCGCCTCACTGGTCATCTGGGCGTGTCCGACCAGCACCACCGCCTCCAGCGCCTCCAGGGGCACCCGTGAACGCGATCCGTCGCCGTTGACGACCATGAGTGAGCCGTGTCTGGCCGAGAGGCGAGCCCGATGGTCGGTGACGTAGAGGCTGGTCAACAGACGCATCCCATCACCTCCGCCAGATAGGCGCGTATCCGATCGGGGTCGGCGCACAGCTCGGGCTGACAGTGGTCGAGGAGCTGGCACTGACGGCAGCGGGCGTCGTTCGCCGGCGGAGGAAGCCGGTCGGCCCTCAGCCAGGCCCGCACCTCCTCGATCGCTGCCAGGGTGCGGGCGCGGGGCCCGGCGTCGAGATCGACGCGCAGCCGGCGGCGCAAGGCGGCGAACCAGAGGAAGCCCACCGGCACCGGGTGTCCGGTCATCTCCTCCAGGCAGAGCCCCTGGGCGCAGAGCTGAACGTGGGCTGCCTCTCCGTGCCGGGACCCGATCTTGTACTCGACCGGGGCCAGCGTGCCGTCGGCGCCGACCTCGACCACGTCGGCCCGGCCGCTCAGCCCCAGGGACTCGGACCAGAGCGGGATGGCACGCAGCACCCGGCGTCCCCGTTCCCTCCGATCGGCCCCGGAGTCGGCCCGGGCGTGCCCGGCGGTGCCCCTGACCGTGTGCTCGTTGTCGAACCAGAGCCCGTCCACGTGGACCAAGGCGCACTGGCGGGGACAGTAGAGGTGGTGCTCCAAGGCGGAGATGGGCACGATGGGCTCCGGCTCCACGCCGGCGTTCATCCCAGCCTCCTGGCGGCGAAACCGGCCGTCCGCTCGTCACCCGAAGCCCGGTAGCGCACGGTCTCGTAGACGCCGTGGATGCCGAGGCCCAGGTTCCTCCAGCGCCTCGGGTCCTCGCGAAAGGCGAGGCCGAGCAGGGCGTCGATGGCCCACCGGTCCAGTGAGGGGGTCCAGGCCGGCCACCTCAACACCGACGGCGCCGCCTGCCAGCCGCGGGGGCGGACCGTCCTGCCATCGCCCCGGACCGGGAAGAAGGCCAGCCCCCAGAAGGCCAGGGACTCGATCACCGGGTCGATGTACTTGTCGGTGACGTCGGTATCGCCGATCCGGGTGACGTCGAAGCCGAGGCCGTTGATCCCGAACCGCTCCCCGTTGCCCTCCAGGCTGCGGCGGACCAGCTCCTCCACCCGTCCCGTCCCGTCC
>CADDZO010000374.1 GCA_902812395.1 bacterium | reverse complement strand
GTCGACGGCCCCACACGACAGCGAGCTGGGGTTCGCCACGCTCCACCCGCGCCCAACAGTCGTCGAGGAGCTGCATCTCGGCCCCTCGATCGATGAGCGCAGGCAGCCTGTCCACACCTCAAGGGTAAATGACTACAGGGTCCGTGTGGTACATAGGCTGCGTACTACACCTGTCATGTAGTTTTCTCTCACCTCGAACTCGGCCGAGCTCCGTTGGGGCTGGTAACTGTTGGCGTTTGAACCTATGGTAGTATGTAGAGGTGAATCTGAAGGAGTTGGCGCGGCAGCAGGGCGTTCATCCCATGACTGCCTACCGCTGGTTCCGGGAAGGCAAACTCCCAGTTCCCGCGCGCCCCGCCGGCCGGCTGATCCTGGTGGACCAGCCAACGGTCAGTGCCGTTCCGGGGATCACGGCCGTGGATGCCCGCGTGTCCTCCGCCGACCAGAGGTCTGACCTGGACCGGCAGGTCGCCCGGGTGACCGCATGGGCAGCAGCCGAGGGACTTCCAGTCGGCCGCGTGGTGACGGAAGTCGGCTCCGCACTGAACGGCAAGCGCCGCACGTTCTTGGCCCTCCTGCGCGACAATTCGGCGACCACGATCGGAGTGGAGCACCGCGACCGGTTCGCCCGCTTCGGTGCGGAGTATGTCGAGGCTGCGCTGGCGGCACAGGGCCGCCGGTTGCTGGTTGGGGATCCATCGGAGGTGGATGACGATCTGGTGTGGGACGTGACCGAGATCCTGACCAGCCTCTGCGCTCGCCTCTCACGGACGGCGAGCGGCTGCCAATCGAGCGGCCAAGGCCATCGCGGCGGCCACTGGGGAGGACCCGTGAAGCTGACCCAGGCCGGGTCCCCACGCAGTCCGCTTCGTGGGGTGCCCCAGGCCTACCGGTACGCGCTCGATCCCACCCCGGCCCAAGAGCGGAGGCTCCGCTCCCATGTCGGGGCGGCGCGCTACGCCTGGAACTGGGGTCTGGCCCGGGTGAAGGAGCAGTACGCAGCCGAGAAGAAGTGGTACTCGGCCGAGGATCTCCATCGGCTGTGGAACGCGGAGAAGCAGCGCAACCCCGAGTTGGCCTGGTGGCAGGAGAACTCCAAGTGCGTCTACCAGGAGGCCTTCCGGAACCTGGACCGGGCGCTGGAGGACTTCTCGAAGTCCAAGAAGGGGCTGCGGAAGGGGCGCCGGCTGGGCTTTCTTCGGTACAAGAAGAAGGGCCGGTGCCGGGACTCCTGTCGCTTCAGCACCGGGGTGATGCGCTGCTCGGGCTCGACGGTCACGCTGCCCCGGCTGGGGACCATCCGCACCCACGAGCCCACCGAGGCGTTGGCGGGCAAGATCGCGGAAGGAAAGGCCAGGATCCTCTCTGCCAGCGTGTCGCGGACCGCCCAGCGGTGGTTGGTGTCTTTCGCCGTGGAGGTGGAGCGTGAGATCCTGGATCATCATCGGCGGCCCCAGACGGCGGTCGGCATCGATCTGGGGGTCTCGGCCCTGATCATGGCGGTGGACCACCAAGGCAAGGTGATCAGGTTCCCTGGTCCCAAGCCGCTTCGGGCTGCGCTGCGGCGCCTCTGCCGAGCCTCGCGCGCCCATTCCCGCAAAAAGACCGGCTCTGCCAACCGCAGGAAGAGCGCGCGGCGGCTGGCGCGTATCATGCCCGGATCGCCAACTGCCGTCTCGATGCCGTGCACAAGGCCACGACCTGGCTGGCTGCTCGATACGAGACGGTGGTGGTCGAGGACCTGAACGTGGCCGGGATGCTCCGTAACCGGAGGTTGGCCCGGAGCCTGGCCGACCAGTCCTTCGGGACCGTGCGGCACCAGCTCGGCTCCAAGACCGTCTGGCGCGGCGGACGGCTGTTGGTTGCCGAGCGGTTCTTCCCCAGTTCCAAGACGTGCTCTGGCTGCGGGACGGTGAAAGCCAAGGCTGGCCGAGCGCACCTTCCGCTGCGAAGGCTGCGGCCTGGTCATCGACCGGGACGTGAACGCTGCGAAGAACCTTCTCGAGCTCGCCGTCAGTGGCAGAGGGGCCTGTGGAGCCGAGGTAAGACCCAGCCGTGCTGGGCACACGGCGATGAAGC
>CADDZO010000373.1 GCA_902812395.1 bacterium | reverse complement strand
ACCCGGCGGATGCCACCGGCGCGGTCGAGTTGGACCGACCTCCACCGAGACGGCTCGGGGTGAGGTTTGCCGCGCAGCGGCACCACTCAAGATAGACCCATCCTTCTCTGCGTACCATGGTCCGTGCGTGGTCCGGGTCCGCCATGCAAATCCAAGCCCCGGCGTCTCCACAAAACCCAGGGCGGTTCAGAATTCCTCTCGGAGCAAATGCGATGAGCGTCCCTTCAAAAGGCGCACCAACCGACGGATGGCGAACTGGGGATCGACCGAGACCAGCAAAATGCACATGATCTGCATGACCTCCATTTCGATGATCTCAGCCTGTCTCCTCGGCAACCTCCCAGAGGCTGGTTTGAAGACGCTCATCCACCCCATCGATGAGGACCCCCCGTCGGTACTTCGGGCACCGAACTACGTGGGCATACACCCCATTGCGGTTGGACTTGAACTTCCGATTTCTATCCTACTGGCAGCTTATCCCCGCGCTGAAGCGCGGGGCTTGCGCTGCCGAGGTTTCGTCATGCGATGAAGTTCGCAGGGTGCTGAGCTGCATGGAACAGTTCCGTGCCCCAGGGCGCCGGGAGCCGCCGAGGGGCTCCCGGCGGCGGGGGTCAACTGCCGGCTGCCTGGATGGCGTCGTGTCGGCGTTGCACCTCTGCTGCGGCATCGGCCAGCGCTGTCTGGAGACGCATCAGCGCGGGCTCGAAGTCCGACTGCCAGGCCTGGCGGAAGCGGTCGGCGGCCGGGCCTTTCCAGAACGTGGCGGCGAGCTGGCCACCGATGGCCCGAGAGACCTCGCTGACCTCGGATGCGTGTCTGGCCAGCGCCGCCCTCAGGCTAAGCATCTGATCCAGTTCCGCTGCAATCATGGCGTGCCTCCTTGATGCGCTCGGTTCGGACCATTCGATCCTGGGCATTCACGGCGGACAGCGCGCGGACAATGCCGCCAGCCGGTCGGTGGCTGGGCCGGGAGCGCCGCAGCCGGCGCGGACGTGACCGGAGCTCCGCAGAGAGGATCCCGGCTTCCGGGCAGGGCGAGCGGAGCCGGATGCGCGGGAGTAACTCGGATCGCGACCAGATGGCGAACGGCGGTGGATCGTCTCCAGGGCCTCAGACGGATCGCCGACGCCCTGCGGCAACGCCGAGTGGCACCATTCCGCCCCCGCATCCGGCCCCGGTGCGGGTGGTCGCGGTGGACTGGTCGGGACGGCGCCGGGGCGCCGCCCACTTCATCTGGACCGCGGTGGCCGCGCAGGGACGCCTGGCCGAGCTCTCCTGCGGGCGGGACCGGGAGCAGCTGGCCGACCACCTGGTCGAGCTCGCCCTGGCCGATCCCCGCCTGGTCGTCGGCCTGGACTTCGCCTTCTCCTTCCCGCTGTGGTTCCTGGAGCGCGAGGGTCTCGAGGACGGCACGTCGGTGCCCGAGACCCTGGCCGAGCGCTGGCTGCAGGAGTGCCCTTCTCCCTTCTGGGGCCGGCCAGGTCGTCGACGGGGACCCGAGCCGCAGTACCGGCTGACCGAGCTCGGGCTCGCTCCCCGACCGAAGCCGGTCTTCCAGATCGGCGGGGCAGGGGCGGTGGGCACCGGCTCCCTCCGCGGCTTCCGGCTGCTGCGTCGCCTGCGGGCCGAGGGCTTTGCGATCTGGCCCTTCGACCCGCCGCGGCTGCCGATGGCGGTGGAGATCTTTCCCCGCCTGCTCACCGGTGCCGTGGTCAAGTCGCAGCGCGAGGCCCGCGCCGCTTACCTGGCCCGCAGAGGCTGGCCGTCGGCGGCGGCGGCGACCGAGGACGCCTTCGATGCCGCTGTCTCGGCGCTCCGGATGGACCACCATCGGCGGCAGCTGGCCACTCTGGGCCCGGAGCTCGACTCCCGGCTGCGCCGTGAGGGCCGGATCTGGGCCCCGGAGCTCAGCTGAAGGGCGGCAGCTCGCCTCCCCAGACCAGGGGGCACAGGTACCACACCCGAGCCCGGTCCAGCGCCGCCAGCGTCGCCAGCACGTGCTCCAGCGCTCCGCTCGGCCGCACCGGCTCCAGGGCCAGGTCGCGGCGCCCCCTGCCGGCCTCGACCAGGGGGGCGCTG
>CADDZO010000372.1 GCA_902812395.1 bacterium | reverse complement strand
ACCTCGAGGGTCGCGGGCGGGTCGTCCTGGCCCTGCCCGCGCTGACGCTGGTCTGGGGCAACCTGCACGGCGGCTGGCCGGTCGCGATCGTATGGTGCCTGCTGGCGGCGGCGGCCGAGGCGGCCGGAGCCGGGCGCTCCGCCGACGGCCGCCGCCGAGCGTTGACGCTGGCAGCGTTGGCGGGGCTGTCGGTGCCCCCGGTGCTGGTCAACCCCAACGGGCCGGCCATCCTCCTCTACCCCTTCCAGACCCTGTTCAGCGGCGCTCAGCAGTCGTTGATCAGCGAGTGGCAGTCTCCCAACTTCCATTTGCCCGCGCTGTGGCCGTTCGGGCTCTTCCTGCTCCTGCTGCTCGCCGGCTTCGCCCTGGGCCGTCCCGGCCGCCTCGACCTCCTTCTGACGCTAGCTGGAGTGGCGATGGCGCTGGCCAGCGTGCGCAACGTGCCTCTCTGCGTCGCCGCCGCCACCCCCGCCCTCGTAACCAGCTGGTCCGCCGCCTGGGAGCGGCTGGGCCGATCCCTGCCCCGCGGCCCACTCCCTCGCTGGGCGCCGGCGGTGGTGGTCCTGACGCTGATCGGGGTCGGGGGAGCGACCGCCGGCCGGGTGGCCTCCGACCTGGCCCAGCAGGCCGCGGTTGTCCGCCGCTACTACCCGGTCGGGGCGGCCGACTGGCTGGCCGCCCACCCCTCGGTCGGGACCCGCATGTTCAACGACTACGGGTGGGGCGGATATCTGGCCTACCGCCTCTACCCCGACCCCGACCGACGGGTGTTCGCGTTCGGAGAGGGCCACCTCATGGGCGACGCCCTTATCCGCCGCACGGCACTGGTCCAGCAGCTGGGGCCCGGATGGCAGGCGGTGCTCCGCCGGGAGCACGTGGACTACGTGGTCTCAGAACGGGGCCAGGCCTTGGCCGACGCCCTGGCCGGCCGCCCCGGCTGGCGCCTCGTCTACCGGGACCGCCTGGCCGTGATCTACGTTCGCCCCTGAGAGCCGAAGCGGATGCGCAGCAGGTCGCCCAGCATCTCCCGGGAGTGGCGGAAGGTGGACACCCGGGTGCTCTCGGAGTTGATCCAACGGACCGGCACCTCCTCCACTCGGTAGCCAGCGCACCGGGCCCGATGCAGGATCTCCACGTCGTAGGCGAAGCCGTCGGTGGCAAGGACCGCGAACAGTTCCCTGCCCACTGCACCCCGGAAGAGCTTGAAGCCGCACTGGGTGTCCCAGATGCCCGGCAGCAGCAGAGCCTGGACCAGCAAATTGAAGCTCTTGCCCATGAACCGCCGATGGAGGGGCTGGTCCACCTCCCGGGCCCCTGGTGCGGCCCGCGAGCCGATCGCGATGTCGGCCCCGTCCACGATCGCAGCCTCGAGCTTGGCGAGCTCCTCGATCGGAGTCGAGAAGTCGGCGTCGCTGACCAGCACCAGGTCTCCCCGGCTACGCCCCACCCCTTCGGCGAGGGCCCGGCCCTTGCCCCGATGGGCATCCAGCAGGATGCCCCGGACCCCTGGGCACTGCTCCTCCCAGGACCGGATCAACTCGGCGGTTCGGTCATGGCTCCCGTCGTCGACCAGGATGAGCTCGTGGGCGCGCCCAGCGCGCCCGAGGAAGCCGGTCACCCGTTCCAGGGAGGCCGGGAGGCGGTGCTCCTCGTCGAAGCAGGGCACCACCACCGACAGCTCCACGGGCCGATCGTACCGGCGGACGCATTCAGCCCGGCCACTGCGGCGGCCGGCGGCGAAGCACCTCCAGTGCGAAGACCGGCAGCACCGCCATCCGCCGCGCCCGCCAGGGCTGGCGGGCCAGCCGCCAGAGCCACTCAAGGTGGACCCGGCGCAGCGCCAGCGGCGCCCGTCGGATGCGGCCGGCCAGGAAGTCGAAGGCGCCCCCCACCCCGATCGCGACCGGAGCCTCCAGCCGGGGGGCGTTGCGCGCCACCCAGAGCTCTTGGTGCGGGGCGCCGTAGGCCACCAGCAGCACGTGGGGCCGGGCGGCGCCGATCAAGCGCAGGCTCTCCTCGTCGCCCTCCGGCCGGGGAGTGCCGGAGTGGGTGCCCGCCACCTCCAGCCCCGGCGGCTGGC
>CADDZO010000371.1 GCA_902812395.1 bacterium | reverse complement strand
CCCGGTGCGCCACGAGGCGCCATCTGACCGTGCGGAGGTGCAAGACCTCTGCCTTCGGGCCGTCGCAGCGGCCCGATGAAGCTGGGGGCAGCCCGACCGGGAGACGCCGGAAAGGGTGGGAGCAGCCCCGACAACGACGGACCTGGCCGGCACCGCCAGACGGCCAGGGTCCGGCAAGCAAGACGGAGAGGCGTACGAATTCACAAACCAGTGATGGAACCCCCTCAAGTGGAACGCCGGCTCGAACCTGGTGGATGTGGGCCGGTCAGCAGTGCGTGGTCACCGCCGCCGTCGCGGAGGTGGCCAACTTCGCGCCGTTCTTGGGTTGGGCGGCGTGGAGGCCACGGTGAAGGACGGCGGCGTAACCGTGGCGAGGCGGCAGGGGAAGAGCTGGACGCCCATCCCGTCGAACGGTGGATGGTGAACGTGGGAACCGCCCCAGGTCGCCTACCCCCTTGGCCGCCGCGGCCGAGAGACGGCAAGGCGCGTCGTCCGCTGATGGCCTGGGGACGGGACGGAGCCCCCGTAGTAGTCCGAGCTCGGGAAAGCCGGCTCCAGGGCAAAGGGGGGCAGCGCACTCGCAGCTGTGGGGCTGGAAGGCCAGGAGGTCGGCGGTGAATGCCACCGCGCCGTGGCCGGAGGCCGAAACGGCCAGGTCCCGGGGACTGAGGATCCAGACCAAGCGGCACCAGTGGGCCACTACCGACTCGGGCCGTCGGTTCGGTGACCGCTACAACCTCGTCTGCGACCCCGCCACCCTGGTCGTCGCCTGGGAGCGGGTGCGGGGCAATCGCGGGGCACGTACTGCGGGCGTGGACGGCCAGACGGCCCACTACGTCATCGAGGTACGGGGCGTCGAGGGGTTCCTCGACGACCTGCGCGCCGACCTCAAGGCCTGCAGGTTCCGGCCCCTTCCCGTACGGGAACGACTCATCCCGAAGTCCGGCGGCAAGCTCCGCCGGCTCGGCATCCCGACCCGGCGGGACAGGGTGGTCCAGGCCGCCCTGAAGCTGGTGCTCGAGCCGATCTTCGAGGCGGACTTCCAGCCGTGCTCGTACGGCTTCCGCCCCGGACGTAGTGCCCACGACGCCATCGCCGAGATCCACCACTTCACGTCGCCCATCCGAAACTACGAATGGGTGCTGGAAGGGGACATCACGGCCTGCTTCGACGAAATCGACCACGTCGCCCTGATGGGCCGGGTGCGAGACCGAGTCGCGGATAGACGCGTCGAGCGCCTAGTCAAGGCGTTCCTGAAGGCTGGCATCCTCACCGAGGGAGGCGCCGAACGGAACACGAACACCGGCACGCCCCAAGGGGGCATCCTCTCGCCGCTGCTGGCAACCATCGCGCGGTCGGTCCTCGATGACCACTTCACCGGGGCCTGGAAAGCGATGGGCGACTCCAGCGCACGCGACCGACGCCGCCAGAAGGGACTCGCCACCTATCGCCTGGTCCGCTACGCGGACGACTTCGTGGTGCTGGTGAACGGGACCCGGAAGCAGGCCGAGGGGCTGCAGACGGAGATCGCGGCGGTGCTCTCCATGATGGGCCTGCGCCGATCGCCGGAGAAGACGAGGATTGTCCACATGGACGAGGGCTTCGACTTCCTGGGGTTCCGCATCCGGCGAGCCCCGAAGCGAGGAACGGGCAGGTGGGCCGTATACACCTCTCCCTCCAGGGCCGCGCTGGCCTCGGTCAAGGCGAAGGTGCGGAAGGCCACCCGAGAGGGCACCCACCAACCGCTTGCCACCCTGCTCTACCGGCTGGCGCCGGTCGTGCGGGGTTGGGCCACCTACTTTCGCCACGGGGTGTCGAAGGCGACCTTCGACTATCTCGGTGCCTTCCTCTGGCGCCGGGTGATCGGCTGGATTCGCCACAAGCACCCTCGCGCGAACTGGAAGTGGCTTCGTCGGCGCTACCTACCTGGATGGTGGCCGACGGACGGCGCGGTCACGTTGTTCAAGCCGTCGGCGATACCGGTGACCCGGTATCGCTACCGGGGCGACACCATACCGTCGCCGTGGCGGAGCGAAACCGAGATCGCATCGTGACGAACCGGCACGGGTGCGTAGAGAGCCGGATGCGTGGGAACATGCACGTCCGGTTCGGAGGTGCGGGTCGGGGAAACGGGCCATCGGGAACGGTGGTACCGC
>CADDZO010000370.1 GCA_902812395.1 bacterium | reverse complement strand
GTGCCGGCAGTCCCCCTGCCAGGACGCCACAACCTGCTCAACGCCCTGACCGCGGCCGCGGCCAGGGCGGCTGGCGGGAATCCCGGAGGAGGAGGTGGGGGAGGCGATCCGGACCTTTGCCGGCGTCGAGCACCGGCTGGAGCCGGTCGGGGAATGGGGCGGGGTGCGCTGGGTGAACGACTCCAAGGCCACCAACCCGGAGGCGGCGCTGGCCGGGCTGTTGGCCTTCGAGGCGACACCGGTGGTGCTGATCGCGGGCGGCCACGGCGACGGCTTCGAGCTCGGACGGTGGCTGGAGGCGGTGCGAGAGCGGACCCGGGCGGCGGTGCTGATGGGCGAGAGCGCGGACGAGCTGGAGCGGCGGCTGCACGGGCATCCGATCCGGCGGGCGGGCTCGATCGAGGAGGCGGTGGAGCTGGCCGCCACCCTGGCCCGGCCCGGGGACGTAGTTCTGCTGAGCCCGGCCTACAAGAGCTACGACATGTTCGCCAGCTTCGAAGAGCGGGGACGCCGCTTCAAGGCCGCGGTGCGCTTGCTGCAGGGGGTGCGGGCGTGAGCCTCGGCACCCTGGCGGTCGATCTGCGCGAACGCCTCAGCGGGCGGGTGAGGAAGCCGGGCGATCGCTGGCTGTTGCTCATCACCCTGCTGCTCACCGGCGCCGGGCTGGCCATGGTCTTGAGCTCCTCCCAGGCCCTCGCCTACGTCGAGGAGCACTTCGCCCTCTACTACTTTGTGCGTCAGGCATTCTTTGCCGTGCTCGGAGTGAGTGCCCTCTGGGTGCTGAGCCGGATCGACTACCACCGCTACGAGCGCTGGGCCCTGCCCGGGGCAGCGGCGGTGGCGGTGCTGATGCTGGCCACCCGCCTACCCGGGGTCGGAGTGGAGATCAACGGCGCTCGCCGCTGGCTCGACCTCGGCCCACTGGGCACGCTCCAACCCTCGGAGCTGGCCAAGCTGGTCTTCACGATCTTCCTGGCGGTCTGGATCAGCCGCCGACAGGAGCGGATCCGGAGCTTCCGGGAGGGGTTCGTGCCCTTCTGCGCGATCCTGGCCGCTGCCATCGGCCTGCTCCTGATCCAGAAGGACCTGGGCACCTCGGTAGTGATGTGTGCGATCCTGCTCTCGGTCTTCTTCGCCGGGGGCGGTCGCCTCTCCCATCTGCTCCTGCTGGCGGTGGTACTGGGAGCGGTCTTCGCGATCCTGATCCTGGCCGTCTCCTACCGTTCCAGCCGGCTGGGAGCCTACTTCGATCCCTTCGCCCATCCTCAGGGGACCGGCTTCCAGGTCAGCCAGGCCCTGATCGGCATCGGCTCCGGGGGGCTGACCGGGGTTGGGCTGGGGCACTCGGTGGAGAAGTACTTCTGGCTGCCCGAGGCGGACACCGATTTCATCTTCGCCATCATCGGCGAGGAGACGGGGCTGATCGGGACCACCCTGGTCCTGCTCGGCTTCGTGGCTCTGGCCGTGCGCGGCTACCGGGCCGCGATCCGGGCTCCTGATCCGACCGGCACCATGATCGCCGCCGGCATCACCACCTGGGTCTCGGTCCAGGCCCTGGTCAACATGGCCTCCGTCACCGACACGGTGCCGGCAGTGGGGGTGCCCCTGCCCTTCATCAGCTACGGCGGCTCGGCCCTGGCCATCACCCTGGCGGCGATGGGCGTCCTGCTCAACGTCGCCGCCCAAGGTGGCGAAGCGATCACACCACGCAGGAGACGCGATGAGACTGCTGATCTCGGGAGGCGGGACCGGCGGGCATTTGCTGCCGGCGCTCGCCGTCGCCCAGGCGTTCCGCGCTGAGCACCCCGAGGGCGAGGTCCTGATTGCAGGACGGGCAGGGGGCCCGGAGGAGCGCCTGGTGCCGCAGGCCGGCTTCCGCCTGGAGACGGTCCGGATCCAGGGGCTGGATCGGGACGCGCCGCTCAAGAACCTGGCCCTGCCCGCCGTCCTCCCGGCGGCGCTCCGCCGTGGGCTGGAGATCGTCGACGGCTTCCGGCCCGATGTGGTGCTCGGGGTGGGCGGCTACGCCATGGCTCCAGCGGTGGCTGCCGCCCGCAGGCGCGGCATCCCCTACGTGCTCCAGGTCTCGGAAGCCCATGGCCTGGCCAACCGCATGTTCCGACGCTGGGCATCGGCCGCCTGCGTCACCTTCCCCGACGACGTCGAGCGCTTCCCCACCCCGTGCACGGTGCTGACCGGCTATCCCCTGCGGC
>CADDZO010000369.1 GCA_902812395.1 bacterium | reverse complement strand
AGTGGCCGCCGGTCA
Organism: bacterium; assembly: GCA_902812395.1. Classification (GTDB taxonomy): domain Bacteria; phylum Chloroflexota; class Dormibacteria; order Dormibacterales; family Dormibacteraceae; genus CADDZO01. Next base: position 2,236 of record CADDZO010000369.1, on the reverse strand, counting down.
CCCCGCCTTCGCCGCCGGAGTCCCCGCGCTCCCAGCCTGTGGTCCCCGGGCCGAAGCCGGCCGCGGCAACTCCGCCCGCCCCTCCGACTCGCTTCGCCGAGCCAGAGCGTCAGCTATCCACGCCGGACCCATTCGAGCTCCTCGCCCGGGCGCAGCCCATCGAGCAGCCTTCGGCGCCCCGCAACGGTAGCGCTGCAGGCTCCCCGGCCCAGCCGCCTCGTTGGCCTGCCTCCCCTTCGCGCCCGGCCGGGGGGCTCAGCCCGCGCAACATCCTCGATCGCCTGGGCCAGGGGCGGAGGGCGCCGGTCGGCGCCGAGCTGGGCCAGGCCGTGCTGGCCTGCAAGCCGGTGCTGGCCGCGGTGGTGTCTCGCAAGGGCGGGGTGGGCAAGACCGCCAGCGCGGCTGCGGTGGCGGCGATCCTGGGCGAGGCGGTGGACCCATTCGGCCACACGGCGGCCCTGGTCGACGCCAACGTCGGCAATCCTGACGCTTGGGGACGGCTGGATCTGCGCGGCCCAACCACCACCATCCGAGACCTGGTCCGGAGCCTGATGGCAGGCGTGGAACCCCCCGCTCCCGCTTACGCCGACACCCCGGCCCTGGCCGTCTATCCCGAGGCCCGGGACGCGGTGGACGGCTATGCACCGGCCCAGATCCACCGGGTGGCAGGCTACCTTCGTGCCCGCCACGCAGCGGTGGTGGTGGACCTGCCCAACCGACTGCCCGCCTTCACCTCCGCCGATGCCGCCGTGGCGGCGGCCTGGATCGGGGAGGCCGACGTCCTGGTCATCCCCACCACCGCCGACCCGACCGCGCTCCTGGGCGCGATCGAGTACCTGGACGCGGACAGTGTCCAGGGCAAGCCAGTGGTGGTGTCCTACATCGTGCCCAGGGTCCGCCAGATTCGGGAGGCTCCCCAGGTCCGCAACCTGATGGAGCGGATCCGGACCTCGGTGGCCGCGGTAGTAGAGGTGCCGGACGATGACCGAGCGACGCTGGCACTGATCAAGCGGATCCCGATCACCGAGGTCGCTTCGGAGCTCCGGCAGGCCTACGTCAACCTGGCCACCCGGGTGGTGGAGGCCGCCGCCCAGCGCCACGGTACCTGGCCATGAGCCCTGTGCCCGGCTGGGACGGCCAGCGGGATGGGAAGCCCGTGCGCCAGGATCGTTCGGATGCACTGCGCGGGGTCTGCTTTTGTCTCCTCTACGACCTCTGCTGCTGGCTGGCCGGGGTCCGGCGTCCGGTCCCCGACGACGTGGACGAGTACGCGCTGACCCGGGTGCGGGACGTCCCCGACCCCCGCCAGCGCCTGGCCAGGTACGTGAACCCGGCCCTCCTCAACAGCTGGGAGGAGGCATTGCGACCGTTCTTCGCCAGCGGCGCCACCCTTGAGCCGGAGCTGGGCGAGTCCGGGTCGTTCCAGGAAAACGGTCGCGATCCTAACGGGCGGGTTCGCTGTGAGCTGCGCTTCAGCAACCGCTCCACCCTGATCGACCGCCATCAACGCCGCCAGCCGACCGGGCCCCGGGATTGGGTGCTCACCGTCTGGCTGTCGCCCGACCTGGGCGGCTACGTCGAGAACGCGATCCTCAGGCCGGCGACGACGATCTGAGGGACGATGGAGCTGCAGCGACTGCCCCTGCCGGTGGGCAGCCCGCATCCGGTGCGCCGTCCTCGGCGGCAACGACCCGCTCCGAGCCGGGCGCTGGCTGCCCTGGGGCTGCTGGCGGCGGGCGCAGGGGCGCTTCTGGGGGCTCTTCCGCCCCCTCTGTCCGCCGGCCTCGAGAACCACGCTTACCAGGTAGGCGGCGTGAGCCTCCCTGCCCGGGGTGGCGGAGTGTACGCCGGCCCCCAGGGAGCGATGGTGCTGATCGTCGAACCGACGGTGGTACGGGCCGGTGCATCCACCGAGTTCGCCGGTCAGCCCATGATCGGTAGCTGCGCCATGATCCGGGGTGCGCGGGCGGAACACTGCCGTTTCTGGCTTGGCTCCCAGCGTCTGGAAGCGAGCGACCGCCTCCAAGGCAACGCCTGGCTGCGTACCTACAGCGATGGCGAGCAGGTGCGAATCGCTCTTGTGGGCGGACCGGTGCCGGTCCCCTTCCCGCTCGGACGCTAACCGGTCTCTTCCCCTTCCTCCGATACCGGACACGGCGTGGCAAGTCACCCCGGGGAAGCCCCACCTGGATCGGATGCGTGCTCCACGACGGCAGCGTTCATCGGGCCCCAGCCC
>CADDZO010000368.1 GCA_902812395.1 bacterium | reverse complement strand
CATAGGTTCAAATACCAACAGTTACCGATCCCACCGCGGTGGCGGGCGAGTGCGAGATGACCCTCGATCAGCGCCACCTGGACCCGGATGGGCTGGAGCAGATGCTGGTGGGGGCCACGAGGCCAGCCGGCGCATCGCCACCGAAGAGCGCGTGGAGGTGCAGTGGGAGCGGGTCTGGCGGATCGATCCCATCCCCTTCCATCCCGAGCTCCTGGACCTGTGTGAGCGGGCAGTGAGCGAGGTGGCAGGCGCCGTCTACCGCCTGCCCAGCGGCCCGCTCCACGACGCCTCGGAGATGGCCCAGACGGGCGTGCCCACGGCCACACTCCTCGTCCAGAGCCTCGGCGGCCTTCGCCACACGCGGGAGGAAGACACCCGGCCGGAGCACCTGGAGCTGGCGGTGCGGGCGCTCGACCGCGCCGTCGCCCTGGCGCTGGAGTGGGCGGGGCGCTAAGCCAGCCGGCGAGCGCTCGATCCCGGCCTGGATGGGGACGCCCGCGTCCTCAACGGGCCATCAGGTGGGGCCAGGATCTGCACAGATCGGCAATTGACATCCTCTCCTTGAAGGGCGGAGACTCCCGATCAGGGTGCCGCCGGGTGGTTGACGTTCGGGCCGCTGGGTCTCGCGGTCCTCCCCAGTCACCGGGTGCCCCTCGCGTAGTCCACCACCCGGGTAGAAGAAGTGGATCACGGTCTCCTGCGGGCCGGGCGGCGCTCCACCACCGGCCTGAAGGCCGGCGCACTGCGCCGTGATCGTCTTCGGTACAACGGCCGCGGTCGCCATGCGCTCCACCACCGGCTGAAGGCGGTTGTCGATGGTTCGGTTGCGGCTGGGGCACCGCTCCCGCAGCTCAGCCCTTTACAGGGCGGGCGGCCGTCAGCAGCGCCACCGTGCCCAACGTCAGTAGTCGGATCCGCACCTGTTCCCAGCCCGCCCCGGCGGCCAGCGCCACCAGCTGCTGGGGGCGCAGGTAGGCATCCACGGTGGCGCTGAGGTAGCGATACGCCTCCGGCTCCCCGGAGATCAGGCCACCGATCCACGGCAAGAGGTAGCGGAGGTACGCCCGATAGGCACGGCCGATGGGCCGGCGCGAGGGCTGCACGAACTCGAGCACGACCGCTCGCCCGCCGGGCCGGACCACCCTCAGCATCTCACGCAGACCCCGCTCGGGATCAGCAAGATTGCGGAGGCCGAAAGCCACGGTAGCGGCATCGAAGGTGCCCTCGCCGAAGGGCAGCTGAAGGGCGTCGCCACGCACCCACAGCGGTCCCCGGATCCGCGCCGCCACCCCGAGCATGCCGTCGCTGAAATCGATCCCGACCACGCGCCCGACCGGACAGCGCCGACGCAGCTCCAACGTCAGCTTGCCGGATCCGCAGGCGATATCGAGGGCAACCTGCTTGGGCCCCAGACCGGCTGCGAGCGCAGCCTGCCGGCGCCAGCTGGCGTCGGCACCGAAGGAGAGCACCGTGTTCAAGAGGTCGTAGCGAACGGCGATACGGTCGAACATGATCCGGACCGCGGCGGGCTCCCGTGGCCGGCTACTCCGACCGGCCTGTCCGGACTCAGCCATGGGAGGCCAGCGCTACCGGGTGAGACAGGACCGTCGCTCTCTTCCAGAGCATCCGCCCTTGAGTCGGAGTGGGATCGCAAGCCGTTGTGGGTCAGTGAGCATTAGCCAGCCGACCCGCAGCCACCGGTTGCCCGGTGGCGGTCCCGGTCTTATCCGCTTGCACGGCGCCGGGTTCCTGCTTGGGGTCCCCTCCTGCTTCATCGCCGTGTGCCCAGCACGGCTGGGTCTCACCTCGGCTCCACAGGCCCCTCTGCCACTGACGGCGAGCGCGAGGAGGTTCTTCGCAGCGTTCACGTCCCGATCGATGACCAGGCCGCAGCCCTCGCAGCGGAAGATGCGCTCGGCCAGCCTTGGCTTTCACCGTCCCGCAGCCAGAGCACGTCTTGGAACTGGGGAAGAACCGCTCGGCCACCAACAGCCGTCCGCCGCGCCAGACGGTCTTGGAGCCGAGCTGGTGCCGCACGGTCCCGAAGGACTGGTCGGCCAGGCTCCGGGCCAGCCTCCGGTTGCGGAGCATCCCGACCACGTTCAGGTCCTCGACCACCACCGTCTCGTATCGAGTCCCCAGGTTGTGGCCTGGTGCACGGCATCGAGACGGGAGTTGGCGATCCGGGCATGGAGTCGAGCAAGGCGCTTGGCGCTCTTTCTTCGGTTGGCTGAGCCGGTCTTTTTGCGGGAATGGGCGCGCGCGGCTCGGC
>CADDZO010000367.1 GCA_902812395.1 bacterium | reverse complement strand
GGCCCAGTCAACCCCGTAAGCCCCGGAGCAACAGCTTCGAGCTGAGGCCGCTCACCAAGCTGTGAAAGCGCTGGTGGAACTCTTCAAGTCTGGGCAACAACGCGTGCAGGTCGTCAGGCGTCACGGTGATCTCCTCTCGCCGCCGATTCGATCGTCTCACTAACTAAGGCCCAGCCTCTCGCCCCGGCGGTCCGCCTCCCGCATCTCTGCGGCGAGCGCGATCAGCTCCTCGATCACCTGCGCCGCCTCGACCGCCCGGTTCTGGTAGCGGCGGATGGCCTGCCCGAGGAGCTCTGCGAACGAGCGGGCCTGGACCACGTTCTTGCGCCGGCGGGCCTTGATCTCCCCCTCGAGGCGCTTGCGCAGCAGCGCCACGGCCAGGTTCTTCTGCGGCATCCCCAGCACCTCGGCCAGGAACTCCTCGGAGAGGATCGAGATGTCGGGCTTCTTCAGCCCGGCTGCTGTGAAGAGGTCCACCACGCCCTCGGGAGCGATGGCGCCGGAGACGATCTGGCGGATGGCGTGGTCGAGATCCTCCTCCGTGCGCTGCTCGCCGGGGGCGCGCTTGGAAAGCGCCGACCGGACCGCCTGGAAGAAGGCCACGTCGTCGCGGATCGCCAGGGCCTCCTCGTGCGGCACCGCCAACGCGAACGCCCGGGAGAGGTCCGAGACGGCCTGGAGGAGGCGCTCCTGGGGCGTGCCGGTCGTCCAGCGTGACCAGTCGAACCCGTAGAAGAGGTCGCAGCAGACCTCGTACTTCTCCCGCATGACCGCGACCGCCTCGCCCTGGTCGATCGCGCTGCGGCCGGTGCCGCCGCTCTCGGTGTAGGTGGCAAGCGCGGCCTTGAGCTCGTGGGCGAGACCGAGGTAGTCGACCACCAGCCCACCGGGCTTGTCGCGGAAGACCCGGTTCACCCGCGCGATGGCCTGCATGAGCCCGTGGGCGCGCATCGGCTTGTCCACGTGCATCGTTAGGCGACCCTCGCAGTAGATGGGGACGGTGGCGCCGTCCCTACCCAGCACGCTCGAGGTCGTAGACGCCGATGTGGCCGCCGACCACCGCCCGGGTCCTCGCGTCGGCCTATTCGGCGCACCGGTAAGGCGATAAAGGAGGCGTGCGCAAGTGAGGCGCAGCGTCACTCCAGGCGAACGGCCTCGTGGAGCCCCAGCTCCTGCAGAAGCTGCCGCAACTCGCGCTCGAGGACAGGGCCGGTCTCGGCCGGGACCGTTACTGAGAAGTCGACACCGATCCGGAGGTCCGTGCCCGTGGTGCGAAGCTTCGGGAGGATCTTCGTCCCCAGCCGATTCCACAGCTCGGGCCGAATCTCACCGGCGAGCCGGATGGTCCTCGTCTGCGGGGCCGGCAACGGCCCCGGGCCGGCTTCGGGACCGGGCCCGGGAACCCCTACCGGAGCGGGAGCTGGCGCCGGCTCGGGAAGTTGCGGCCCGAGCGTCACCGTTGACGGGCCGGCCTTGAGCGCTTCCGCCTGTGCCTTCCTCAGGAGGAACACATCCGCCGCGAAGTCGACCTCGTCTCCTGCAACGCGCTCCTGGTACCAGACCCGCTCGTAGGTGCCGTCCGGTCTCCGACCCGAAGCGAGCCCGAAATCGCCGCGCTCGACGAACTCGACGATCTTCGCCTTCAACACCCGGTCCGGATCCAGGAGCCGCGTGAGCGAACCGTCGAGGAAGCTCTGCCGCAGGCTGGCGAGGGGCCACGCCCCGGACTCCTCCAGGGCCGGCGGCCAGTTCCGGTCGAGATAGCCCGCACCGACGGCCTCGCTCACGAGCGCCTCCGACCTGAGGGCGGCCAGAACCCGGCCGCACAGGGTCTCGCCGCCAGAGGAGTGCCCTGCCCCAAGGTCGATGACCTTGAGGCCATCGGGTTCCCGGCGGTCGAAGACGACGGCGTACCGGTAGCCGCCCCAGACCTCGTCCTTGGCGGCCTCTTCGGCGTCCGAGACCTTCGACTGGAGTTCCGCCCGGTCGGCCCGGTCGTAGTCGCCACCGAGGGTGCCGGCGGCTACCTCCTGGGCGACCCGCTGCCAGGCGAGCCACCATTCCACCTTCTCCCGGAGCTCGTTGCCCGGCTTCTTCAGGCACCAGACGAGGGCCGCCGGGTAGAGGCGCGGCGAGGCCCCGCGCCGGCACGTCCACTCGGCGATCTGGCTCCTGAGCGACCCGCTGCCCGTCCACTCGGCCTCAGGATCGCCGATCACGAGGGAAAGACGCGGCGTGTCCGGGATCTCGGCGCCATCGCTCGGGAACGGCACGGAGTGGATC
>CADDZO010000366.1 GCA_902812395.1 bacterium | reverse complement strand
ACACGGCCGTGATCCCCGGAACGGCACCGACCGGTGCCTGGTCCACCAGGATCAGCCGGCCGACACGGCGCGCGGGAACTGGGAGTTTGCCTTCCCGGAACCAGCGGTAGGCAGTCATGGGATGAACACCTTGTTGCCGCGCCCAGTCCTTCAAGGTCATCCCTACATACTATCATATGTTCAAACGCTAACAGTTATCGACCCCCGTCGTCTCGACGAGCGGAGCAAGATTCTGCACATGACCCCGTTTGGCCCGAACCTCGGCGCCCCCAGTGGTACGGCCGCGGCTGACTGGATCTCGCCCCGCCTCGGCGTCTTCGGCACAGTCGGGGGAGTCGTGCCCGGGGGCTTCGCCGCCTACCTCATGGTCGCACCTGATCCAGTCGGCGCCAGCCCGGGTCCGAAGAGCCCAGAGGTCCTCGGGCAGGTTGCGGCGGTCGCGACCGAGCACACCACCACGCCGAGCAGCGCATGGTTCGCCGTATGGACTGGCTACGGGTGGACTCATTCGAGAACCCTGGTCTTGAGGAAGGCGTCCCGCTGGCAGAGGCGACGCGTTCGCCGCCAGGATGAAGGCCACTCCACGGACCTCGAAGCAGAGCTCGGCCGCGTTCCCCGGTTCGAGTTGCCGCACCGTGAATACTTCCTGCTCAGCGGGCCGGTTAGCGCCGCGGCCCGAATCGAGCGTCCCGATGGTCGTGGTCAACTGGCTCCGGACCTGTGGTGGCCAGACGATCATGCTTGGTTCGTTGGGTCGGATACCGACCTCGGTTGGATCTATATCGGCGGAAGCCGCCTCCTTACCCACGATCTAGCCGCGGCACTGGACGGCCAGATCCGAGACGTTGACTGGTCGGCCTGGAACGCCGATGTCGGCGCCCTCGCGGACCCCCCCGATAAGGCCTGAAAGGGCTGGGGCCCGAGCGGATACGTCACAGCGCAGCAGCGAGCGGGCGATCGTAAGCTTCCTAGCGGATGCTCTGCCGATGGCTTCTAGCGGCCGCCTTGGGGATCGGGCTGGTCGGCATCGCGAACACGGTGTCCCCCTCTCCGTACGCCGCGGTCGTAAAGCGTTAGCGCCGCGCCCGATGCCGATGGTGGTTTTGATGTAGGCAGTGAGGGGTTGTAGGGCTGTTCGGCGCTGTTGTATGGGTCCGTCGTGGTTGGGAAAGACGCGAAGCTCGCCGCGGATGGTTGTGGTGACTGCGAAGGTGTAGGCCTCGCAGTCGCCGTGGAAGCGTTCTTTGGTGCTGCCGTCAGGGATATGTTCGACGAGGGTGATCTGGTAGCGACGCTGGGGGGCGGTGGTCATGGTGCGGGCCCGCTGGGGATGTCCAGGCCGGATCGGGTCCCGTCGCTGGAGTGAATTTCGACGAGCACGCCGGTGGGGTCCAGGCCCTGTTGGACGGCGGTGCGGATCACGGTGCCGATCACCTTGGCGGCATAGGCGCCCCGGCCGGTGCGGTTGCCGCCCCAGTTCTTTCGGATGCACACCTGAGGGCGGATCCCTCTCTCCGCATGGTGGTTGGTGGCGGGCAGGCCATCGATCCTCAAGAAAGTGAACAGCGCCTGACGCTCCCTGGCCAGGTGGGCCAGCAGGACCCGGTTGGGCTCATGGGTCACCCGGGCCTTGAGGAGCTTGTCGACGCGTTCTTCTAAAGCGGCGATCTCGGCCTCCAGCTCCTTGCCGCCTATCTGGGCGGTGTCACGGCGGGCCCGCAGGGCGAGAGCGTCTTTGAGCAGGCGGCGCACTGCATGGGGGATAACTCCGCCGACCTCGCCTTAGAGATCAAGAAAGGTCTCACCCAGAAGGCCGAGCAGGGCGACTACCCCCATGGAGCACCGCTCGGTTACCTCAACCTCCGGGAAGTCATCGCCGGCCGTCAGGTGGCGCGAATCGTGCCCGACCCCGAACGAGCCGCGCTGATCACGGCCGCGTTCGACCTGTATGCCACAGGCGAGTGGACTCTCCAGCGCCTGGCCGGTGAACTCGCCCACCTTGGCCTGACCAACCGCGGCATCCGCGGACGGCAGCCGGGCCGGCATTCCAAGGGGCGCTGCACCTACTTCTTCTGCCTGGGCCAGAAGAACGACCCAGCCGGCACCTGCCGCGAGCGCTACATTGCCGCCAGCGACCTCGAAGCCCAGATCGAGGACCTCACCAGCAGATCCAGCTATCGGTGGCGTCTCAGGAGCGGTGTAAATGGCTCCGGGCGCGGGCTCCGATCTGGGCATGATGTTACGCGGCAGTGACATTTTGGGGTGCCGGTTCGGGGTCGGCGTGTCGCGGCGGGC
>CADDZO010000365.1 GCA_902812395.1 bacterium | reverse complement strand
CGGGGGCGGCTGCCCTGGCCGACGTCCGCCTGGAGCATCGCCTCCAGGAGGTGCCCGGGCCGAAGGGCTGCCGGATCGTGGACGACACCTACAACGCCAGCCCGGAGTCCATGCTGGCCGCGTTCCAGGCCCTGGCCGAGCGGCCCCGCCAGGGCCGGCTGCTGGCGCTGCTGGGCGAGATGCGCGAGCTGGGCCCGGAGGCGGTCGACGCCCACCAGCGGGTGGGGCGGAGTGCCCGCCAGCTCTTCGACCGCGTGGCGGTGCTGAACGCAGGCCAGGGTCCGACCCTGGCCGAGGCGGCCGGGGCCGAGCTGGTCGACGACGGCGAGGCAGCCGGCTGGGTCGAGCACCATGCCCTGGCCGGCGACCTGGTCCTCGTCAAGGGTTCACGTGCGCTCACCTTAGATCGAATCGTGACCCAACTCTCCGAACGCGCTACAACAGAAGTCAGCCGCTCCGACGGAGGACTCTCTTGATCCTCGACCTGACCATTCTCGCAGTCGCCTTTGCCAGCTGTGTGATCGGCTATCCCCTGTTGATCTCGTTTCTGTCCCGGCTGCGGGTGGGCCAGGTGATCCAGGCGGAGTTGACTCCCCAGCACCAGCGCAAGGCGGGCACCCCAACCGGGGGCGGGCTGCTGTTCGTGGCGGTCGGCGTCGCGGGCGGGCTGCTGGCCCTGCACCACCACCCGGGCGCGCTGCCGGCCACCGTGGCCCTGGTCCTGTTCGGGGGCCTGGGCCTAATCGATGACCTGGCCAAGTTGCGCTACGGCCACGTCGGCATACCGGCCCGGCTCAAGTTCCCACTCCAGGTGCTGTGCGCGATCCCGATCGCATACCTGGCCCACGTGCCCCAGCACCCGCTCCGGCTGGGGATGAGCGGCCAGTGGTGGTACTGGCCGGTGGCGGTGGTGGCGATCGTGGGCGCGGCCAACGCGGTCAACCTGACCGACGGGCTGGACGGGCTGGCTGGAGGTCTGGGCGCGATCGCGCTGCTGGGGACCACTTTCGTTCTCCCGGGCGCCGGCTTCGGCGAGCGGGCGGTGGCGATGGCGCTGGTCGGCGGGGTGCTGGCCTTTCTCGTCTACAACCGGCATCCGGCCAGGGTCTTCATGGGCGACACCGGCTCCCTCGGGCTGGGGGCGGCGCTCTCGGCCATGGCCCTGGAGCAGGGCTGGGTGTTCCTGTTGCTCATGATCGGCCTGGTCTTCGCCCTGGAGACCCTCTCTGTCATCGTCCAGGTCAGCTACTTCAAAGTGAGCGGCGGACGCCGCATTTTCAAGATGACCCCGATCCACCTCACGTTCCAGCTCGACGGGTGGTCTGAGAGGCGGATCGCGTTCGCGTTCTGGAGCGCGGGCGCGGCCGCCGTCATCGCCTCAGGCTGGATCGCCCACAGCCTGCTTTGAGCGCCCCGATCCCGCCCCCGCTGCTGGCAGCCGGGGAACGGGCGCTAGTGGTCGGCCTGGGCCGCAGTGGCCTGGCCCTGGCCCGCTTCCTGAGCGCCGGTGGGATCCCGGTCCGGGTCTGTGACCGCCTCCCGCCGGAGCGGCTGGCCGAGCCGCTGGGCGCCCTGCCGGAGGGCACCGAGGTGGTCCAGGGCAGCGGTCCTGAGGTCCTGAAGGGCTGCGCCGCGGTCTTCGTCAGCCCGGGCGTGCCCTGGGATTCGGAGCTGCTGGAGCGAGCGCGGACGCTGGGCCTGCCCGTCTCCAGCGAGATCGACCTCTTCTTCCGCCTTTGCCCGGCCCCGATCGTGGGCGTCACCGGGACCAACGGCAAGACCACCACCACCGCCATGGTGGGGCGGGTGCTGCAGCGGGGCCAACGGCCGGTGCTGGTCGGCGGCAACATCGGCGACACCGTCCTCGATCGCCTGGAGGAGGTGACCCCCGACCACGTGGTGGTGCTGGAGCTGTCCAGCTTCCAGCTCGAGTCCTGCGCCCGGCCTCGGCCCTGGCTGGGGGTGGTGCTGAACCTGACCCCCGATCACCTGGACCGGCACCGGACGCTCGAGGCCTACGCCCGGGCCAAGGCCCGCCTGATCCGGTTCCAGGCCGCCGACGACGTGGCTCTGCTCAACGGCGAGGACCCCGGCTCGGCCGCGCTGGCCCCGCTGGCCGGCGGCCGCGTGCTCTGGTTCGACCGGCACCGGCCGCTGCCGGCAGTCCCCCTGCCAGGACGCCACAACCTGCTCAACGCCCTGGCCGCGGCCGCGGTCGGGCGGCTGGCGGGAATCCCGGAGGAGGAGGTGGGGGAGGCGATCCGGACCTTTGCCGGCGTCGAGCACCGGCTGGAGCCGGTCGGGGAATGGGGCGGGGTGCGCTGGGTGAACGACTCCAAGGCC
>CADDZO010000364.1 GCA_902812395.1 bacterium | reverse complement strand
CACTTCATCTCTAGCGCGGGAGACCCCGGATTGTCTCCTATCGGACCCAGAACATTCGCTCCCCCGCCATCCCCAAATAGCCTTGCCAGTCACGGCGGCTAACGCGCCATATAGATCCGCCGCTAACACCATCCCCAAGCTGCGCCAGGGCAGCTACTTCCCGGACTGGCTGCTGTTCCCCCGCCGGCGGGTGGAGCGAGCCCTGGTGGCGGTAATCGCGGAGGCCTACCTGGTCGGGGTTTCCACCCGGCGGGTGGAGGGGCGGGTGCAGAGCCTCGGCATCGAGCGCATCTCCAAGTCCCAGGTCTCCGATCTGGCCAAAAGCCTGGACCAGCTGGTCGCCGACTTTCGCGAGCGGCCCCTGGACGCGGGCCCCTGCGCCTAGGTTGTCCGATCTCCGTGAGATGTTGCCTCCTTCCCGTAGAAGCGGCTGGCGGGGGTGTCCTCGTCCATGCCTCTTCCGAGTGCTCCCGCTCGAAGTTGTAGTAGCGGCGGAAGGCCCGCCGGTAGTGCTCGTGGAGGACGGTCCCGTGGAACCGCTCGCAGATCCCGTTGGTCTGGGGCCGGCGCGGCCGGGTCCGCCGATGGGCTGTCCGGGGTCAAGCTGGTCATCTCCGACTCCCACCAAGGCCTGAAGCTCGCCATCGCCGCCGTGCTGCCGGGCGCTGCCTGGCAGCGCTGCCGGATGCACGCCCTGCGCAACCTTCTCACCCGTGTTCCCAAGGCGGCCCAGCACCTGGTGGCGACCCTGGTTCGCTCCATCTTTGCCCAGCCGGAGCGGGCCCAAGTCTGGGCCCAACACGGTCGCGTCGTCGTCCAACTCCAGCAGCGCTTCCCGCAGGCGGCGGCCATGCTGGCCGAGGCCGAGCCTGAGCTGCTGGCCTTTGCCGACTTCCCCAAGGAGCACTGGCGCCAGATCTGGTCCAACCACCCCCAAGAGCGCCTCAACCAGGAGGTCCGCCGGCGCACCGACGTGGTCGGCATCTTTCCCCACCGGCAGGCGGTCCTCCGCCTGGTCAGCGCCGTGCTGGCCGAACCGCACGACGAATGGGCCGTGACCAGGCGCTACCTCAGCCCGGAGTCGCTCACGCAGGCCCAGATGGCGGTCGTCGACGGCAGTCCAACCCAGCCCAAGGCAGAGGAGGTGATGCCAGCATTGGCCGACGCCAGCTGATCGCTATGGGTGGCAAAGGTGGCCGTTGATACACCACTTGACTGGACATGGCCCGGTCGGCTGCACGCGCGTACAGCCTGGCGATCGATCGACACGTTCGCCGGTAGCGATTGGAGCCCTTGAGCTGTCGCGCCTTGAGCGAGCGCTGCGCTTCCGACGTTTCAGCGCCGACGACATCCGCGCCATCCTCGAGGCCGGCGAGGGCGTCCCCAACCCGAGCACCGAGGGGGCACCGCTCAAGCTGGGCCTGCCCGAGGTCCCGGTCCGGCCGCTCTCCGCGTACGCCCTGGAGGCGATTCGATGAGCGCCCCCGCTCCGCCGCTGGCGTCGGACCTGCTCGCCGGCCTGCGCCGGCTCAAGCTGGCTGGAGTGCGCCACATCGCGCCTGAGGTGTGCCAGACCGCGAAGACGCAGCGTTGGTCGCCGGAGGAACTGCTGCGCACCCTCATCTAGGCCGAGCTCAAGGCGCGCGACGAGTCTAACCACCGGGCCCGCCTCAAGCAGGCCGCCTTCCCGGTGGCCAAGACTCTGGACCAGTTCAAGGTCCAGCTCTCGTCGGTGCCCCAGGCGACCTTCGACTCCCTCTCCTCGCTGGAGTGGGTCCGCGCCACAGAGAACCTCTGTCTGGTCGGACCGGCCGGGACCGGGAAATCGCACCTGCTCGTCGGCCTCGGCCACGCCGCGGTCGCGGCCGGCTTCCGGGTTCGCTATTTCAGCGCCGCCGAGCTGGTCGAGACCCTCGACCGGGGCCTCGCCGACAACTCGGTGGGGCGCGTCCTCGAGGCCCTGCTCCGCGCCGACCTGGTCATCTGTGACGAACTCGGCTTCGCCCCTCTCGACGGCACCGGCAGCCAGCTCCTCTTCCGCTTCGTCGCCGCCGCCAGAGGCCTCCGGCCTCCCATCATTCGTCCGGCTCGCGGGGACCATCCGCCGGTGGAAGCCGGAGATCCTCGCCTACTTCCACCACCGGGTGACGAACGCCTTCAGCGAGGGGGTGACGAACAAGATCAAGTGCATCAAGCGGATCGGGTTCGGGTACCGGAACTTCGAGAGGTTCCGGGATCGGGTTCTGGTGGCGTGCCTATGATGGGTTCCCCCCAAGAATTCGTGAAGAGCCTGAAAAACATCACCATCACCACCATGTGCTCGTAGCCGATCAGGTCGTGCTAG
>CADDZO010000363.1 GCA_902812395.1 bacterium | reverse complement strand
GCTCCTGGCCACTGGCAACCCCGGCTGCGGCCAGCGTCACCAGGGCCCGGTAGCCGGGGTTGCCAGTGGCCAGGAGCAGGACCAGGCAGGCCGCCGACCAGGCCAGGACGGGACGGGCATCCATCCGACTTCAGGTCTTGGGCAGCGGCGGTGGAGGCGGGCTCCCGCTGGACGGCTCGTACTCCCAGCCCAGGGCGCCGCCGTTACCGATCTTGATCGAAGCGAAGCCGGTGCTGGCGTTGACCCAGTGGTGGTCCTTGAGCACGTACAGCGCCCAGTAGGGCTGGCCCTTGGGGAAGCAGGTGGAGTAGTGGGCGGGCTGACCATCCAGGGCGCAGACCGCCGGGCCCAACCCGGAGAAGGTCTGGGTCTGGTAGCTGAGCCCGCTCTCCCGCATCAGCGTGGCCCCGCTGATGGTGGCCCCATTGAAACCGACGCAGCGCTGCACGGTGCGCCCGCCCAGGTGCTCGACCACCACATAGGCGCGATGCGCGTCCTGGGCATTGGCACAGCCCGTGCCGGCGGTGCCGACGGTCCTCCCCCCACCGCAGCCGAACAGCACGATGGCCAGGGCCAGTGACGCGCTGGCCCCGATCCAGCCAAGTGCGCGCATGGTGCGCTTCCTCCCGGCGGCCCTCCTTCCCCGCCCGCGCCGCAGGCGCCCGGCCGCCAGGGGCTCCTTACCGATGACGCGCGGGTGGAGCGGCGTTCCCGCCCGGGCAGGTCTCCTGGCTCGCGGATCTCCACCCTCCACCGCCTTCCCAGGGCACACCCGGCCCCAGTGGCTCCGCTGGCGGGGGCTCCCCGCTCACAGTTGCGCGACAGCGCCGGACTCGGCCGCGGCCTGCACCGGCTTCCCTTGGCCCGGTCGGGCAACACCGATCTTACCGGTGTCCCCGAGCTGGTGCTGTCGCCGGAGGCGACCTGGGCCCCCTCGGCCATAGGCCGGGTCCCTACCTTGCAACCCCGGGCCGTCGAGGCCCTCGCCGGCTGCTCGAGGCGCTGGAGCTGTACTTCGAGGAACTGCGGAACCGGCTACGGCAGGGGGAGCCCGCGCCTACTCATAACGGAGGGCCTGGACCGGATCCTGGCGGGCCGCCCGGAGGGCGGGCAGCAATCCGCTCAACGCGGCCACCACGATGGCCAGCCCAATCCCGACCCCGGCAATGGGAGGCACCAGCTGGAATAGGTCCAGGCCCTGGACCACCACACCCTGGCCGCGGGCGATCTGGTGGATGACGTGGTTGCCGGCCTGGGCCAGGAGGGCAGAGACCACAACGCCAACCAGGCCCCCCGCCACCCCGATCACGGCCGCCTCGGCGACGAAGATCAGGGACAGATCGCGGGCACGGCAGCCCAGAGCCTTGAATACCCCGATCTCGCGGGTCCGCTCCACCACCGCCGAGAACATGGTGTTGGCGATACCCAGCGCCGCCACCGCCAGCGCGATGATGGCCAGCCCGCCCAGTGCCAGCTCCACGTAGCCGAGGCGCTCGGCGAACTGGCGGAGCACGTCGTTGGCGGTGGTGGCCTGGTAGCCGAGCCGGGTGACCTCGGACTTGACCGCGTCCACCTGCTGCAGCGAGTCGGCCATCAGCGTGATCTGGGTGTACTGGCTGTTCCAGCCGTTGGCCGCGGCCAGGTCGTCCCAGTAGCGGTTGGCCAGCTCGTAAGGGATCAGGCTCCAGCTCGGATCGCCGGCCGGGGCCCCGCTCGCCACTCCGACGACGGTCAGGTCCAGGGGCAAGGGATGGCCCGCCGGCCGCTCCCCGGGCGCGGGCGGGCCCGGGTACTGGCCCACGAAGTGGAGCGTCTTGCCGACGGCCGTGGACGGCGTCCAGCCGAAGTGGCGGGCCTGGGCGTCGGTGATGACGATGTCCTGGACATCGTCCTGGCCCGGCAACCGCCCGGCCTCCAGGATGTCGGAGCGGGGCCAGCCCGCTCGCACCGGGGGAAGGTCGGTGACCGAGGCCTGGGTCGCGGCGGCCGGGTCGGCCGGGTCGGAGAGCGTGCCTCCGATCACCTCGTTGCCCCAGCCGACGCCGACGTCGTTGAGCGAGGACAGGGTGGCCAGGGACTGCGGATCCAGAGGCTTGGGCGCCGTCCCCGGGAGCGAGCCGGTGACGCCGACGGTCTGGAGCTGGACGTCGCCGGCGATGGTGTCCACCACCTGCTGCTGCAGGCCCACGGCCAGGGAGAGGATCAGGCTCATGACCCCGATCCCGATCGCCACCCCGGCGGCCGTAATGGCGGTTCGCAACGGCCGCCGGCCGGCGCTGGCCAGCCCCAGCCGGAGCCCATCCCGGACCCCGAGCCGCCGGGGCGGGTCCAGGTGCTCGGGCGCCCTGCCGGTCCGGCGCGTGGCCTGGACGCTGCCTGGC
>CADDZO010000362.1 GCA_902812395.1 bacterium | reverse complement strand
CGGTCGGCCCAGCGCCCGCCCCTCTCGGCGCCCCCGGCGTGGTGCTCGTGCCCGGTGACGGGGGAGCCCTCCTGCAGACGGCGACGCGCGGCCTCCAGCAGCCAGGGGCGGAAGAAGAAGCGGGCGACCAGGGCCAGCAAGCCGATCATGATGACGCCACCGACGTACTCGCTGACCGCGAACTGCCAGCCCATGAGGATCCAGAGCACCAGGCCCAGCTCGATGACCAGATTGGTGGAGGCGAGCATGAACACCATGGCGGCGGTGAAGTCGGCGCCTTTCTGGAAGAGCGACTTGGCCATGGCGCTGGCGGCGTAGGAGCAGGACGAGGAGGCGGCGCCGAACAGCGACGCGACCGCCAGGCTCCGGGGGCCATGGTCGCCCATCACCCGCTCCAGCTCCGAGCGCCTGACGAACGCCTGCACCGCGCCCGACAGCCCGAAGCCCAGGATCAGCGGCCACAGCGTGTCCCAGAACATGAAGAAGGCCATCCGGAGGCTCGAGCCGATCGCCTCCAGCACCTCAAGCGCCATGTCGCCACCTCGCGCGGAGGCCGGCGGCCACGCCTCCCAGCTCCCGCAGCACGAAGGCCAGCCGGCCCAGGGGCCCGGCCTCGCAGCCGGGGAGACCGTCCTCCACCGGGCAGACCGGCCGGTCCAACCCGGCCCTGGGAGACTCAGGCCCGGGCGAAACGCTCGACCGCCCTGACCAGCTCATCGAGCTTCTCCTCCCGATCGTGTTTGACGGCATCCACCACGCAGGTCTTGACGTGGTCCTCGAGCAGCAACAGCCCCACCTGGTCGATGGCCGCCTTGACGGCGTTGATCTGGGTCAGCACGTCGATGCAGTACGCCTCTTCCCCGACCATGCGGGTGACCCCGCGCACCTGCCCCTCGATGCGGTGCAGGCGGGCCAGGAGCGCCTCCTTGTCCTTTCGGTATCCCGGCCTCATGCCCCGACTATACCCTATAGGGGTACATGGTGATTCCGGCCGCCTCCGGAACCGACCGGCTCAGGCGCAAGGAGGAGACGGACCAGCCCGATGTCCCCGCCGGCCGGCCCGAGCTCGCGGTGCACGACGCCGGGACACGGTGGCGCAGCCATTGCCTGTGGACCACACAGCGGACACGCAGGGAGACCACCCAGCGCTGCCATGGCCACCGCTGGCCGCGCGAAACCCGCTCGGCCCGGCAGGTAACCCGGGCCGCGGTACGGGAGCAGCGACCCCAGCCGCTCAGGGAACAGGAAGGACGGTGGACGTCGGGCCGGTCCGGACCCATCCCGGCCCTTGCCTCCTTTCGTTTCATGACGCGCAGGGGCATGGCTCGTGCAGCCAGCCACACCGCGCCATCCCACCCAGCCCCCCGAGCTGGATGAACTGGCGGCGCCGGCCACGCTCGCCGGGCGTGTCCCTGGCCAACGCACGGTCCGCGGCGGTGGCCATCTCGAAGTCCGCGCCCTTCGGCTGACCTGAAGATCAGACGGAGGAGCCCCGGTGCCAGAGATCGTTGGTGCCTGAAGCCGACGTCGTCGCACCGGAGGACGTCCCCATTGAAGAACACGAGGGAGCAGTTGGACATCCTCGACGTCTACCGGGAGCCGGGCAGCTACCGGGCCGCGGCCAGACGGTGCCGGACGACGGGCAAGACGGTGAAGCGGGTGGTGCAGCGGTTGGAGGCGGGCGGGCGGTACGAGCGCCGGCCGCGGCGCCTGGCCTCGAGCCGGGGCCGGGAGCGGTCGGGTCCAGCTCGATCCGAGTCCGGCCCGAGCTGGCTGGTGGGCGGCGCAGGGATCGAACCTACGACCTCTTGCGTGTGAAGCATAACCGCTACCGTTTGCAGCTTGCTCGAGTTCGATAACAGCGTATGCCTTCACAAAAAATGCCTTAGCAGCGCAATGCCCACACCTCCGTCACGGGCATGACAATGCCCCCTCAGCCTGCTGGTCCGCAGGCATTGGCCACCTCTTGGTGGCCGGAGATCGGAGTTGCAGCCGGATCGGCCGTACCCGCCCCTGGCCCTCGTCACGGCCTCGCCACCAACTCGATCCCGTCTCCCCATCGCTACCGAGAAACACGTTGACCCATCGTTAGACCAATAATGAACCAAGATTGAACAGAGCATCGTTTCCTCCCAGTGTGCCCACGAGGACCCAACCAAGGTCCCTACTCAACCCATCCCAGTAACGCGTAACGGCCCGCACCAGACTCCACGCACACGTGCTCATTTGGTGGCACAATAGGGCGGGGAGTCACAGGCATGGCAGTCTCCTGGAAGAAGCTCAAGGAGGGCTCCGACCAGCTCAGCGCCGAGGACATCGTGGCCTATCTGGCCGATCCCCAGCCCAGCGGCGACTACTACTCCGAGGCGGGCCAGGCGCTGC
>CADDZO010000361.1 GCA_902812395.1 bacterium | reverse complement strand
AGTCGCTTCGGATAGGCCACGGCGGGCACCTCTGCCCAGATGGTGCCGGGGTACCGCGCGGTCAGATGCTCGCTAGCTGGGGAACCCTCGTCTACCGACACCGCTGGGCGGTCCTGGGACTGTCGCTCGCGCTGCTGCTGCTCGCCCTGATCGGGATTCGCGAAGGGGTAAGCCCGAGCTACAATCCCCAGGGCATCTCGGGCACCGAGTCGGAGACTGCCGAGGAGCTCCTCACCCACCAGATTCCTGCCCAGAGCGGCTCCTCCCTGGAGCTCCTCTACCGTAGCCCGACTCTCACCGCCGACCAGCCCGAGTTCGAAGCCGCGGTTGAGTCCTCGGTCCACTCCTTGCTGGCCGATCCACGGGTGCAGTCGGTCGTGACTCCCTACCCTCCCGGCCCGGGCAGCGCCACCCTGGTCTCAAGGGACCGCCACCAGGCCCTGGCCATCGTGATCCTGAAGGACACCCCTCAGGCGCAGAGGGCAACCTACGCCGATTTGCGGCGCGAGCTGGGACCAAGCCAGCCCCTCCAGGTCACCGGGACCGGCGGGCTGGCCATCGACGCCGCGTTCATTGACCAGCTCGACCACGACCTGAGGTCCGCGACCAAGTTCTCATTGCCCGTCACCGGCATCCTCCTCCTCCTCGTCTTCGGCACGGTAGTCGCAGCGCTGCTCCCCCTGGGGATGGGCGGGCTGGCCGTCCTGGGCGGATTGGGCGCCACCTTCATGCTGGCCCGCACCGCCGACATTTCCCAGTACGCGACCGACCTCATCGCCCTGGTTGGGCTGGGAGTGGGTATCGACTACTCGCTCTTCATCGTCAGCCGGTACCGGGAGCAGCTGGCACGCGGCTCCAGTGCTGAGCAGAGCTTGCGGGTGGCCATGACCACCTCCGGCCGCTCAGTGATCTTCTCCGGACTGGCGGTGGCAGTCGGGCTTTCCGGCCTGCTCTTCTACCAGGGCTCGTATCTGGGCACCCTGGGGCTGGGCGGGACCTTCGCGGTGGTCGCAGCGGAGCTCTTCGCCTTCACCATGCTGCCGGCGCTGCTGGCGATCCTGGGGACCCGGGTCGAGCGTCTCCCCCTGCCCCTGTGGGAGCGTCAGCGCACCGATCGGGGGTTCTGGCACCGTCTCGCCAGCCTGGTCATGCGGAGGCCGTTGCTGGCGCTTCTCCCGATCCTGGCCGTGCTGGGCGTGCTCGCCTTCCCCGTGGCCGACCTGCAGCTGGGCACCGGCGGACTCAAGCTGCTGCCCCCTCAGAACCCGGCCCGCCGGGCCTACCAGCAGATCGCCGAGGACTTCCCGCGGCAGGGTCAGGAGGAGATGCCAGTGGTCCTGGACTATCCGTCCGGGGATCCGCTCAGCGCGCCGCGGGCCGCCTATGCCAACCGGCTGGCGGCCACCCTCAATCGGCTCCCCGGGGTGCTCTCAGTCGACGACCCGGCCGACCCCGCCGCCCCGGCAGCGATCCGCCAGTACGGCATCGGCGCCCACATCGTAGTGCTGACAGTCCACAGCCGGTACGTCCCCGGCAGCCCCCAGGCCAAATCGCTGCTCACCCGGCTCCGTAGCCAACCCGGACCGCCCGGGGGCCGAAAGCTGGTCAGCGGCACCACCGCCTTCACCGAGGACGAAGTGTCTTGGATCGAGGCCCGCAGCGTCTCAGCGGTGGCCTTCGTGCTGGCGGTGACGTATCTGGTCCTGCTCGGGCTCACCGGCTCGCTGGTACTGCCGCTGAAGGCCGTGGTCATGAACCTGATCTCGCTGGGGGCGACGTTTGGTGCGATCGTGTGGATCTTCCAGCAGGGGCATCTGAGCGGGCTGCTGGATTTCACCCCGCAGACCTTGGATCCAACCATCGCCGTCCTCATCTTCTGCATGCTCTTTGGCCTCTCCATGGACTACGAGGTCCTGCTGCTGAACCGCATTCGGGAGGAGTGGCGGCGAACCGGCGAGACCGAGGCCGCGGTCGCCCTTGGCCTGGAACGCAGCGGCCGCCTCATCACCGGAGCGGCGGCGATCATGGTCGCGGTCTTCGCCAGCTTCGGGCTGACCGCCGGGACGGTGCTGATCAAGGCCCTGGGTCTCGGACTGGCGATCGCGATCACCGTAGACGCCTCGCTGGTTCGGGCCATCGTCGTCCCGGCGGTGATGCAGTTGCTGGGTTGGATCAACTGGTGGGCTCCTGGCCCGCTGGCCCGACTCTGGGAACGGGCCCAGGAGGACTCAGCAGAGCGAGACATCGCCTGAGTCGTGCCGCTGGCGAGCGGCTGCGACCGAACTGCACCTCCCCACGGCTAAACCGAAGTTCCCCGAAGCGCTGAACTTGATTTGAACTTGGCGTGCCGATGCAGATGGAGCCAGTAGTGGTTGCGCCGCATTGGCACTGGATGCGAC
>CADDZO010000360.1 GCA_902812395.1 bacterium | reverse complement strand
GGGGGCGCTCTGCCTGCCGGTGCTGGCCTGGTGGATCCTGCGCAGCCGCCGCCACCCGCTCTTCGCTGCCATCTTCGTGGCCACGCTCGACCTGGAGCTGTCGGGGACGCTGGCCGGCTACCGCCCTCGAAGCGGGCCTCCCCCCCTGCCGCCGCCCGACGGCGAGGGCGAGACGCCGCCGGCCTAGCCGGTGGAGTTGGGGCGGCGGCTCGGCCCCTACCGGCTCCACCTGGCGCTGCTCGCCTACACCCCGGCGGTGCTGGTCATCGCCGGCCACTTCCGGGCACTGGGCGCGCAGCTTGGCCTGGGCGTAGCCACCTTTGCCCTCCTGGTCCTCTGCACCCGGACCCTGGAGCCGGCCCAGCGACGCCAGGTCTGGATCTGCGTGGTGGTGGCCACCGGCTTCGAGGTCCTGGGCTCACAGGTCTGGGGCGTCTATCGCTACCGGCTGGGCTGGATCCCGCCCTATGTGCCGCCCGGCCACGGCCTGGTCTACCTCTTCGGCCTGACCGCCCCCGGCCTGCCGGTCTTCCAACGGTACGGACGCCGGGCCTCGATCGCGACCCTTGGCGCCTGCTGCGTCTACGCGCTCCTGGGGCTGACCTTGCTGCCCCGCTTCACCCACCGCCTGGACGTCCAGGGGGCGCTCTGCCTGCCGGTGCTGGCCTGGTGGATCCTGCGCAGCCGCCGCCACCCGCTCTTCGCTGCCATCTTCGTGGCCACGCTCGACCTGGAGCTGTCGGGGACGCTGGCCGGCGACTGGCAGTGGCTGGCGGTCGCCCCCTGGACCCATCTCCCCTCCGGCAACCCGCCCTCGGCGATTGCTGGCGGCTACTGCTGGATCGACGGCTCGGTGCTGGGAGTCAGCGCCCTGATCGACCGCTGGCGAAGAGCTCAGGAGGCATCGGCGGTGCCCGTCATCTTGCGCCGCTCCTGGAGCCAGCGGGCCAGGCTGCCCAGGCCACCCTGGATACCGCGCGGGGCCACCAACATCAGGACGATCAGGACCAGACCGTAGAGGACGATGGCCAGATTGGAGCTGGCCCCACTCGAGAGGTGGAGCCCGCTCGCCACCGAGGTGGCCCATTGGGGCACGTAGACGAGGAAGATCGCCCCCCACCAGATCCCCACCAGGCTGCCGGCACCGCCCAGGACCATCCCGGCCAGGAGCCCGATCGAGAGCGAAACCGGGAACTCGCCTGGATTGACGATGCCGGTCGAGAGCCCCAGCAACCCGCCCGCCAGGCCGGCACAGCCGGCGCTGAGCGCGAAGGCCAGGACCTTGGTCGCCCCCACCCGGATCCCGCTCAGCTGGGCCGCCACCTCGTCGTCGCGCACCGCCCGCAGGCGACGGCCGACCTCGCTCCGCATCAGGTTGGCCAGCAACACCAGCACCGCCAGAGCGCAGGTGAGACAGATCCAGCTGAGCCAGCGCTCGCCGTCCACTCCCGCCGGCGGCACCGGCGGCAACACCGTCATCCCCTCCTCGCCCCCGAAGATGGATCGGAACTGGACCGCCACCTCGGGGAGGCCCACGGCCAGGGCGAGGGTCAGGCCGGCGAGGTAGGGACCCCGGAGGCGGACCGCTGGGATGCCGATGATTACCCCCAGCACCGCCCCGGTGGCGACCGCAGCTGCCAGCGCCAGCGGCAGCGGTGCCTGCCGGTCGGCCAGGAGCATTGCGGTGGTGTAGGCCCCTACGGCCATGAACGCGCCATGGCCGAGGGAGATCTGACCGTTGACCCCGGTGAGCATGCTCAGCCCGGCCAGCGCGATCGCGTAGAGGGCGATCTGGGCGACCTGGAAGTCGTTGTAAGGGCTGAGCTCGAGCGTGATCAGGTAGAGGACGATGGCCGCGGCCACGGCCAGGGCCAGGTGGCGAAGCATCGGCTGCCCGGCAAGCCTCATCACACCCTCCGCAGCGCAGCCCGGGCGAATATCCCCTGGGGCCGCACGCTCAGCACCACCAGGACCAGGACCAGGGCCCCCACCGTCTCCAGGCTGGAGCCCAGATACCCGCCGACGTAGGAGAGCACCAGGCCGGTCACCAGCCCTCCGACCAACGCTCCGAGCGGGCTGTCCAGCCCCCCCAGCACGGCCGCGGTGAAGCCGAAGACCAGGACCTGGTCCATGTTGTTGGGGAAGAGCAACACCTTGGGGGCAACCAGCACCCCGGCCAACGAGCCAGCCAGCGCCGCCAGCGCCCATCCCAGGGTCAGGACGCGGCCCACCCGTACCCCCAGGAGTCGGGCCACCTCGGGAGCGAAGGCCGCGGCCCGCATCCGGAGCCCGAGGCTGGTGCCCCGGAACAGAACCAGGATCAGCAGCATCAGTAGCAGCACGGTCCCGACCGTGAAGGCATCGAAGCTGGAGAAAGCGATGCGGCGGCCACCGGCCACCAGCCCGATCTGGGAGAAATAGGCAGGAAAGCCCCGATCGCCGCCACCCCAGAG
>CADDZO010000359.1 GCA_902812395.1 bacterium | reverse complement strand
CACTGACCGGTGGCTGGTCCACCAGGATCAGCCGGCCGGCGGGGCGCGCGGGAACTGGGAGTTTGCCTTCCCGGAACCAGCGGTAGGCAGTCATGGGATGAACGCCTTGTTGCCGCGCCCAGTCCTTCAAGATCACCCCTACATACTACCATAGGTTCAAGCGCCAACAGTTACAACCCCGAACACGCCTTGGCCACCCTGCCCTTGGCCTGGCCAGCTGGCCTCGGGTCCCGGCTGCGGATCGCCCCGGTTCCGGCCAGAAGTTAGGCCCAGGTTGCGGTCCGCACCCCGGCCCTCCGCACAGGTTTCTTGATCTGGAGCTGCTCGTTGACGATCACATCGCTGTCCAGCCACATCGGTGGTCGCCTTCTCGACGCGGCCTCGACCAGAGTGCCCCTCCTCGGCCCGCAGGCTCCCACGAGGCCGGCTTCTTCGCTCCTCGGGGTGACAGCTCGCGCTGTCGAAAAAGACCGCTCTCATAGAGGCTTCGAGCCCACTCGCCCTGCTCGAGCCTGAGTCCGGGTGTCCGGTTCTTCGGGATTCGATCCAGGACCTACAGAGCGGGCAGGTGGCAGACTCCTGAAGACCACGTCTCGTCCTGCCCACTCGCTGCACCCGTGCCCACACCACTGCCCGCTGCCAAGTCCGGTTTGCCGAGCGGCCCGCCGTTCGGCTGACGTCAGGCTCCGGCTCGGGCCCGGTCCACCAGATCGGGAATGGCCTGGCGCGCCCGCTCCAGGTCCTCCTGGTACTTGAGGGCCGCGCCCAGCGTGACATCGACGAGCCCGGGGTCGATCCGGGTCGCGCCCAGCGCTGCGAGCGAGCGCGCCCAGTCCAGGGTCTCGGCCACGCCCGGCACCTTGTAGAGATCGAGGTCGCGGAGGCCATGGACCAGCGTCGCCACTTCCCGCGCTAGGGTCTCGGCCGCCTCCGGCGCCCGTACACGCACGATCTGGACCTCCTTCTCCAGGGCCGGATAGTCGATCCAGTGGTAGAGGCAGCGGCGCTTCAGAGCGTCGTGCACTTCCCGGGTGCGGTTGGAGGTGATGACGACAAACGGCGGCTGGCGGGCGGTGATCGTACCCAGCTCCGGGATCGAGACCTGGAAGTCGCTGAGCAGCTCCAGCAAGAAGGCCTCGAACTCTTCGTCCGACCGGTCGATCTCGTCGATCAAGAGCACCGGCGGTACCGGGTCCTGATTGTCGATCGCGTCGAGCAAGGGGCGGCGGAGCAGGAACTCCCGGCTGAAGATCTCGCGCTCCGCTCGCTCTCGGTCCTGGGACTGGTCCAAGAGCCGGATGTGCAGGAGCTGACGGGGGTAGTTCCACTCGTAGACGGCATGAGCGAGGTCGATGCCCTCGTAGCACTGGAGCCGGATCAACCGGGCACCGAGCACCTCGGCCATGACCTTCGCCGCCTCCGTCTTCCCGACCCCCGCCTCCCCTTCGATGAACAGTGGCTTGCCCAGGCGAAGGGCCAGGAAGATGGTCGTGGCCAGGGAGCGGTCGCAGATGTAACAGTGCTCGCCCAGACGGGCGATCACCTCGTCGATGCTGTTGGGTACCCCGGTCACCTCTCCTAAGCCTACCGAGGGCCGGGAGCCCTCTGCTTTGGACCGACGGGGTTCGGTGACAGCGCCACCCAGCCCATCGTCCATCATCGGGTGCGACAGCCACCCCAGCTGCGGCCCGGGCAGGCGGCGCACCCCTGCGAGAGGAGGTATTGGAACATCTGCAGGATCGTGATCCCGCCGCATTCGAGGCGCACCCACGGTGAAGCGCCGGGCCGCAAACCAAGAAGGGTCGGCTCGCACAACCGGCACACGGCTGGAGGTTCTCGAGTCAATGAGGGGAACCACCCCACTCCGCCGTCACATCTCGCACCTTCTCGAAGGAAGAGGGCGCCACCGGGCGATCGGCAACCCGCTACGGCGCCAGGCACTCCGGCATGATGGCCTGACCATTGGCCTGCAGCCCCGCCAGCTACCGGTGCCTCAGGAGAGCGAGTGTGCACGTTGGCGGCCGTTCGATCTCGCTCGGCGTCTATCCTTCCCCCTTGCAAAGAATCTCTCCGATCGTCGGCTGCCGCTCGGCGTCGCTTCTCTGTCGTCCACAACCTAGCCTGCAACTTGCTGACGCCCTTGACGCCGCTCCCTTCGCCGTCTCACCTTTCCGGTGCTGCTGAGAGGCGGCCCCACCACCTATCTACCTACACTCTAGGGACACCGTGCTCACTTCCTTGAGCGTTCGAAACTTCAGGCACTTCACCCAGGCGGAGATCGAGCTGGGCAGTCCGGTGGTCTTCATCGGGCCCAACAACTCCGGTAAGACGACGGCCCTTCAGGACCTCGCCCTCTGGGGCCACGGCGTGCGGCGCTGGGTGGCCCGCCGTGGCAACCGTCCCGCACCCACCAAGAGACCTGGGGTGGCCATCAATCGTCGGGACCTGGTCGC
>CADDZO010000358.1 GCA_902812395.1 bacterium | reverse complement strand
TCCCCGGAACGGCACTGACCGGTGGCTGGTCCACCAGGATCAGCCGGCCGGCGCGGCGCGCGGGAACTGGGAGTTTGCCTTCCCGGAACCAGCGGTAGGCAGTCATGGGATGAACGCCTTGTTGCCGCGCCCAGTCCTTCAAATTCACCCCTACACACTATCATAGGTTCAAGTGCCAACAGTTACCAACCCCGACCCCGACCAGAAGCGGGAGCACGCATCCATGTCACCGGGCCAACTACGCCAGAGCCATGACCTCAACCCCGTCCAGGACACGGTCGGGGTGGGCGAACGGCAGCACCACCACCGGCTCAGCCAGGCTCGGCTGTCCCTGGCCGGCGGAGGGCGAAGGGGCACGGTGCAGGACTCTGGCGGCTCGCGGCTGACCTCCTCGATCATTTGACATCCTCTCCGCCCTTCAAGGGTGGAGATTCCCGGTCGGCGTACCGCCGGGTGGTTGATGTTCGGGCCGCTTGGTTCTTGCGGTCCTCCCAGTCCAGTCATCGGGTGCCCCCGGCCTCGTCCGTTACCGGACCGCACAAATGTCTCGCGGCGCCCCTGCGGGCCGCGGCGCTTCACCACCCGCCGGAAGGTCGGCGCACTCCGCCGCAATCTCGGTAGGTAACCCGCATCGAGCGCACCGTCCCATGGACCAAGAGGACGAAGATCAGCACGCTGCCAAGGACCAGCAGGTCGGGACCGAGAGCGGGAACACATCCGTGCGCTCGCTGCCGCCGAGGCCACCTGGTGGATGGAGTGGGTCAAGCCCGTCGACCTGCGACGCACCGAGGACGCGATACAGGGCCGGCCGCTCTGCTTCGACTGACTTCCCGGAGGCGACGCACCGGCGGATCACCGGGCACGATACCTGTGACGCACCGGAGCCGGTGGCCGTGGTCGACGCCCCTCGCCCCTCATTCGTCTCCCCGGTAGCATGGGAACGTTCCCACGGACGAGCCCAGAAGAGGTTCTGCTCATGCGCATCGGGCTGATCGGAACGGGACGGATCGGCGCCTTCCACGCCCGCCTCCTGGCGGCGAACCCGCTCGTCGATCGGCTCATCCTGACCGACCAGGATCCGGCCCTCGCCCACCGCGTCGCCGCCGAGCTTGGCGCCGGCTGCGCCTCCGATCCAGAGGAGCTGGTATCCGCGGGCGTCGATGCCCTGGTCATCGCCGCTGCTACCCACGCCCACGCCCCCCTCCTCCACCTGGCGGCGGACCGCGGCTTACCCGCCTTCTGCGAGAAGCCGGTGGCGCTCGATCTGCCCACCACTGACGCCGTGGCCGAGCACGTGGCTCGGGCCGGGATCCTGGTTCACATCGGCTTCCAGCGCCGCTTCGACGCCGGCTATCTGGCCGCGCGCGACGCGGTCCGCCGGGGGGCGCTTGGCCAGGTCCACGTCCTGCGGATGGCGAGCCACGATCCCGCGCCACCGCCTGAGTCGTACCTGGCCGGCAGCGGCGGCATCTTTCGCGACCTCGCCATCCACGACCTGGACATCGCG
Source organism: bacterium (assembly GCA_902812395.1). Lineage (GTDB taxonomy): Bacteria > Chloroflexota > Dormibacteria > Dormibacterales > Dormibacteraceae > CADDZO01. The sequence continues at coordinate 957 of CADDZO010000358.1, read as the reverse complement.
CCGTGGGTCCTGGACCGACCGGTGATCGAGATCTACGCAGATGGCACGGCCCGGGATCCACTCTTCGCACGCCACCGGGACGTCGACGTCGCCGCTGCCATCCTCCGCTTCGAAGGCGGTCCGATTGGGGTCCTCACCGCCAGCCGCTACGAGCCCCGCGGCTATGACACCCGCCTGGAGCTGCTTGGGTCCAGGGACAGCCTGGTGGTTGGAATGGACGAACGGACCCCGATGCGGTCGCTGGAGCCGGGGGCGCCGCCTCCCGCCCAACCCGGATGGCGCGACTTCATGGACCGCTTCGCGCCTGCCTACCGGGCTGAGCTGGCCGCCTTCCTTGACGCCGTGCGCTCCGGCCGGCCCAGCCCCTGCTCGGTTGAGGAAGCCCGGCGAGCGCTGGTGCTGGCGCTGGCGGCGGAGCGCTCGCGAGCCGAACGCCGGCCAGTGGCCGTTGCCGAGGTGGCCTGAGCGGCTCTCAGCCCCCGGCGGTCGCCATCGCTCGGTCGAAGCCGCGCCGGCCTGGAGCGGCTTCGCGTCGCCCGGGCGACGAAGTGGCGGCGGTCACCATCACGATCCCGCTCCAGAGCTCGAGGGCTGCGAGCGGGCCCTCCAACACCTGATCGCTCCGGCCCGGGGCCGCCAGCTCTTCCTTCAACCAGAGGTGATGATCTGCGCCTCCCCGGGCGCCAGCCGGATCGAGCGCCGGCCATGGCCGAGGCTGCGATCGCTTGCCGGTGCCGTTGCGGATCAGTGAGCATGAGTCAGCCGATCCACAGTCACCGGTTGCCCGGTGACGGTCCCGGTCTTACCCGCTTGCGCGGTGCCGGGTTCCCGCTTGGGGACCCCACGAAGCCTGCTTCGTGGGGTCCCCTCCTGCTTCATCGCCGTGTGCCCAGCACGGCTGGGTCTTACCTCGGCTCCACAGGCCCCTCTGCCACTGACGGCGAGCTCAAGAAGGTT
>CADDZO010000357.1 GCA_902812395.1 bacterium | reverse complement strand
CCTGGTCGAATCCGGAATCGGCGTCCTACCTGTGGATTTGCCGGCCCCACGGGCCTCTTCCTGGATTCGGGACCACGGCCTGAAGTTGTGCACAGGCCGGAATCACCCGAGGTTCGGGGAGCAGTCAAAGGATCCACGGCCGCCCCAACTCGTGCTCTACGCGACGTCCCAACGAGATGCGTGCTGCAGCGAGTGAGCCCTCGAAGCGATAGAGGTTGGCGCTGTCCGTCTCCACGACGATGATCGACCTCAACTCCACCATCAGCCGTTGCAGCGCGGCCGGGCTCAACCGGCACTCGAACACTGAGTCCTGGACCCGCTGCCCATAGCTTTCGCAGACCTGTGCTACCCTCAGGAGGCGCCGCACCCCCGCTGGAGTGGTAGTGTCGATGTCGTAGGTGACGAGTAAGTCCATCAGGTGGTGGCAATGAACGGTGGGTACGCCAGCAGGTCTCCGCGCAGATGACGAGCCATGAGAATGGCCTGAATCATTGGCAGCGCGCCGCGCGGCACGTCCCGCGCCAGCAGGGTGTGAGTAGCTTCCTCCATCTTGTACGCCTCGTAGGTTTCGATCACCTTGCGCCGCCCCGCTTCAGAGAGGTAGCAAGCACCGCCGGTGGTGGCGACGAAGTCCTCGGCAACCAACGCCCGGTGGGTGACCAGGCCAACCACGAAGCGGTCGGCGTGTGCAGGCCGGAATTCCTCCATCAGGTCCAACGCCAGCGAGGGGCGCCCCGGCCGAACCCCATGCAGGTACCCAACCTGGGGATCGAGCCCGATCACCTCCAGTGCCCCGGCAATCTCCGTGAGCAGCAAGCCGTAGACAAAGCTCAGGGCAGCGTTGACGGGGTCCCGGGGCGGTCTCCGGCTGCGCGCCTCAAACGCCAGCTCGCAGCCGGCGCCTGTCAGGTGCTCTCGCAGCCCCTCAAAGTAGAGGCGGGTTGCTTCACCCTCGAAGCCGCGCGCCGTGTCCCCGTCCCTCACCTCGGGCAGCCCGGAGAGCCGATCCGCGATCGCCGCCTCCAGCCGCTCCAGGCGATGGCGTCGCCCGAGTGAGGCGTCCCAGGCCCAGCGCCGCAACATGCGCCGCGCGTTCTGCAGCTTGCCGGCCACGATCCAGCGCGCGATGCTCAGGCACCGCCCAGGATCGTGGGCTGCCCGGTACTGGGCCATGCGCAGGTGCACGTTCCCACTCAGACCGCCGCTTAGCGCATAACGCACCCTGCCGTTGGCCTGAAGCGAGGCCACCCGGATGCGCCTGGACGCGCAGGCGGCGATCGCCTCGCTCGTCATCTGGGCGTGGCCCACGAGCACCACCCCTTCGAGCCCCTCCAGCGGTATCCGTGAGCGTGCCCCGTCTCCTCTGACCACGATCAGGGACCCATGCTGCAGAGAGAGGCGAGCGCGATGGTCGGTGACGTAGAGATTGTTCAGCAGACGCATCCCACCACCTCCGCCAGATAGGCACTTACCCGCTCGGGCTCAGCGCACAGCTCGGGCTGACACTGGTCGACAAGCTGGCAGCGACGGCAGCGGGCGTCGTTCACCGGCGGCGGGAGCCGGCCTGACCTCAACCAGGCCCGCACCTCCTCAATCGCGGTCAGGGTCCGGGCGCGGAGATCTGCGTCGAGATCCACACGCAACCGGCGGCGGGAGGCTCCAAACCAGAGGAAGCCCACCGTCACCGGCTGCCCGGTCATCTCCTCCAGGCAGAGCCCCTGGGCGCAGAGCTGGACATGAGCGGTGTCTCCGTGCCGGGTGCCGATCTTGTACTCGACTGGAGCTACCATGCCCTGCGGGCTGACCTCGACCACGTCGGCCCGGCCGCTCAGGCCCAGCCGCTCGGACCAGAGCGGGATGGCGCGGAGTACCCGACGGCCTCGCTCCCATCGCTCCCTCCCGGAATCGGGCCGGGCGTGCCCGGCCGTGCCTCTGACCGTATGTTCGTTGTCGAGCCAGAGCCCGTCCACGTGGACCAGGGCGCACTGGCGAGGGCAGTAAAGGTGATGCTCCAGAGCCGAAATCGGCACCGTCGGCTCGGGTTCCACTACGGCTGTCACGGCACTCTCCGCGAGGCGAAACCGGCCGTCCGGTCGTCGCCCGAGGCCCGGTACCGCACCGTCTCATAGACGGCGTGGATGCCGAGGCCCAGGCTCCGCCAGCGCTTTGGGTCCTCGCGGAAGGCGAGGCCGAGCAGGGCGTCGACGGCCCAGCGGTCGAGCCAGGGCGTCCAGGCCGGCCAACGCAGCGCCGACGGCGTCGTCTGCCAGCCTCGGGCGTGGAGATTCCTGCCATCCCCTCGGATCGGAAAGAAGGCCAGGCCCCAGAAGGCCAAGTACTCGATCACCGGGTCGACGTACTTGTCGGTGACGTCGGTATCGCCGATCCGGGTGACGTCGAAGCCGAGGCCGTTGATCCCGAACCGCTCCCCGTTGCCCTCCAGGCTGCGGCGGACCAGCTCCTCCACCCGTCCCGTCCCGTCC
>CADDZO010000356.1 GCA_902812395.1 bacterium | reverse complement strand
ACTATCATAGGTTCAAACGCCAACAGTTACGGACCCCGGGGCCGCGCCTACCGCTCACTTGTCTGCGCATCCAGGTCGGGGCTCAGGGTCATGTCTTCAGACCTCCACTGTGGCCGCGTCCCGGGCAGGCTCCCGATCCGCGGGCGGGGCGGGGGTGACGCGGCCGGAACGGTGCGGGCGCCGCACCAGGACCAGGCAGGCGATGGCCCCGAGCGCCGGGATGGCCGCGGCTGCGGCGACGGTGGGCAGCATCGCGTCCACGTAGCCGTGGGAGAACACGTCGTGGACCAACACCTGCAGCTGCTGGGCCAGCGGCGCGGGCAGGCCGGGGGGCACGTGGACGCCGCCGCTCTGTCCCCGACCTACCTGGAGCCCGCCCGAGACGGCGTTGGCAACGCCCTCCACGAACCGTCCGCGGAGTGCCGGCGGCAGCTGGGCCGAGGCGGCGACCGCCTGGTCGTGCATGGCCGCGCTCAGCCGGTTCTGGAGGACGGCGCCGGCCACCGCGCTGCCCAGCGCGCTGCCGAGCTGACGGTTCGTGTTCAGGACGCCTGACGCGGCCCCGGCAAGCTCGGACGGCATCTCGCGCAGGGCCTCGGTCGTGAGCGGCGCGAAGATGCAACCCATGCCCAGGCCGGTGACGGCGAGCGGCAGGACGAAGGTGAACGAGGTGGCGTGCACGGAGTCGACGGCGGCGGTGGCCACCATCCCGGCGGCGTAGACGAGCAGGCCGCCCACCACGAGGTACTTGCCGCCCAGCTGGTCGGTGAGGCGTCCGCTGAAGGGCGCGGTAGCGACCATGACCATCGTCATCGGGAGGACGGTGAGGCCGGCCTGCACCGCGCTCATGCCCAGCACGGTCTGGTTGTTGATGGTGAAGGCCAGGGTGAAGCCGGCCAGGGCGAACCAGGGCGCAGCTGAGAGCATGCTCCAGACCGAGAAGCTCCGGCTGCGGAACAGCGAGCGCGGGAGCAGTGCCTCGGGGCGGACGCGCTCCCAGAGCACGAAGCCGGCCAGCCCGACCACACCGGCGCCGATGACCTCGGGGATGGTGATCCCCCACCCGATCGCGCCCCACTGGTATCGCTGTCCCTCGATCAGGCCGTACAGGATGCCCAGCAGCCCGGCGCTGGCGAGCAGGACGCCGACGAGATCGAAGCGCTGGCGCCGCCCGGTGCGGATGCGGGGGACGAGCAGGAACGTGAGCGTGATGGCGGCGACGCCAATGGGGACGTTGATGTAGAAGATCCAGCGCCAGTCCGCGTAGCTGACGAGCACCCCGCCCACGGTCGGGCCGCTGATCGCGGCCAGGCCGGTCATGCCGCTGAACACGCCCATGGCCGCGCCGCGCCGGCGGGCCGGGAAGGTGGCCATGATGATCGCGAGCGCCTGGGGCGCCAGCAGGGCCGCGCCCACCCCCTGGAACAGCCTGGCTGCGATCAGCGCGTTCGGGTCGGGGGCGAGGCCGCAGGCTGCGGAGGACGCGGTGAAGACCGCGAGCCCGGCCACGAAGATGGTCCGCGGGCCGAACACGTCTCCGAGGCGGGCCGCGGTGATGAGCAGGGCGGCGAACGCGAGGAGGTACACGTTCAGCACCCAGAGGACCTGGTCCAACGAGGCCCTGATCGAGTCCACCATGGTCGGGATGGCGACGTTGACGATGGTGGCGTCGAGCAGGATCGCGAAGCTGCCCAGACAGAGCACGAGCAGCGCGGGCCACGGGTTGCGTTCGGCCGTAACTTGCATAATTCAAGTAAACATACCGTGATCGTTCAGGGGCTGGGGCGTGAGCTGGCGTCCGATCAGAACCACGATCGCGACGGCGACGATCACGACCTCGACCAGCGGGTTGCCGCCCGTCAGAACGTGCATCTCGATCTCCTCCCGCTCGGGTGGCGTCGGCGACCGCGCGGCTCGTCCAGCCGCTGGAGGTAGCCGAAGGCGCGGCGCAGCCCCTCTTCGGTGTATGGGACCCCGATCCCGGGCTCGATCCGCCAGTACAGGTCCGGCGCCAGCACCGCGTATCCCAGCTCGGCCACGGTCCCGGCCCGGCCCCGGATGTAGTCGTTGACGCCGAAGATCTCCTGGAGCAGGAGCAGGCCGGGTCCGTGGCCCCGCTCGGGCAGGGCGAGGTGGGCCTCCATGCGGCCCCCGTCGTCGTTGGCGGTCTGACTGCGGGTGTCGATGCTCATGGTCGTGTGATGGGCTGCCGGCATGGCAGCCCATCACGGAGCGGTTCACCAGGTCACGGGCAGCTCCTCCAGGCCGCCGGTGAGCAGATCGTCACGGATCCTGAGCCGCTCCACTGGGACGGCCAGGCGAAGGTTCGGGAAGCGGGGGATCAACCGCTCGAACACCGCCCGCAACTCGATCCCGGCCAGGGGTGCGCCGATGCAGTACCGGGGACCGTGGCCGAAGGCCAGGTGGGGGTTGGGCTGGCGGCTCACGTCGAAGCGCTCCGGCTCCTCGAAGGCTCTCGGGTCGT
>CADDZO010000355.1 GCA_902812395.1 bacterium | reverse complement strand
CCGCGCAAGCGGGTAAGACCGGGACCGCCACCGGGCAACCGGTGGCTGCGGGTCGGCTGACTCATGCTCACTGACCCGCAACGGATGAAGCGACCGGGATCTCACGGTTCACTCACACGTGATCGATTTCGGACCCCTTCGCAGAGGGGAGAAGACGCTGGACGAGCTGGCGCGGGGGTTGAGCCGGAAGGACCTGGAGGGCCTGGTGAACGAGATGGCGGATACCATGCTGGCCCTGATCCGGGACGCCGAGGATGCGGATGTGACCTTCGTCCCCGAGGATCCGGAGGCCCACGACACCTACGCCGCCTCGGCCGAGGAGGTGGACCTGCCATGGACGCTGGGCCACGTGATCGTTCACTCGACTGCGTCGTCCGAGGAGGCCACGGCCCACTCGTTGACCCTGGCTCGCGGGGTCCCGGTGAAGCAGCGCTCACGCTACGAGGTGCCGTGGCAGGAGGCGACCACGGTCGAGTTCCTGCGCGGGCGGATCGAGGAGAGCCGGCGGATGCAGCTGGCCATGCTGGGGGCCTGGCCCGATCGGCCGCACCTGGAGCAGACCACCGCCTACGGGCGCCTGGGGACGGTCAACGCGATCGGGATCTTCCTCGGCGGGCTGGCCCATGCCGACTCGCACCTGGGGCAGATCGCCAACATCCTGGCCCAGGCTCGCAGCCGCACCGCCGCCTGAGCAGCCTCTGGACCGCAAGCCCGGCGTCATCGCCGGCACGCGGCGCCTGGGCCGGGACGGTACCGATGCCCAGCGGTGCCGTGCCCCGGGTGGAGCGTTTGCGCCACCCGGGGCACGGGTAGCCATCAATGTGGATGGCAACCAGAGTGCGAGACTACTACGAGGTTCTGGGCGTGCCCCGGACGGCAAGCGAGCAGGAGATCCGCTCGGCATTCCGGCGGCTGGCGCGCAAGCACCACCCGGACATGAACCCCGGCGATCCGGGTGCGACGGAGCGCTTCAAGGAGATCAGCGAGGCCTACGAGGTGCTCTCCGATCCGGAGAAGCGGAAGCGCTACGACGCGCTGGGGCCGGACTGGGAACGGTACGCAGGCGCGGGGCCGCAAGCCGGGGGTGGTTCCAGGGTGCAGTACCGAACGGTCAGCCCCGAGGACCTGCGTGACCTCTTCGGCTCCGAGAGCCCGTTCTCGGACTTCTTCTATCAGATATTTGGTCAGGACGCCGGGGTAGGGGGCAGCTTTGGCACCGACTTCGGCGTCATCGGCCAGGACGTGGAGGCGGAGGCCACGATCTCGCTCGAGGAGGCAGCCCGAGGTACGACTCGCACCGTCCAGGTCGGGGGCCGACGGGTGGAGGTGAGGATCCCGCCTGGGGTGACGGATGGCACCCGGATCCGCGCTGCCGGCCAGGGTGAGCCGGGGCGGGGCCGAGGCCGTCCCGGCCACCTCTACCTACGGGTCAGGGTACAGCCCCACCCGGTCTTCACCCGCGAGGGCGACGACCTCCACGTGCGAGTCCCGGTGCCGCTTGACATCGCGCTGCTGGGCGGAGAGGTGATGGTGCCCACCTTGCGCGGGAGCCAGGTGGCGCTCAAGGTTCCGGCCGGTAGCCAGAACCGAACGCGTTTGCGCCTCCGCGGCCTGGGCATGCCTCGCCTGGGCAGGTCGGGCAACGGCGACCTCTACGCCGAGCTGGACGTGAGGCTGCCGTCGTCGCTGCCGCCGGAGGCCAGGGAGCTGGCCGAGCGGCTCCGGGCCGCCCGGCTCGGCCGCTGAGGGCCTCAGGCCCCGAGCGCGACTAGTGCCGCGCCCTCCAAGGCAAGGCCCAGCAGGACCACACCCCAGCCGATCAGCTCCGCCGCTCGCTGCCCGTTGGCCTGCCGATGGCCGACGAACGACGCGACCACCAAGACCATGGCAGCGGCGACGGCGAGTAGCAGTGCGACCTCCCCCAGGAGAATGGCCCACGCCGCCCAGGCGAAGGAGCCGAGCGCCACCACCAGCGCGTAAAGCTGGATAGCAGCAGGGCCCGCGCCCCAGCCGCGGGCTCCCCTCCGTTCCAGCCAGCTGGCAAGCCGCTGCAGCCGCCTCGGGCCAAGGGCCAAGGCAACGGGCGGCAACCCGCAGGCGACTGCTACCGCAAAGGCCAGGCCGTGGTGGACGAAGACCTGGGCTGGGCTCATGTCGTCCCCACCCGACGCCCTGGCGCCATGCTGCTACATCGAGGAGGACGACTGATCATCCTATGACCTCCTTGTCAAGGGCACGGATGTGCGGTGGCGGACATGAGCCGGCTGCTGGTGATTGGATCCGGTGTCGTCTCTGTCCCTTCCCGACTCCACATAGCGTGATAGCGGGTTCTTCCCATCATCCTTCGTTCGAGTTCTGTGGGAAGGGTGGGACGCCCCAAGATCAGTCGCGGGTTCTCCCCAATGGCGCTCGGGGTCGCCCCACCGGGTCCAATCAAGCCAGCGAGCAGGCCGATTCGTCAAGCGGCCTGTACCTTGCTGCCAAC
>CADDZO010000354.1 GCA_902812395.1 bacterium | reverse complement strand
GTTCCAGGCGTAGCGCGCCGCTCCGACATGGGAGCGGAGCCTCCGCTCTTGGGCCGGGGTGGGATCGAGCGCGTACCGGTAGGCCTGGGGCACCCCACGAAGCGGGCTGCGTGGGGACCCGGCCTGGGTCAGCTTCACGGGTCCTCCCCGGTGGCCGCTGCGATGGCCTTGGCCGCTCGGTTGGCAGCCGCTCGCCGTCCGGAGAGGCGAGCGCAGAGGCTGGTTGGGATCTCGGTCACGTCCCGGACCAGATCGTCATCCACCTCCGATGGGTCCACAACCAGCAACCGGCGGCCCTGTGCCGACATCGCAGCCTCGACCTACTCCGCGCCCAAGCGGGCGAACCGGTCGCGATGTTCCCCCACGATCGTGGTCGCCGTCTTGTCCCGAAGCAGGGCCAGGAGCTTGCGGCGCTTGCCGTTTAGTGCAAAGCCGATCTCGGTCACCACGCGGCCCACCGCCCAGCTCTGGGCTGCCGCCCATGCGCTCACCCGGGCAACCTTACGGTCCAGGTCGGACCTCTGGTCAGCGGACGACACGCGGGCATCCACGGCCGTGATCCCCGGAACGGCACTGACCGGTGGCTGGTCCACCAGGATCAGCCGGCCGGCGCGGCGCGCGGGAACTGGGAGGTTGCCTTCCCGGAACCAGCGGTAGGCAGTCATGGGATGAACGCCTTGTTGCCCCGCCCAGTCCTTCAAGTTCATCTCTACATACTGCCATAGGGTTAAAACGCCAAACGGTTACCGACCCTTGCCGCATTGCCCCCGGCCTGGTTGCATGGGACCGTGCCGCCTCCATCGGCCGCACCGGCAACCGGGGTCGACGTACTCGTGATCGGCGGCGGGAACGCCGGGCTCTCCGCCGCCCTGGCCGCCAGGCAGGCCGGCGCCCGCGTCCTGCTGCTGGAGAAGACCTCTCCAGAGTGGCGGGGTGGCAACAGCAAGTACACCCGCAACCTTCGGGTCGCCAGCCCCGAATACCCCGAGGCCGAGTTCCTGGACGACCTGGTCAGGGTTTCGGGTCCGGACCTGGACCGCGAGCTGGCAACGGCTGTGATCGGGCGCTCGCCGGAACACGTGGGTTGGATGTCGTCGCAGGGCGTGCGCTGGCAACCGGCTCTGCGTGGCACCCTCCAGCTCTCCCGCACCAATCGCTTCTTTCTGGGCGGAGGCAAGGCGTTGCTCAACGTCTACTACCGGCGGGCCGCCCAGCTCGGGGTCGAGGTCCGCTACCGCTCCGAGGTGACCGATCTGCGCCTGCGCTGCGGCAGCTTCCAGAGCGTCGTCGTCGAGGCTGCGGCGGGACGAGAGGAGATCGAGGCCAAGGCAGTGGTGGTCGCCTCCGGCGGGTTCGAGGCGAACCTCGAGCACCTGCGCCGCTGGTGGGGCGACGCCGTTGACGGGTTTCTGGTCCGCGGCAGCGCCGCCAACGACGGTCGCCTGCTCGCCCGCCTGCTGGACCTGGGCGCGCGGCCGCGCGGAAACCCCCGGGGCTTCCACGCCGTCGCCTGCGACGCCCGCTCGCCCAGGGCCGAGGGCGGCATCGTGACACGGGTGGACGCCATCCCGCTTGGGATCGTCGTCGACCGCTCGGGACGTCGCTTCGCCGACGAGGGAGCCGACCTGTGGCCACGCCGGTATGCGAGCTGGGGGCGCCTCATCGCCGAGCGGCCGGGCCAGCTCGCCTACTGCATCTTCGACCGCCAGGCCCTTGGCCGCTTCATCCCCCCGCTCTACCCGCCCGAGCGGGCAGGCACGATCGCCGAGCTGGCCGAGCGCCTGGGCCTGCCCGCGGCTGAGCTCTGCCGGACCGTGGACGCGTTCAACGCCGCGGTGTGCCGCTCGGTTCCCTTCGACCCGACCCGGCTGGACGGCCGAGGCACCCTCGGGCTGGAACCGCCCAAGAGCAACTGGGCGCTGGCGCTGGAGCAGCCGCCCCTCTGCGCCTACCCGATCCGGCCCGGCATCACCTTCACCTACCTGGGAGTCGCGGTGGACGGACGGGCACGCGTGCTGGACCTGGCCGGACGACCGATGCCGGGCCTCTACGCGGCCGGAGAGGCGATGGCTGGAAACCTGCTCAGCGATGGCTACCTGGGTGGGTTCGGGATGACGGTCGGGGGGGTGATGGGTCGCGTCGCTGGCGAGGAGGCAGCGCGCTACGCGCTGGCCTGAGCTGGTCGCAGAAGCCGACCGGCAGCTGGCGGTCTGCAACGCCTGCCGGTACTGCGAGGGCTACTGCGCGGTCTTCGGTGCCGCCGAGCGCCGACCTGAAGTGACCCTCGGCGACCTGGTCCAGCTGGCCAACCTGTGCCACGACTGCCGCGCTTGCTCCCAGGCCTGCATGTACGCGCCGCCGCACCCGTTCGGGGTCGACCTGCCGGACCTCTTCGCCCGCGCGCGCCGGCGTGCCTACCGGCGCTATGCCTGGCCGGGAGCGCTGGGAGGAGCCCTGGGACGGCCGGCGCTGGCCGCGGCCCTCGCCTCGGCGGCGGCCGTCCCAGGGC
>CADDZO010000353.1 GCA_902812395.1 bacterium | reverse complement strand
CCTCGACCACCACCGTCTCGTATCGAGTCGCCAGCCAGGTCGTGGCCTTGTGCACGGCATCGAGGCGGAGGCTGACGATCCGGGCATGGATGCGCGCCAGCCGCCGCGCGCTCTTCCTGCGGTTGGCGGAGCCGGTCTTTTTGCGGGAATGGGCGCGCGAGGCTCGGCGGAGGCGCCCCAGCGCAGCCCTCAGCGGCTTGGGACCAGGGAACCGGATCACCCGACCCCGATGGTCCACCGCCGTGATCAGGGAAGAGATCCCGAGATCGAGACCGACCGCCGTCCGGGGCCGCCGATGATGATCCGGGATCTCACGCTCAACCTCCACGGTGAAAGACACGAACCACCGCTGGGCGCTCCGCGACACGGTGGCAGAGAGGATCCTGGCCTTTCCCGCCGCGATCTTGCCCGCCAACGCCTGGGTGGACTCGTGGGTGCGAATGGTCCCCAGCCTGGGCAGCGTGACCGTCGAGCCCGAGCAGCGCATCACCCCGGTGCTGAAGCGACAGGAGTCCCGGCACCGGCCCTTCTTCTTGGAGCGAGGGAAGCCCAGCCGTCGTCCCTTCCGCAGCCCCTTCTTGGACTTCGAGAAGTCCTCCAGCGCCCGGTCCAGGTTCCGGAAGGCCTCCTGGTAGACGCACTTGGAGTTCTCACTCCACCAGGCCAACTCGGGGTTGCGCTTCTTCTCCGCGTTCCAGAGCCGATGGAGATCCTCGGCCGAGTACCACTTCTTCTCGGCTGCGTACCGCGCCTTCACCCGGGTCAGGGCCCAGTTCCAGGCGAATCGAGCGGCTCCGGCATGGGAGCGGAGCCTCCGCTCTTGGGCCGGGGTGGGATCGAGCGCGTACCGGTAGGCCTGGGGCACCCCACGAAGCCCGCTTCGTGGGGACCCGGCCTGCTGCAGCTTCACGGGTCCTTCCCGGTGGCCGCTGCGATGGCCTTGGCCGCTCGGTTGGCAGCCGCTCGCCGTCCGGAGAGGCCAGCGCAGAGGCTGGTCAGGATCTCGGTCACGTCCCGGACCAGATCGTCATCCACCTCCGATGGATCCACAACCAGCAACCGTCGGCCCTGTGCCGCCAGCGCAGCCTCGACCTCCTCCGCGCCCAAGCGGGCGAACCGGTCGCGGTGCTCCACCACAATGGTGGTCACCGACCCATCACGCAGGGCCAGGAACTTGCGGCGCTTGCCGTTCAGTGCGGAGCCGACTTCCGTCACCAGTGCCGTTCCGGGGATCACGGCCGTGGATGCGCGTTTCCTCCGCCGACCAGAGGTCTGACCTGGACCTAGAGGTCGCCCGGGTGACCGCATGGGCGGCAGCCGAGGGACTTGCAGTCGGCCGCCACCAGGATCAGCCGGCCGGCGGGGTGCGCGGGAACTGGGAGTTTGCCTTCCCGGAACCAGCGGTAGGCAGTCATGGGATGAATGCCTTGTTGCCGCGCCCAGTCCTTCAAGGTCACCCCTACATACTACCATAGGTTCAAGCGCAAAACAGTTACCAACCCCATGCGACCGAAGTCGACCTGCAGCTCGGCACCAGACCCTCCGTCCGCCACTCTGACCGTGGTCATCGGGCCGCCGAAACCGAGCTCGCTGGCGCAGAAGCGATGCAGGGTCCGCTAGGCACCACCATCCCGCGCCGCCCGAGCAAGCTGTGGATCTCGGTCAGCCGCAACCCATCCTCCAGCCTCTGCTCCAGCCAGGCCCGCTCTCGCCCCAACCGCTCCCAGCTCTGGCCACGTTTGCCATCCGCCCACTGCGCAGTTCCTCGGCCACTGAACCGAGCAGCTCGTCGCTCAGCTGCTCGTCCCCGCCGCCTCGTTCGAGACCGGCCCGTAAGGCCGCCTCCAGATAGCGGCGGACCGTCTTCCGGTCCGCCTGCGCTAGCCGTGCAATCGCGCGCTGGCTGTGGCCCCTGAGCCTCAGCCGGGCCGACAACGGGAGCGAAGCTCCGGTAGGTGAGGTAGTCGACTAGCCTGCGAACGATCACCGCTGGCGTGGCGAGGCGATGCTGCCGGCGAAGAGGGTGAGCCGGCCCGCATCCGGCGTCGCGTGAGGCGTACCGCACTCCCCGGCCGCGCCGATCGGGTCCGGTTGCGGCCAGGACCTCCGCACTCGACGCCAGAGGAGTCCGACGGCCACCCCAAGAAAGTTGGAGCGACCGGTCCGCCGCGCACACCGCCGTGAAACGGTCAACCGCAGTGACACTGCTCCAGCGAGATGACGCTCTCTGGCACACCAGAAAGGAATTCCGGCAGCTGCCGGCAATCCCACACGGCTGCTTTCCATCCGCGCTTGCCGCTGCCCCGTGCTCATCCTGGCGCGTATACTCATTGCTAGAGGCTGCTCGGTGGCTGATGCCGGGGGCCGCACTGAGGGTACGCCGGCGAGGACGTGCGATGGGCGGGAAGGCGGTTCCGATCGGGGAGCTCCTTCTCACTGCACGGCAGGCCCAGATCATCGCGCTGGTCGCAGAGGGGCTGACCAATGACCAGATCGCCAGACAGCTCAAGATATCGACC
>CADDZO010000352.1 GCA_902812395.1 bacterium | reverse complement strand
GAGATCCTCGGCCCGCCGCGACACGCCAACCCCGAACCGGCACCCCCAAATGTCACTGCCGCGTAACATCATGCCCAGATCGGAGCCCGCGCCCGGAGCCATTTACACCGCTCCTGAGACGCCACCGAGGAGCGCGACATCCTGAGGTGGGCGGCGGCTTTCCTCGCCAGAGGAGACCGGTGAGCGACGTATATCCGTTGATCGAGGCGGAGAAGGCCGAGGGGCGCAGCGTCAACCGAGCCTGCGCGGTCCTCGAGGTCTCCCGAGTCGCCGACCATGAGTGGCACCAGCAGCCGCCTCGACTGGCCCAGGAGGGCCGGGAGCTGGCCGAGAGGGCGAGGGCGATCGTTGAGCGCTGGCGGCAGACCTACGGGGCACCACGCGTGCACCGCGAGCTGCGGCGGCAGGACGTGAGGTGCTCGCGCAAGCGGGTGGCGCGGATCATGCGGGAGCAGGTCTGGCCGGCCGGTACCCGAAGCGGTGGAAGAAGACCACCATCCCCGATCCCGACCCAGACCCGCCGGCTGCGGACCTGATCGGGCGGCGGTTCCGGCCCGAGGGCCTGGCTCTGAACGCCTGCTGGGCGGGCGACATCACCTACCTGCGGACCTGGGAGGGCTGGAGGTACCTGGCGACCGTGATCGACCTGGCGTCGCGGCGGGTGGTGGGCTGGGCGATGGCCGACCACCTGCGGGCCGAGCTGGTCGGCGAGGCCCTGGAGATGGGGTTCAGCCAGCGTCGGCCGGGGCCAGGCCTGATCTTCCACCCCGACCGTGGCAGCCAGCACGCCTCGCGGAAGCTCCGCGAGCCCCTGGCGGGGAACGGGGTCAGGCAGAGCCTGTCGCGGCCGCGGCAGGTCTGGGACAAGGCGGTGCTCGAGACCTTCTCCGCGACGCTGAAGACCGAGTTGGTCCAGCCATACGTCTGGCCGGACCGGGCTCAGGCACGGCGGGCCATCTTCGACCACGTGGAGGTCTTCTACAACCGGCAGCGTCTGCACTCCACGCTCGGGTACGTCTCGCCGGCCGAATACGAGGGCTGCCTGGCAGCGGGCGGCGTTCATGCAGCATAGTGTTGTCGTCTGGGGTTTCGGGGCAGGTCCACACGCCCTTCGCCGGCGGCATCGCCTTCGCCACGGCGGCAGCGATCGTCCGCAGGCTGTCCGGGCACGACCCCGACCTGGCTCGCCTGATGGCCGCCCCCAGGGACGACGAGCCGCTGACCGAGGAGGAGCGGGCCGCGGTCGAGGCCGCCCCGGCCGAGGTGCGGGCCGGGCACGTCATCCCCTTCGAGGACGCCTTCCTGGACGAGGCGGTCTCCTGAGCCGATACCGGAACGATCTCGCCCCCAACGCCAAGCGGGCGCTGGACGGGATCCCCGCTGATGAGCAGCTGCTCCTGCGACGGGCGATCCGTGCGCTCCCCGAGGGGAACGGGCGGCCGCCTGGAGAGCAACCCCAGGCGGTGCCGCCTCCGGGTCGAGGGGACCTCGTGGCGGGTGATCTTCGAGGTGGACCAGCGGCGGAGCTACCAACCTGACGCCGACGAGGATCAGGGCCGTATATCGGCATCTGTCCGCTGATCCGTAGAAGTCTTGCTACCATATGCCCATGGTGACCATCCCGCAGCGCGAGCTCCGCAACCGCATCTCTGAGGTGCTGCGTCGTGCCGAGCACGGCGAGGAGTTCGTGATCACGGTCGGCGGAAGGGCGGTCGCCCGTCTCGGTCCCCAGCGGCGACAGCGGTGGGTCCCGCGCGACCGCCTCCGGGCGCTGATGGCTCAGCCAGCGACACCGACGCTGCTCGAAGACGTCCGCCGCCTTCCGGGCGCGCTTCAGGATCCCTTTGGCACCAGATGAGAGCCCTCCTCGATACGTCGGTCTTGATCAGCGATGATCCTGGCCTTCTGCCAGAGGAGGCCGCGATCAGCGTGGTGTCCCTTGCCGAGCTTCACTTCGGCCTGCTCCTCGCCAAGGACCCCTTGGAACGAGCCCATCGCGCGCAGAGGCTGGGATTTGTCGAGGCCGAGTTCGACCCCATACCGGTGGACGCCGAGATCGCCCGCATCTGGGCAGAGCTGGCTCACCTCTGTGTGGCTCGGGGCCTCCACCCACGGCGGCGTTCCATGGACCTCCTCATCGCGGCGACCGCCAAGGCTCTGCGTGTCCCGCTCATCTCCCTTGACGGGGACTTGAACCCGCTCGCAGACGTCGTCGACCTCCGCCGTGGTCCCGGCGAGCGGGCTGACCTGGGGACGGCTGGCTGAGTTGGTGCGGGTTCCTTCATGGCCGCCTCGGGTCATCGCCGGGGGTCCCCAGCGCCGCAACCGGCGGTGGGTCTCCAATGGGTCCCGCGGACACCAGACTAGATGATTGATTCCGATTGCTCAGTGGTCGTAGGCGACCAGCGAGCGCTTGTCTGGGAAACCGGTGAGCCAGTTGTGCCAGACCCCGGCGGTGAGGGCGAGCAGGCGCTGGGCGACCCGGACGAAGACGCCGAGATGGGTGCGCCCGCCGTGCTCTTCGAGCCCCAGCTGGCCCTTGAGG
>CADDZO010000351.1 GCA_902812395.1 bacterium | reverse complement strand
CCTCCTGGAAGCGCTGGAGGGCGGGACGGTAACGGAGGACCTGATCGACCGCTCCGCCCGGCGCGTGCTGCGGCTGGCAGCACGGACCTGGGCATCGCCCCTGGCGGCGGCGCCCCCCGAGCCGCCCGAGGACCTGCGGCCGCTGGCCGCTCGGGCGGCAGCCCGGGGGATCGTGCTGCTCAAGAACGACGGGTTGCTGCCGCTGGATCCGGGGCGGCTGCGGCGAGTGGCCCTGATCGGGCCGGACGCCGACCTAGGCCAGATCCAGGGCGGCGGCAGCGCCCGGGTTAACCCCGAGCGGGCGGTCGGGGTGCTGGAGGCGCTGCGCGTTCGGCTGCCCGCGGTTGAGGTCGGGTTCGAGCGGGGATGCGTCCTCGCCGACCTGCCCAGCCCCCTCGGCTTCCCGCTCTTGACCACGCCCGACGGCGCTCCCGGGGCAGTGGTCGAATACCTGCACCGGGACGGAGACGGGAAGGTGGCCGAGACCGCCGCCAGCCTCGACCTGTTCTGGCTGCGGGAGGTCGTGCCCGGCCTGCCGGTGGGGGCGGTGCGCGTGCGGGTGCGAGGCCAGCTGCATCCAGCCGAGGACGGCGCCCACCAGCTGATGCTGGCCGGGAGCGGACGCAGCCGGCTGCTGATGGACGGGCTGCCGGTGCTGGAGCAGCGGGCCGCGGTTTCGGACGATGCCATCTTCGATCTGCGCGACGGTGAGGCCCGGGGCTGGCTGCAGCTGCGGGCGGGCGAGCGCCGGCAGCTGACGGTGGAGTTCGAGCCAGGCGGCGCCCGGGGCCTGGCCCGCCTGCGGGTGGCGATGGTGCGGCCGGAGCCGCCCGACCTGATGGACCGGGCGGTAGCGCTGGCCGCTGGCGCCGAGGTGGCGGTGGTGGTGGCCGGACACCCGCCGGGATGGGAGACCGAGGGCCGGGATCGCCCCTCGTTCGCCCTCCCCGGCCAGCAGGACGAGCTGGTCTGGCGTATCGCCGAGGCCAACCCGCGCACGGTGGTGGTGCTCAACACCGGCAGCCCGGTGGCCATGCCCTGGGTCGAGCGGGTGGCGGCGATCGTGCAGCTCTGGTTCGCCGGCCAGGAGATGGGCGCGGCGCTGGCCGACGTGCTCATCGGGGCCGTCAATCCCTCCGGCAAGCTGCCCGTCACCTTCCCCGCCAGGGTCGAGGACGCACCTTCCTGGGCTACCTATCCCTCCTCGGGCGACGGCACCGTCCGATACGCCGAAGGCCTGGGTATGGGCTACCGGGCAATCCGGGCGGGCTGCCCGCGCCCACGCTTCGCCTTCGGCCACGGCCTCTCCTTCACCAGCTTCCGGCTGGAGGCCCCCGAGGTGTCGGTGACCGGCCAGGGCGAGGACACCACCTATCTGGTGCGGGTTCCGGTGACCAACACCGGCGCCCGGCCGGGGCGGGAGGTGATCCAGCTCTACGCCCGCCCAGACCCCGATCCGGACCGGCCGGAGAAGGAACTGAAGGCGTTCGCCGGGGTGGAGCTGGAGCCGGGCGAGACCGCTCTCGTCACCCTCCGGATCCCACGGCGGCGGCTGCGGACCTGGTCGGAAGGGGGCTGGCGGCTACCTCAAGACCCCGTTCCGACCTTCCTCGGGACCTCCTCGGAGGACCTGCCCTTCCGGCTCCAGCTGCCGCCGCCTTCGCCGACCGGGTACCGGGAGGGCTGATGCGCTTCCTGCTCCGGAGGCTGGGCTTCTATCTGGTCACCGCCTGGGCGGCGGTCACGATCAACTTTCTGATCCCGCGGCTGATGCCGGGCGACCCGGTGCAGGTCCTGCTCGCCCGCTTCCAGGGCCAGCCCACCCAGCAGGCGGTGCGGGCGCTGGAGCGCACCTTCGGCCTGGACACGGAGCAGAGCTTGCTGGCCCAGTACGGCACCTACCTGCACGACCTGCTCCACGGCCAGCTGGGGACATCGATCACCTACTTCCCCGAGCCGGTGAGCTCAGTGATCGCCTCGAGCTTGCTCTGGACCATCTGTTTGGTCGGCACCGCCACTGTAATCAGCTTCACCCTGGGCACGCTGGCCGGGGTGGTGGCCGCCTGGCACCGGGGCTCGAAGCTGGCCGACGCCATGCTGCCGATCAGCACCTTCTTCTCCGGGGTGCCTTACTTCTGGATCGGCCTGGTCGCGCTCACCGTCTTCGGTGCCGCCCTGCACTGGTTCCCGATCAGCGGAGGAACAGCCGTGGGCCAGCACGTGCAGCTGTCGCTCTCCTTCATCGCCAGCGCCGTCTACCACGCCGCGCTGCCGGCGCTGACGATCGTGGTCAGCTCCCTCGGGGGCTGGCTCGTGGGGATGCGGAACATGACCGTGGCCACCATGGGCGAGGACTACGTCCTGATCGCCCGGGCCAAGGGACTCAAGGAGCGCCGGGTGATGCTGGCCTACGCTGCCCGTAACGCGCTCCTGCCCAACCTCTCAGGCTTCGCACTCTCGCTGGGCTTCATCGTTGGCGGGGCGATCGTGACCGAGATCGTCTTCTCCTACCCGGGGATTGGCTTCGTGCTCTTCAACGCGGTCTCCAGCGAGGACTA
>CADDZO010000350.1 GCA_902812395.1 bacterium | reverse complement strand
TGGGCACACGGCGATGAAGCAGGAGGGGACCCCACGAAGCAGGCTTCGTGGGGTCCCCAAGCAGGAACCCGGCACCGCGCAAGCGGGTAAGACCGGGACCGCCACCGGGCAACCGGTGGCTGCGGGTGGCTGGCTCATGCTCACTGACCCGCAACAGCTGAGCCGTCGTCGTTGAGCATGCCTCAGGCACTGTCTCAGGCGGTCCCGCAGCATCGCCCTCCGGTTCCGCCCACCACCGCGCACACGACCGCCGCGACGCCGCCGCAATTGTCCTCAGCGCCGCCCGGATCTACGGCCATGAGTTGTGGGTCGGAGCACCGGGGTCCACCCTTCCGATCCGCGGTGGCTACCCCCTCCGGCCCGCGCATTCCGAACGTGACCGACGATCCGCGAGACCCGGCCTCACCCCAGCTCCCGACGATCGATCACTCGGCGCGCCTTGCCCTCGCTGCGAGGCAATGCCCCCGGCTCCAGGACCGTCACCTCCACCCCCAGCCCGATCGCGTCCCTGAACCGTCGAGCGGCCTCCTGGGCGAGATCCTGCAGACCGTCCCGCCTCCGGGCTTCCACCCGCACCTCAAGCGTGTCGAGGCGGTGGGCAGAGCGGTCCACCACCAGCTGGTAGTTGGCAGTGAGCTCGGGGATCTCGAGCAGCAAGGCCTCGACCTGGCTGGGGAACAGGTTCTCGCCCCGGATGATCAGCATGTCGTCGGCGCGACCCGTGACCTTGCGCATCCGCCGGAACGGGCTGCCGCACGGGCAGGGCTCGTCGGTGAGCACGGTCAGGTCGCGGGTCCGGTAGCGGATCACCGGGCTCGCCTCCCGGCGCAGGCTGGTCAGCACCAGCTCCCCCTCAGCGCCCGGGGGAAGCGGACGCCCGCTCTCGGGGTCCACCACCTCGGCGTAGAAGTGGTCCTCGAAGATGTGGAGGCCGTCATGGCGGTGGCATTCGACCGCGACGCCAGGCCCCCCGAGCTCGGTCAGGCCGTAGACGTCGTAGGCCTCCAAACCCAGGCCGGCCTCGATCTCGCGGCGCATGGCCTCGCTCCAGGGCTCGGCGCCGAACAGGCCCACCCGCAGCTGCAGTCCCCGGTGGCCCTCACCGGCGGCCTCGGCAAGGACCAGGGCATAGGAGGGTGTGCAGCAAAGCACGCTCACCTCCAGGTCCCGCATGAGCATGACCTGACGCTGGGTGACGCCACTGGAGGTGGGAACCACCAGGCAGCCTAGCCTTTCGGCACCGATGTGGAAGCCCAGGCCACCGGTGAAGAGCCCGTAGCCGTAGGCGTTCTGGAGAACGTCGGCAGTGGTCACCCCGGCGAAACCGAGCACCCGCTCCATGCACTCCGACCAGAGCTCCAGGTCCCTCCGCGTGTAGGCGGTGACGACCGGCTTGCCAGTCGTGCCGCTGGACATGTGAACCCGAACCACCTGGTCCCGGGGCACGGCAAGGAGACCGAAGGGATAGGCGGACCGGAAGTCCTCCTTGGTCGTGAACGGCAGCTCGGCAACCTCCTCCTGCGCGATCAGGCGGCGACGGCCGAGACGATCTCGGTAGAAGGGGACCTGCTCACCGACCCGGGCCAGGAGGTCGTTCCAGAGCGCAAGCGCGTCGATCGGAGCCGCCTCCATCCCGCGGGTATTATCGGGCTCCGCCCGGAGGCAAGGCGGTTCGAGGCCGCCGGACCTCACCTCCGGTTGCGATCGCCGGAAGGGCGGGAGATGGCACGTCATGAACCCTACGGCGAAAGCCGGGGGCTTGTCCCTGGCCCTACGGCCCAGTGGCCGTATCCGAGACCATCGGCTGCATGACGACAGCCCTGGCGCGGATAACCCGCGCCGCGTTGTGGTCGGCAGGTGCAGCGAACCCACACGAGACACACCTGAAGTCGGCCTGGGAGGGGCGGTTGGCCTTGTCGACCGTCCCGCACTCCAGGCAAGTGCGGGAGGTGTTGCCAGGATCGACCAGGACCACGGGTACTCCCGCGCGCTGGCCTTTGTACTCCAGGAAGGAGCGGAGCTGTCCGAAGGCCCAGGTAGCGTGCCGCGCCCGCTGCCGACCACGAACCGTGCCCCGCTCACGGATGCCGAGGAGGTCTTCCAGGGCGATTCCGCGCGAGCTGCCTTTCGCCTTGGCGACGACACGCTTGGCGATGCAGTGGTTGGTATCAGTCTGGAACCGACGCT
Organism: bacterium; assembly: GCA_902812395.1. GTDB lineage: Bacteria > Chloroflexota > Dormibacteria > Dormibacterales > Dormibacteraceae > CADDZO01. Next base: position 371 of record CADDZO010000350.1, on the reverse strand, counting down.
GACGGCCGGAGATCTGACGGAGCTTCCGACGGCAGGCTTTGGTGCCCTTGCGCTGGAGGTTGCGGCGGCGGTGAGAGGAGATACGCCGCTTGACCTCCACTTGCTCGCCACCAAAGGATTCGCCGTCCGAGTCGGTGGCGAGGTTGACGATACCCAAGTCGACGCCGAGGTAGTCCTGGATCTTCCCAGCGGGAGCCTCCGGGGCGTCCACGGTGCAGTACAGGTAGAACACGTTGCGGCCCAAGATCAGGTCCACCTGTCCTCGGATTCGGTCCATGCGCGCCCGCTGGTACTCGCCCAAGCGGTGACCTCGCGACCGCCCAGTGTCAGCAGGCTCACTCGATCGGGAGCCTTCCACGACATGATCCGCT
>CADDZO010000349.1 GCA_902812395.1 bacterium | reverse complement strand
CTCCGACCGGCGGAGACGGGACGCCCAATGCCGCCACCGTGGTTGCGGCTCCTGGAGGACTGTGCCCGCTCCGGAGCCTGAGGGCGATGGCTGCGCCGGGCTGGCCAGCGCCGGGGTCGTCCCCACCATGACCACGCCAGGCCAAGCTCCGGCGAGCCTCAAGCAGCGGCAGCGCCACCGCCAGCAGCCGGTGCACCCCGGGCATCATCAGGCCGGGCAGGCCCGGGCGACGCCACCTCGTGGCACCTCGGCCGGCTGCGGATCGCCACCGGCCAGACGTGCGCCAGCATCGACAGGGTGAGGTGCCGGCGCCAGCTCGGCCGGTGGCGGACCTCGTGCTGGTTCAGCCCGGTCTCCCTCTCCGCCTCTTCGAAGCACAGCCCCGCGGCGTACCGCGTCGCAGCCATCGCGGCACCAGGGAGCTCCCCATCGAGACGCCGCTCGATGGGGGTCCCCGCAGCGGGGGACCACCTTCGGGGCCGCCGAGCCGGCCCACGGGCGCCGGTCGCCACTCGGGCCACCAGCGCCGGCTTCCCTGGGCTCCCCGACCGGCGCGCACACGCCCTCTTCATGACCCCGGCCGCGCGGACCCTGCTGAACGAGGCGGAGCGGGTGGCCGACGAGCACGAGGCGGAGCTGTTCGCCATCCTCGACCCGGCCGAGCACCGTCAGCTGGTCTCGCTGCTCCAGCGCGTCGCCCTTGCCCAGGGCTTGCGGCTGGGCGTCCACCCCGGCCTGCAGTCGCCGGGGCCGCCCGAGATGATCAGGACTCAGCGGTAGGCCACCAAGGCATCCGCGGCCTGGGCCCGCGGCCTCAGTTCGGGAGCAGGCTGACGATCTCCGCCCGCCGCGTGGCCAGCGTGAGCAGGAGGGCGCTGAACAGGCACCCAGGCGTCTCTCCGCGCAGCGGTTCCAGCTGGTCGTCGGACAGGGCGGCGACATAGGCGTCGGTCGAGGTGTAGACGGCCCGAGCATGCGGGCGGAGCCGCTCGAGGTCGAGCCGCACCCTGCGCCGCCATTCCCACGGGCCCCCACCCCGCGAAATCCGCACCCCGCCACCGCGATTTCGCGGGGACCCCGGGCCGGCCGGCGCGAAGAACGGCGGCAGCTCGCTGATGCCCGTGCGTCCCGCCCAGTTCGGCAGCACGAGAGGCTGGCCGGCGGCCAGCACCCCGTTGACGCTGAGATCCTCGCCCAGCACGGCCCGGGCGAAGCTGACGCACGCGGGTCGCCGGTCGTCCCGGGCATCCGGGAGCTGGTCGACCGCGAGGTCGAGGAGCCGGTGGACGAGCCGGAACTGCCAGCGCACGAGCATGCCGGCTGGATCCCCGCCCTCCACGGCCCTCACAGCGCGTCCGGCAGGCTGAAGGCAGCGAGCAGCGCGGGCTCGCGAAACGTGGTCAGGCCGGACACCGCGTTGCCGCAGGGCGTCAGCACCTGGAGCCCGTGGACGTGGAAGCGTCCATCGGGACGGCGGACGTAGATGGCGACGGCCGGCTGGCGGTTCGCGGCGGTGGGAACCAGCCGGAAGGGCCGCGGGCCGTGCCCGACCGAGGTGGTGGCCCAGCGAAAGAAGGCCGCGATCGCGTCGCGTCCCGCGTACCACTGCCGGAACGGCGCATGCTCAGGACCGCGTCCTCGCTGAGCAGGGCGACGAAGCGGTGGAGGTCGGCGTCCTCCCAGGCCCGGACGTAACGCTGGATGAGATCTCGCTGCCGGTCGTCCGGAATCGGCGCGGCGGCGTCGGGCCGGCCGGACGGGAACAGCCGCCCCAGCGTGGCCCGGGCTCGCTGGAGCGCGCTGTTGACCGAGGCGACCGAGGCATCGAGCTGGCTGGCCGTCTCGGCGGCTGACCAGCCCAGCACGTCGCGCAGCAGCAGCACGGCGCGCTGCCGCGGTGGCAGGTGCTGGATCGCCGCCACGAACTCGAGCTGAACCGACTCGTGCATCTCGTAGCGAGCGTCGGGACCGGGCGCGGGGTCCGAGACGGCCTCCAGGGCGGCGTCCGGGTAGGGCTCGAGCCAGGCCACCTCAGTGGCCGGTCCCCCGAGGGCATCTGCTGCGTCGGCGGCCCCAGCGCCTTCGGCAGCACTCGACGCGCGGTGGCACGCCTCGCGAGAGCGTTCAGGCACGCGTTGGTGGCGATGCGGTAGAGCCAGGCGCGGAACGACGTGCGGCCTTCGAACCGGTCGATCCCGCGCCAGGCCCTCAGGTACGTCTCCTGCACCACGTCCTCTGCGTCCTGCAGCGACCCCAGCATCCGGTAGCAGTGAAGCTGGAGTCGCGGCGATACATCTCCGCCAGGCGCTCGAACGCCTCGCGATTGCGGATCGCTTCGGTCACGCGCACCTCCGCACCTCAGTCTCGGCTGGCCAGCCCACAAATCCATGTCGGATCAGACCGGCGAGGCAGCCAGGGCTCGACTCATCGCTTCCTCACCGCATCGCCAGCAGCAGGTAGACCATGGCGCCGGCCATCGCCGCGTCGCAGGCGGCGACCGCGGGCGGCGCCAGCGCTGCGGCTGGCAGCGTCCGCGCTGCCCCGACGACCTCGACCCTAAGC
>CADDZO010000348.1 GCA_902812395.1 bacterium | reverse complement strand
CGTTCACGTCCCGGTCGATGACCAGGCCACAGCTTTCGCAGCGGAAGGTACGCTCGGCCAGCCTTGGCTTTCACCGTCCCGCAGCCAGAGCACGTCTGAGAGCTGGGGAAGAACCGCTCGGCAACCAGCAGTCGGCCGCCGCTCCAGACGGCCTTGGAGTCGAGCTGGCGCCGTATGGTCCCGAAGGACTGGTCGGCCAGGCTGCGGGCCAGCCTCCGGTTGCAGAGCATCCCGGGCACGTTCAGGTCCTCGACCACTACCGTCTCGTATCGAGTCCCCAGGTCGTGGCCTTGTGCAAGGCATCGAGGCGGAGGCTGGCGATCCGGGCATGAATACACGCCAGCCGCCGCGCGCCCAGAGCCAGATCCCGACCCCGATCAGGGTGGCCCAGAAGAGCCACCACAGCCACCAGCCGCCCCAGCCCCAGCCCCACACCCAGGCGTGGGCAGGCTGGGCCACCAGCATCGAGAGTGCCTGCATCACCGATCACCTCCGTGAATGGCGGGGTCCGCCCGCCCGGGCCGGTTCCAGGACGCCCGGGGGTCGCCCCGGCCCCGGATCCGGCGCCCCAACACCTCGGCCAGGGCGATGGCCGTGAGCCCCACCAGCAGGTGCAGGACCTGGATCACCCAGTGCTCGGGACCGGGCAGGATAGAGGTCTGGGTGGCGCCCAGAGCGGGGACCACCAGCCCCCCAGACGACGGCGACGGCGACCAACCCCCGGCCCACCCCGGCCGCGGCGGCGAGCCCGGCCAGCGTCCACAGCGCGAGGACGAGCACGATCCCGAGCAGCATGTGGAGCGGGACCAGGGCGAGCGCGCGCCGCGCCGGCCGGCTGATCCTGGTGGACCAGCCACCGGTCAGTGCCGTTCCAGGGATCACGGCCGTGGATGCCCGCGTGTCGTCCGCTGACCAGAGGTCCGACCTGGACCGTAAGGTTGCCCGGGTGAGCGCATGGGCGGCAGCCCAGAGCTTGGCAGTGGGCCGCGTGGTGGCCGAGGCGGCTTTGCACTGAACGGCAAGCGCCGCAAGTTCCTGGCCCTCCTGCGCGACAATTCGGCGACCACAATCGGAGTGGAGCATCGCGACCGGTTCGCCCGCTTCGGTGCGGAGTATGTCGAGGCTGTGCTGGCGGCACAGGGCCGCCGGTTGCTGGTTGTGGATCCATCGGAGGTGGATGACGATCTGGTCCGGGACGTGACCGAGATCCCAACCAGCCTCCGCGCTCGCCTCTCCGGACGGCGAGCGGCTGCCAACCGAGCGGCCAAGGCCATCGCAGCGGCCACCAGGGAGGACCCGTGAAGCTGCAGCAGGCCGGGTCCCCACGAAGCCCGCTTCGTGGGGTGCCCCAGGCCTACCGGTACGCGCTCGATCCCACCCCGGCCCAAGAGCGGAGGCTCCGCTCCCATGCCGGAGCCGCTCGATTCGCCTGGAACTGGGCCCTGACCCGGGTCACGGCGCGGTATGAAGCCGAGAAGAAGTGGTACTCGGCGGAAGAACTCCATCGGCTCTGGAACGCGGAGAAGAAGACCAACCCCGAGTTGGCCTGGTGGAGTGAGAACTCCAAGTGCGTCTACCAGGAGGCCTTCCGGAACCTGGACCGGGCGCTGGAGGACTTCTCGAAGTCCAAGAAGGGGCTGCGGAAAGGGGCTCCGGCTGGGCTTCCCTCGGTACAAGAAGAAGGGCCGGTGCCGGGATTCCTGTCGCTTCAGCACCGGGGTGATGCGCTGCTCGGGCTCGACGGTCACGCTGCCCCGGCTGGGGACCATTCGCACCCACGAGTCCACCCAGGCATTGGCGGGCAAGATCGCGGAAGGAAAGGCCAGGATCCTCTCTGCCACCGTGTCGCGGACCGCCCAGCGGTGGTTCGTGTCCTTCACCGTGGAGGTGGAGCGTGAGGTCCCGGATCATCATCGGCGGCCCCGGACGGCGGTCGGTCTCGATCTCGGGATCGCTTCCCTGATCACGGCGGTGGACCACCAAGGCAAGGTGATCAGGTTCCCTGGTCCCAAGCCGCTGAAGGCTGCGCTGGGGCGCCTCCGCCGAGCCGCGCGCGCCCATTCCCGCAGAAAGACCGGCTCTGCCAACCGAAGAAAGAGCGCCAAGCGCCCTGCTCGACTCCATGCCCGGATCGTCAACTGCCGTCTCGATGCCGTGCACAAAGCCACGACCTGGGGACTCGATACGAGACGGTGGTGGTCGAGGACCTCAACGTGGCCGGGATGCTCCGTAACCGGAGGTTGGCCCGGAGCCTGGCCGACCAGTCCTTCGGGACCGTGCGGCACCAGCTCGGCTCCAAGACCGTCTGGCGCGGCGGACGGCTGTTGGTTGCCGAGCGGTTCTTCCCCAGTTCCAAGACGTGCTCTGGCTGCGGGACGGTGAAAGCCAAGGCTGGCCGAGCGCATCTTCCGCTGCGAGAACTGTGGCCTGGTCATCGACCGGGACGTGAACGCTGCGAAGAATCTCTTCTCCTCGAGCTCGCCGTCAGTGGCAGAGGGGCCTGTGGAGCCGAGGTAAGACCCAGCCGTGCTGGGCACACGGCGATGAAGCAGGAGGGGACCCCACGAAGCAGGCTTCGTGGGGACCCCAAG
>CADDZO010000347.1 GCA_902812395.1 bacterium | reverse complement strand
AGCCGATGGAGATCCTCGGCTGAGTACCACTTCTTCTCGGCTGCGTACCGCGCCTTCACCCGGGTCAGACCCCAGTTCCAGGCGTAGCGCGCCGCCCCGACATGGGAGCGGAGCCTCCGCTCTTGGGTCGGGGTGGGATCGAACGCGTACCGGTAGGCCTGGGGCACCCCACGAAGCCCGCTTCGTGGGGACCCGGCCTGCTGCAGCTTCACGGGTCCTCCCCGGTGGCCGCTGCGATGGCCTTGGCCGCTCGGTTGGCAGCCGCTCGCCGTCCGGAGAGACGAGCGCAGAGGCTGGTCAGGATCTCGGTCACGCCCCGGACCAGATCGTCATCCACCTCCGATGGATCCCCAACCAGCAACCGGCGGCCCTGTGCCGCCAGCACAGCCTCGACCTACTCCGCGCCCAAGCGGGCGAACCGGTCGCGGTGCTCCACGACGATCGTGGTCGCCGAATTGTCGCGCAGGAGGGCCAAGAACGTGCGGCGCTTGCCGTTCAGTGCGGAGCCGACTTCCGTCACCACGCGGCCCACCGGAAGTCCCTCGGCTGCTGCCCATGCGGTCACCCGGGCAACCTGCCTGTCCAGGTCAGACCTCTGGTCGGCGGACGACACGCGGGTATACACGGCCGTGATCCCCGGAACGGCACTGACCGGCGGCTGGTCCACCAGGATCAGCCGGCCGGCGGGGGGCGCGGGAACTGGGGGTTTGCCTTCCCGGAACCAGCGGGCTGCAGTCATGGGATGAACTCCTTGTTGCCGCGCCCAGTCCTTCAAGGTCACCCCTACATACTACCATAGGTTCAAACGCCAACAGTTACCAGCCCCCAGGACCACACATGGGCTGGCACGATCTGGATCCACGATGGGCCGAACCCGGGCCCCAGGTGCTGGCCGCCCTCCGTGAACGTCTCGGCCCTGCCTCTGATCTCGACCCCGCGTGCACGCCAGGGAACGATCGAGGGCAGATCGTCGACCACGAAGGCCACGTGCGGGTTCGAGCGCACATGCTGGTACTTCCGCGTCTCAGCCATACCGTGGCCGCCGATGGCAATGGTCCCGGTTGCGGGATCGAAGCGGAAACCGGTGGGAACGACGTGGGGGTGGCCTTGTCCGTCGATGGTGGCCAGCCTGCCCAGTCGCTGCTGCCTCAGGTATTCCTGTTCGGGCTCTGTGAAGTTGCTACGTCGCAGCATGGAGCTACACTATTACAAAATGGCTGCGCCGTGGCCTCCTGCGGGTGAGGCTGCAGGATTGCGGTACCGGCCGCTGGGCCAGGTCCAGTACCTGGGCGATCTCATCTGCGACGAGCGCTGCGCCCGCGGCAGCGCGGACCCGCCGGCTGACCCCGAGCCGGTTGACGCGTGCGCCTGAACCCCCCACGGCGAATAAAGCCGGGGACCACCGCCGCCTCTCCTCGGCTCTCGCCACACGCTTGCGCATGCGCTCCAGCATCCAGGACCTCGGCTTGGGCTGTCCCCTCTTCTGCGGGCGACCCGCTCTCCCTCTGGAGCGCGGCCCCGAAGGAGGAAGGGCGAAACGCCCTCCCACTCGCAGGTTGGGTAGCTTGGCTCCACGCCGCCCGCACGCACCCAGCCAGCGCTCACGCGCCAAGCCCGCGTGCACCAACCCAATTCAAACGGGCGGCTCATCCCCAGCGCTGAAGCGGGGGGCTTGCGCCGCCGAGATTTTTGGTCAAGGCGAGGAGGTGCTCGGTGATCAGGGTGCAGCTCATGGGGGGCGGTCGCAGAGGTCGGGCGGCTGATGGACAAGACCGTGGATCCAGCTGCGGCCCGTGCTCGACGGCCTGGTCCGCGTCCACGAGCGAAGGACGCGGACCTCGAGGGGCATCGGATCCACCTCGAAGGGCAGGAGCCCCCGTCTGAGCTGGCAGGCGCGGCCGACTCCTAGGGTTCGGGGGCCGCTGCCCGAGTCCGGCCGTGCGCCCGTCGCTGTGGAGACCGAGGCCTGGCCGGGGGATGACGCTTTCGACTCGGGCTGGAAGGACCTGGACCCTCCGGAAAGCGAGTGAGGCGCCCGGGCGGGAAAGCGGGGCACGGTCTCTTCGAGAGGTGCCCGTGGGCGTGACCGGCAGGAAACCGGGGCGTCGTCCGAGGGTCGGGCCGGGTCCGCGACGGCGGGCCGATGCCCCCTCCTGGTGGTGGCCGTGGGGATGACAACTGCAGCGGTGGTGGCGTGGACGGCGTGGCAGGGGGCCACGGCTCCGCGACGAGGCCGGCCGGGACCTCGCTCGGGCTCGCGGTGTCGAGCTCGATTCCGGCCGTCTCCCCTACGGGGGGCGGTGCCAGGGCCGCCCGATCCGGTCATGGTGGCCACGCCCCAATCCCGATCCTGGTCGCCCCTGGCGGGGGCGCCGCCCGCTGCCTCCACCGTCCCGACCCGGCCGCCTCTCCTTCCCCGTCGCCTCGGGCGGGTGGGGAGAGGCAGCGGCATCACCAAGGAGGGCCACCGTGGAGCTAGGTGTTCTGGTGCTGGCGATGGGACTGCGCCGACGGCGGCTGAGACCGTTGACACCGTATGATGGCTGACGTATCTTCGCCTCCACCATGACCCCGAACGATGGCGCCGGGGCCTTCCATGAGTGACGTGATCGCCAAGGCCCCGCCCGAG
>CADDZO010000346.1 GCA_902812395.1 bacterium | reverse complement strand
CAACGCCTTCATCCCCACCTCCTGCACTTCACGATGCCAGGCCACGACTTCCTGCCAGGGTCGCCCACGCCAGCGTTCGTAGACGGCGTGGTTCATATTCGGCACGTCCAACCGCTCCTCGGGCCAGGGCGGCTCGCGCCGCAGCATGCGGGCGAAGGTGGCCGTTGCCCCGGTGATGTGGGCCAGGGTGTCCTTCACCGTCCACGGGTCCTTTCCCTCGGGCCGCGATACCGATCGGTCCCAGTCCTCAGGAGCGCGGGACCGGACCAGCTCGTCCAGCCGCTCGAACCCCTGTGCGGCACGGTCCATCACCTCCCTCCCGGCTGTGTCGGATCAACGATCGCCGTTGCACCATGTCGCCCACCCCACATCGGACCAGGTCCAACGGCGCCCTCGTGCGGCCGACGGCTGAACCTGGCAGTTAGCCGATGCTAATATCCTGGTTAGACCATGCTAATCGACTGCCTGGAGCACATCCGCGTATGATCGCTGCCTTCGTCATCTTCCTCCGCGAAGGAGTCGAGGCAAGCATGATCGTGGCCATCCTGCTCGCCTATCTCGACCGGATCGGGCAGCGCCGCCACCGCCTCGACGTCCTGGTCGGCGTGGGTACGGCCCTGGTCCTCGCCTTCGGAGGCGGGATCGCCGCCTTCCTGACCATCAGGACCTACTCCGGCTCCAGGGTCCAGATCATCTTCGAGACCGCCACCTACCTCGTCGCCGCGGTCGTCCTCACCTACATGACGTTCTGGATGGGGGCGCACAGCCGCGGGCTGGCTGCGGAGCTGCGGCAGCGGACCCAGACCGCCATCGGTCGGGGACGGCGCACGGCCCTCGGCCTGGTCTCGTTCCAGGCGGTCGGTCGGGAGGGGCTGGAGACCGTGGTCTTCACGCTCGCCATCGCCTTCAGCAGCAACGGGCAGCGGGTCCTGGCCGGTGGGGCAGCTGGGCTGGCACTCGCGCTGGCGATCGCGTTCGCGATCTATCGCCTGGGCCACCGCCTGAACCTTGGCCTCTTCTTCAAGGTGGTCGGTGTCCTCTTGATGGCCTTTGCCGCCGGCCTGCTGGTGGACGCGGTGGAGAACCTGCAGCAGCTGGGCTGGCTGCCATTCCTCACCCATCCGATGTGGAACACCTCCTCGATACTCAGCGAGGACAGCGCCCTGGGGGACGTGGTCCACACCTTCTTCGGCTATGCCAGCCAGCCGACGGTGCTCCAGCTGCTGGTCTACGTCCTCTATCTGGCAGCGGTGGTGACGGCGTTCGTCGGCGTCTGGGACCGTCTCCACCCCCTCCGACGGCGCTGATCACCCACCCTCCGGTACCCACGCGAGAAGCAGGATCCGGTTCAACTGAGATCGAGGGCACGCCCGCGGGCACGGGGCGCCCTCATCCCCCCGCTTCCGTCCACGGGACCGCGGCCTGTGGGTCTCCAGGTCGGCGACCCTGAACCAGGATTCGGCGCCCACCGCCGGATCCCCGGGCCCCGCGCCTCAGGAGCATCGCTCGCACCGACCGACGAGATCCAGGCGGTGGCCCTCGAGGCGAAACCCGGCCCGGCTGGCGATCTCCCGGCAGCTGTCGGCGATCACCCGTTCCAACCCCGGCGATGCCTCGACGTCGACGACCTGGCCGCATCCGGCGCAGACGAGATGGTGGTGGTGTCCCACCAGCACCTCGCTCAGCTCGTAGCGCGCGGACTCGCCGTCGCCCAGCTGGATCCGCCGGACCACGGCCGCCTGCTCCAGCACGGCCAGATTGCGGTATGCGGTGCTGGCAGGCATCAGCGGGCATCGCCGCAGCAGCTCGGGAACCGTGAGCGGTGCTCCCGCCTCCACCAGCGCCTCGATCAGCTCTCGGCGTCCGTCGGTGTAGCGCTGGCGGACGGCTGCCAGGCGTGCGGTCACCGCCACGTGGACCTCGGTCATCACCACTGCCAAGTGTGGCACGGGATGGCGAGGGCACCGGCCGCGCCTCTCCCCGGAGGCGGGCCGGGAGCTTGTCGATGCTGCAGAGCGATCGGCTCCTCGGTCGCCGGGTCCTGCCCTATGCGAGCTCGGCTCGCACACCGAGCAGCCGAACCGGCCGGTCGAGCGGCAGCCGCTCCAGGGCCGCGAGCGCGCCGGTGGCGATCAGGTCGGTGTCGACGGTCGGCTGCGGGAGGGTCACGCTGCGAGTGTGTGTGTCGAACGGAGCGAAGCGCACCTTGACCACCACCCGTCTCGCCGGCCGCCCCACGTCGGCCAGCTCTCGGGCCAGCTCCCGGGCCAGACCGGAGAGGAGCTGCCGTACCCGGTCTCCATCACGCACGTCCTCCTGGAAGGTCCGCTCCTTGCCCCGGCCCCTGGCCCGGCGGGGCTCGTCGCTGACCGGGCTTGCGACCTCGCCGGTGCCCAGGCGCCGGAGCCACGGGCCGATGGTCGGTCCGAAGGCTCGGGCCAGCTCGCCCTCGTCCGCGGCCGCAAGCTCGGCCACCGTCCGGATGCCGAGGCCGGCGAGTTTGCGCGCGGTCTTGGCTCCGACCCCCCAGAGGACCTCGGTCGGGAGCTTCCCGGTCACTGCAGCCCAGTTCTCTTGTACCAACCGGACCACGCCCCCGGGCTTGGCGAAGCCGCTGGCCATCTTCGCCC
>CADDZO010000345.1 GCA_902812395.1 bacterium | reverse complement strand
TCGCGATGGTGGTGGGTACGTTCATGCTCCTGCTCCTGGGGGCAGTTTCGGCCTCGATTTACACGGTGCAGCGGGCGGCAGCGGTGACAGCCGTTGCGGCCGGGGCCCGGGTCGCTGCCAGCGGCATGCCCGGCACGGCCGGCGCCGCCCGACCAGACCTGGCCGGCGCCCTGCCGGTGGTGAGACGGGTGGTCTCGCCGGTGCTGGCCGGGACCCGGCTGCGCAGCCTGCCTCCGGATCGGCCTTGCCCCCAGCTGGCGGCCATCCCGCGCGGGCAGGTCGACCTCTGCGCTACCGCCGCCGGGGGTATGGTCACGGTCCGTCTCCGGGGCACCCCGGCCGACTCGATCCCGCTGCCGGGATTGGACTGGTCGCTGGACCTGATGGCCGAGGTCCATGTGGTGACGTTCGCTCCATGAGCCTCAGTCGCGGCCAGGCCCTGCTCGAAACCGCAATCACGGTGCCGGTGATGGTGGTGCTCTTGCTTGGCTTCCTCGCCGTACTGGTCCGGGTGGAGGCCCAGGTCGAGTTGCAGACGGCGACCGCCCTGGCCGCTGCAGCGGCGGTATCGGCCCCGGCCGAAAGCCCGCTCAGTCACTCCTGGGCAGAGGAGAGCTGGCAGGGCACCCTCCACCAATACCCCTATCTGGAACCGGGATCCCTGATCGGCTGCGGCGCCTATCGTCCCGGCCAGACCGTCACCTGCAAGGGCACGGCCACACTGGACTACTCCCGCACCCCCATGGCCGTGGTCGTCCCTTTCCCGCTCGTGCTCCAGGCCACGGCCACCGCCGACAGCTCAAGCTACCGATCGCGCTGACGATGCAGGGTGGTAGGGGACGAGGACAGACCTTGGTGATCTTCGCCCTGGTCCTGGCGCTCTTCTTCACCGGCATGTTCGCCCTGGTAGCCGACCTGGCAGCGGTGTTCGTCGTCTACGACCGGGTCGGGGATGGAGCCCTGCTCGCCGTCCAGGCCGGAGCCTCGGCGGTGGCGCCTGGCCCCTTCTACCAAGGGGAGCTTCGGCTCGACCCGGCTCGGGCCACGGCGCGCTGTCGGGCAACGCTCCGCTCCTTCGGCCTTGCCGGCACCTGCTCGGCCGATGCCGCCACCGTGGTCGCAACCGCCCAGACAACAGCCCGGCTGCCGGTCCCGCTACCCGGTCTTACCGCACCGGTCAGCGTGACCCGCACTGCGCATCCCGTCTTCGGAGGAACCCTTCCGGAGGTGAGCGGCTAGTGCGACGCCAGGTGGTGGCGGTCGGCCTGACCCTGGTCGTGATCGCGGTCATCGGCCTGCTCTACTTGCAGGCGCTGGCCCAGTCACGCGATACCCGGAGGGCATGGGTGACGACCCGGGACCTGGCAGCCGGCTCGGTCATCGCTCCGGCAGACGTCGAGCGGGTCCGGATCCCCGACACCGGCGATCCCTTCACGGTCCTGGAGTCGTCCCCCATCGGACGTCGCGCTGCCCATGCGCTGAGCAGCGGCACCCTGCTCGTTCCCGATGACCTGCTCGGACAGGACACGGTGCTGGTGCCCCTCTCATTGCGGGCGGCTCCCGATTTGGCCGCTGGCGACACCCTTGACGTCTACGCCTTGGTCGGGGGCCAGGCGGTGCTGGTGGGTAGAGATGTGATCGTGGTCGCCACCGGCGATCCGCTCTCGGTGCTGGTGCCTGCCTCCCAGGAGCCCTACTGGATCGCGCTCCAGGCAGGCGGGGTGGAGCTTTACGCTGCCCGCTCCAGCGGGGCCGAGGTGGCGCCTGGCGGCGACGTCGACGTTCCTACCGCCATCGGGCAGTTGGCGGGAGCTGCCGATGGCAATGCCGTGTCGCTGCCCGCCCCGACTCCGTCTCCGACGATGCGGAGGCAACCATGACCCTGGTCGCCAGCGTCCTCACCACCAAGGCGGGACAGGGCTCGAGCACACTCGCGCTCTCCTTGGCCTGGGCCGCGGCCGAACGGCACCGGGTCCTGCTCTGCGACGCGGACATGTCCGGGACCGGGAACCTGGCCGAACTGCTGGCGCTCGACTGCGGCTCTCGTGGCATCGGTAACCTGTTCGGTACCCAGGCCGTCTCCCCCGCCCTGATCGAGCAGCAGGTGGTGCGGGTCCCTTCCCGGCCGCATCTGCGGGTGCTGGCCGGCCTCCAGGGCTTCTGTGGACCGGGAGTAGCGGAGCTGTTGCCACGCCTGGTGCCGGCGCTGCGGGCGCTCCCCGATGAACTCGTCCTGCTCGACCTGGGTGCGCCCCTGGCCCACCCCGGCCAAGAGTCACCCCGCCGCGCCGCCGAGGCGGTCTGCACGGTCTCACAGCGCGTCCTGATTGCGCTGCAGGACGGACCTCCCCGGTTGATCAAGTCGATCCAAGTGTTGAAGGCGGCTCGCCCTCCCCAGGCCGAGCTGATCCTCTTCCAGACCCGCGGTGGTGCGCTCCGGGAGCAGATCCGCCGCACGCTGGCCGAGCACCTGCCGGGAGTGCGCGTGGCTGCGGTTCTCCCGTGGGACGAGCGTCGGGCGATCCGCTGCGAGGACCATGCCCGGGCAGTTCCACAGCCTGGATTGCTGGAGGCCCTGGAGTTACTGCCGGTTCGAGCAGCAGGTCGCCGGTGATCGCCCCCATCCCTCCCC
>CADDZO010000344.1 GCA_902812395.1 bacterium | reverse complement strand
CGGATGACTCATGCTCACGCAATGATGGGAGATGACATAAATGATCCAACCGGTCCATTTCTGTGTCGGTGACACGGACCCACGATCGGCTCACACTCGGACTCCGGTTCTCCGACGATGTCGCTGACGCGTGGGTCCAGCCCGATGCGACATTGTTCTCCTTCCAAGGCGCTCGCGAGAGGCAGATGCGCCGCCCAACCTGCCGCGGCCCGGCTGCCCGTGGCGACGGCTGCTGAAAGCTCAGGAACGCGGCAATGGTCCTCCGCCTCCTGGTTTCGCCGGGGGAGGAGACAGGAGGTGCAACGGCGCTGTCACCAGTGTGCTGGTACCGAGCTCCATAGTGAGTGGCGCCCCGCGAGGGATTCGAACCCCCGACCTACTGCTTAGAAGGCAGCTGCTCTTTCCTCTGAGCTAGCGGGGCGCGCGACGATGGAACTCTACCGAGTCGATCTGGCTTCCCCCGGTTCACTGCACCGGGAACGGCAGTTGCCACCAGGCGGGCACGTCCTCCAGCTCGACTGACCGCACCCACTTGACCCACCAGAAGCCCCGGCTGCCGGGCACGACCAGACGGGCCGGGTAGCCGTGGTCGGGACTCAGCGCCTCGCCGCCAAGCCGGGTGGCCAGCAGCACCTGGCCCAGGGTAGCGACCGAGAGCCGCCGATCGTAGCCTGTGTGCGAGATCACGTGCACGCTTCCTCCCGGCCTCCGTTCCGGGAAGAGGCGGTTCAGCCACACCCCCGCCCAGACCTGCTCGGACCAGAAGCCGCCGGTGCAATCCAGGATCGCCTGGATCTGGTCGTCGAACGCCCAGAGCTCCTCGTAGGTCCACGCACGCTCTCCGCCTGGCCACGCCACCCGCAGCCTCCAGACGGACACGTCGATGGTGGGCACCGAATCGAAGAGCCAGGATGTGGCCGGGAGCAGGTCGGGTTGAAAGGAGCCCACCTCGTAGGAACCGGTAAAGCGGCGATGTGCTCCAGGCAGCCCGCCCAGCCGGACGGCAGCCTCGCTGGCCGCGTAGGCGGCTCCGGCCAGGGTCAGCGCGCCGCCGTAGCGAAGCAGGTGGCGGCGGGCGAAGTCGGTTGGCCGGGGCCGAACCGGGCGGGCCAAGACGTGCCAGATCACCAGGGGAACCAACGCGATCGCCGCCCCAACGTGCAGCTCCATGGCCGTGAACGGGCCCCACCAGGGCAGCCCGATCGAGTGGAGCAGGCCCGCCACCAGCGAGGCCAGCACCACCACCGCCAGTACCAGCGAGGCAAAGCGCCCGGGGCGCCGACGACGCAGGGACCGGCGGACGATGAGCGACTTCCACGGGACCAGTACCAGCAGCCCGAATCCGCTCACCGCGTGAACGATCAGAGCCCAACGGGAAGGGGCGGTCCCGTAGGCGAAGGCCACCCAGCCCGTGACGAAGGCCACCGCCAGGAAAGCCAGAAGGCCCAGATTGGCCCGTCGTGTCATCCGCAGACCCGACCCGGCCAGCGTTGGCCGGGACCGCATGCCTACCATACGCCGCGAGATGGCGGGTTCCGACCGGGCCCCCCATGCCTTGCCCGACCTGCCTCCGGTCCCGGCCGGTCCGGAGCCCTTCTTCCGGGCCCGGGGGCTGGCAGCCCTGATCGCGGCCCTGGACGACGCCGTGATCGCTCACCGCGGCACCTCAGGTGAAGCCGTGATCGTGGTCGTCCGCGGCCGGGTGCTCGACGCCGTCGCGGCCCTGCCTGGGCAACCGCCGGTGGTGGGGCTGGACGCCCTCAACGCGATCGGCTCCACGGATACGCAGACCATGCGGGCGGCAACCGTGGACCGGCGATTGGCGCTGGCACTGCCCAGCTACTGGAGAGAGCCCGACCGCCTCCCCCCCATCCCGGTGCGGTGGGTGGATCCGGCCGGCATGGTCGAGGCGATCGTGCGCAAGCGCCGCCGAGGGGTGGTGGTGCTGCAGTCGGCGTCCGACCTCGGTCTGGCCCTGTTTGACGAAAGCGGGTTGGTTGGAGCCTACAGCCATCGGCAGCCGCATCCAGGCGGGCTTGACGTGTTGGCCGGGGTGATGGCGAGCGCCGACACCGTTCTCCATGCCAGAATTGCCGACGCCGCAGGGCACGGCACCGACGATGTCAACGTGTCGCTGGGAGAGGAAAGGGTGGCAGCGCTGCCCGACCCCGTGGAGCGCTGCCGGGGCCAGGTGGTGGACCTGGTCGAGGGGGTTCTCCACCTTCACGCCGAGCCGGTGGTCGCGAGGTTCCGCGCCGCACCAGCGACGACCTCCGGCCTCCTGCTCGCTGCCGAGGAGGTACGCAAGCTCCGCCTCCGCCTCATCAGTCCGGCCACCATGGCGTCCCTCGCCGACCGCGCCGAGCAGATCATTCGGGCTGCTTCCAGAGCTGGCTGACCGCGCGATTGTCCGCGTCGTGTCCGCCCCCGCATACCAGACTGCTCCCGGAGTGGCATCGAGGAGCGGCCAGGCCATGGTGGAGTTCGCGATGGTGGTGGGTACGTTCATGCTCCTGCTCCTGGGGGCAGTTTCGGCCTCGATTTACACGGTGCAGCGGGCGGCAGCGGTGACAGCCGTTGCGGCCGGGGCCCGGGTCGCTGCCAGCGGCACGCCCGGCACGGCCGGCGCCGCCCGACC
>CADDZO010000343.1 GCA_902812395.1 bacterium | reverse complement strand
CCCAGCCGCGGCCAGGTACATGGCCGCGGGCGAACCGAGCCCGCCCGCCCCCAGCAGCAACACGCTCGTGCCGAGCAGCTTGCGCTGGCCGGCCCCGCCCACCTCGGGAAGGATGAGATGGCGCGCATAGCGCTGCACCTGCTCCGGCGTGAACGTCAACTGTGCCACATCGGGATACTACCGGGCACCCCCTGCCCGTATTCCGGTGCCGCCCGCTACTCGCCCCTACAATGGCCTCGGCAATGGCACAGGAATACATGGACGACGAGCAGGTGATCGCGCTCTACAACCGGGTGCGCACCGGCCGGAAGTCCTGGCCACCAGGTATGTGGACCTCACCGGCAGCTCTCCAGTACGCGTTCACGGTCTTCGACTACTGGATCCACTACGTGATGGGCTGGAAGGGCTGGCCCGAGGCCCGCGGCCGCATCACCCCGGCCCTGCTCGAGGAGCACCGACTGGCCGACATCGTCGAGAGCGTGTTCGTGCCCGAGTTCGGAGACGACTGGCTCGACTTCGAGGTGGTGCTGAACGAGTCGATGCGGCTGTCCGATGACGAGAACTGGGCGCCTGAGTTGAGCGACCGCCAGGAGCGGGTCGAGGCCGCCTTCGAGCACGCCTTCGAGCAGATCATCGGCTCGCCCAAGTCACAGCCTCGCCTTCTCCCAACCTACCATCGGTTTCGCAACCACCTGATGCGGATGTGGGGCGCGTACCAGGAAGCCCAGGCCGAGCACGACAAGGCCGAGCGGGAGGCGGCGGAGCGTTTCTGGACCGGTCTGCGCCTGATCAGGGGCACCCGCGGCCCCCAGTCGGAGGTCTGGTCGATCGTCAACGACGCCGAGGAAAGGGTGGGCGAGATTGCGATCGTGTGGGGCGAGCCCCACCCCTACTGCCTAATCGTGCTCGACGAGCAGCTGTCCGGCGACCGCGGCACCTGGGAGCAGGTGATCTGGAAGCTGGAGCAGGAGGTGCTGGTGGAGGAACCGGGCGAGTTCAGCTACTCGGTCTGGCAGAAGGGCTTCGTGGGCGAGTACTATCGCTGCGCGGACTGCGGGGAGCTGCACAGCCAGTTCGAGGAAGACCCTGGCGACGAGCTCCGCATTGATTTGCGCGACGAGGACTGAGCCGGCTCAGCGAACGGTGACCGGCTCGGCCGCCAGCGCCCGCAGGCGATAGTTGGCCCCCTCCCAGCGCCCGTCGGCGTAGTTGGCGGTCCACTCTACCTCGCCCTCGACGGGTACCGCCTCGGTGGGCAGCTCGGCGACCCAGCAACTCAGCCCGGTGCCCCGCGCCTGGGCCACGTGCGAGGTACGCCACCCGTCCTCCGTCCACAGCACCGCCCCAGGCTGTCTCAGCTGGATCCGGAGCCGCCCGCCAGCCGGGAAGGTGCCGATCCGATGGGCGTGGGTCCAGACGCTGGCCGGCCTCGGCGGGGTCCCTTCCAGGTAGCGGCGACGTACCGGCTCCAGCAGATCCGGCAGGCGTGAGCCGGCGACCGCGGCCAGAAGGCGCAGGTACTCGGCATGGCTCCAGCCAAACGGAGTTGCGGAGCCGGTGGCTCGGCCTGTCACTAGCCCCCGCTGCGGCAGGTCGGGGCCGTCCCAGACTTGCTGGGGCAGCAGCAGCTCCTCGCCCGCGCACGCCTCCATCCGACGGACGTACTCGATCGCCGACTCGCCGGCCGCGATCGCGTAGTGACCTCGCTCCCCGATCAGCAGCGGCCAGGGTCGCCCTCTGCCAGGCTCGGTCGTCTCCCAGGGTGGGACGCCGTCGTCCGTCTCTCCTGCCCCGTCCCAGGTGAACCGGCGCCATGCGTCGCCCCAGGGGAGCGAGACCCGGAGCTGGGCATCGGCGGCGGCCAGGCTGCGGACGACCCGCACATCGGAGGGAGCGCGAAGGCCGCGCCGGACCAGCTCCAGGAACTCCAGTCCGACCGCGTCCTCCAGGCGCGCACCCGACTGGCCGGCGATCCGGACGTAGCGTTGCTCCGCCTCCAGGTAGGTCCAGCTCTCGATCCGATCCTGCCAGTAATCGGCCACGGCACGCAGGTGCTCGGCTGCAGCTGGCTCCCGAGCGTCCTCTGCGAACTCCGCCGCCGCCACCAGGGCCGCCACCGCCGCTGCCAGCGAGGAGGGCGAGCGCCCGCGAGCACCGTCCAGCCAGCGGTCTGCTTCTGTGCTCGGTCCGGCTGCGAGTAGGTAGGCGGCCGCTCGCCGGACCAGGCCCGGGTAGGGGTCGCGGTCGAGCGCCCCCGCCATTCCCAGCCGCCAGGCGAGCAAGATCGGATAGGCAGTCTGGTCCAGGGTGCTGCCCTCGCCCTGAGAGGCGCCGGTGACCCGATAACGGACTGGCCAGGACCCGTTCTCTCGCTGGGTGCTCTCCAGGTAGGCCAGCGCCCGGCGGGCAGGGGAGGGATCTCCGGCATCGAGCAGGGCGGAGGCGATGTGGAAGAGATCGCGGTTGCAGACCAGGTTCAGGGGTTGGGTGGGATCCCCCCACGGTGCCCCCGGAGCGGAGACGAAGGCGCCCGGCCGCTGTTTGTCCTCGAGGCAGCGCAACACCGACACGGAGGCCTGGGCCAGCGCGCCACCGTCCCCGGCCACCTTGAGCAGGTTGCGATCCGGGCCCGGGGGGCGGGGGCGGTGCGGGAATCGCTGACCAGGGCCTGGCGGGCACTGCTG
>CADDZO010000342.1 GCA_902812395.1 bacterium | reverse complement strand
CGAAGCAGGCTTCGTGGGGACCCCAAGCAGGAACCCGGCACCGCGCAAGCGGGTAAGACCGGGACCGCCACCGGGCAACCGGTGGCTGCGGGTCGGCTGACTCATGCTCACTGACCCGCAACGGTGACGGTGTCGAGGCCCCAGCTCAGCGTGGCCGTGAGGGCCGCCAGGTTCATGGCCTTGGTGCCCGGGTTGGTGACCACGATGGCGCGGTGGATGGTCCTCAGGGCAGACGAGGTGGAGAGGTGGTCGACGAGGCACCGGTGCCATTCATGGAAGCTCGCCGGATGGGCGACGATCACCAGCTCGGCACTGGCGAGACCGGCACCGAGGGCCCGTCGGGCCAGCTCCCCGCCGGACGCGATCAGCTCCTGGCTGACCAGGAGGCGGAGGTGGAGCGGGCGCGGGTCCAGGCCCCGCTCGCGGACCCCGCTCAGCACGGCGTCGAGCATGGGCGTCCGGCCGTCCTGCAGATCGCGCTTACCGACGCAGGCGACGACCAGAAGGTCCTCGGGCAGCGAGCGGCGGGAGGCGTGGCCCAGCGCCTCCAGGGCGTCGGCGACCGGGTCAACGCGGTTGGGCAGGTCCAGGAAGCGGATCGCCTCCGTGGCCTCCTCCGGCCCCGGCATCCCCAGCTAGTGACCGCCCCGTTTGGAGAGTTCGAAGAGCTGGTGCCAGCTGTGGTCGCGGCAAAGCTGCACGACCGAGTCCGGCAGCCCCGTCCAGAGGTCCTCCCGCTTGAGGAAGGCGTCGAAGTCGCAGTCCTGGAAGGGAACCTGGCGGCCCACCGCCGCCTCGGTCGCCCTCTCCACGGCAAGGCGGAAGGCGCCGCTGGCCCTCGTTCCACAGCCGCTCTTCGTGCCACAGCTCCCGCAGGCGAAGCTCGGGCCAGTGATGGCCGGGCACGATCCCGCGTGCCTGGCCTGCCCCCACCTGGCGCAACAGGTTGGACTCCAGCACCGCGCATGAAGGCCCACTGCTCGCGGCGGTCCGGCAGGCCCTGGCCCAAACCTCCGGGCATGCCCACCACCTGCTCGACGCGGGAACCGCGCAGCCGCTTCCTGGCCTCGAGCCAGCGGTACCAGCACAGCTCCGCCAGCCCTCTCCAGGCCCCCTCCTGGTCCGGATGGAGCTCGGCCATGGCGTCGAAGGCCCCGTTCCCCACCAGCCAGGCGGACACGTCCCGGGGAAGGACGGGCTGGAACGGCTCCTGGTCGAGAACGTCCTGCCGGTTGGTGGGGACGAGCGTGGGCAGGTACCCGGCCTCCAGGTAGCCCTGGACGACGCCGAGGCACATCTCACGCCGCCGGCGCCGACGTCCACCAGCACCCGCCGGCGGCCAGGCATCGCGTCCAGCTTTTCGCGCACGATCCTGGCGAACTCGGCCACCAGCAACGCCTTCAGGTAGTCGTGGGCGAAGGCGAGGGTGTGACGGCCGTCGAGCAGCACGGTCAGGTCGTCCCCGCCGACGATCAGGGGGAGGAGGGGGAGCGCGCCCAGACGACCGCCGCCGTGCGGCCCCAGGCGTTGGAGCAGCCGTCGGGCCGCGGCGCGGAAAGCGGAAGCCGCCACCAGGTCGATGCCGGCCGAGAAGCGACGCAGGGTGTCCACGTAGCGACGGCGGTCCTCCGGTGCCGTGGCCCCCGCCAGGTGGTGGAAATCGAGGAAGACCTGGCCCAGGCCGTTGCCGTCGGCGTGGATCAGGCCCAGCCAGGCCGCCTCGCCCTGCCGCCCCCGAAGCACCTGCTCCAGCTGGCTCGGGTTGCGGGGCAGGAGCCGCGCGGCTTCGCCGAGGCGGTGCGGAGCCGCTCCAGGGCATCGCTGGCCGCCCGGGACTTGGCCCAGCTCGAGGCCGACACCGCCGCCCCTTCCCCGCCCTCGGCCGCGGGATCGATCGTCATCGCCCGATACCCGCTGTAACGGCAGTCGGCCACGATCGGGAGCCGCGCGAGGCGAAGCTCGGGCGCCGGGGCCCGGGCCGCGATCTCGGACCGACGCCGCACCGCAGAGCCGAGGCAGCGGTGGAGCGGCTCGTCCTCCAGCTCGACCACCGAGCCCCGCACCACCAGCCCCGGGGCATCTTTGAGGAAGGCGCCGGTCACGTGGGCCACCAGCCGGCGGCCCTGGCCCACGCCTCGAGCCAGGACCAAGGCCTGGCCCGAGCCAGCGGTGATCACCTCAAAGGTCCCTCCCCGCTCGATGGGCAGGTTCCGGCTCGGGTCCAGGAGAGCGGCGACGTCGATCTCCTCGCCCCCTTTCACCCCGACGAGGAGATCAGGGCCTCCCAACTCCCGAACCCCTTGCGCGACGACCCTTCTCAGCCGGTGGATCAGCTCGGAGGCCCCCACGTTCTCGCGCAGGCGGTTGGTGGCGAAGATGTAGCGCTGGTTGCCCTCGGTCTCGAAGGCCACCAAGGCCACGTCGGCCCATCCCGGCTGACCGTTCATCGGACTCGCCTCCTGCCGGACGGCGGCTCGCCTGGTCAGCACGGCGAGGCGAGGTCCGCGGGGCCGGACCACGGTCGGGGACGGGGCCACGACCGCGACACCATCCCCAGGCCGCCCGACCCCACTGGCAACGTTGCCCTCCGCCCCTGTTTCAGGTCCGTCGCAACACTCTCCACGTATAGATATGGACGACAGCAACGCCCGTGTGACGCGCCCGACCGGACGGAACCAGCCGAGCGCACTAGACCGATCGGCCCG
>CADDZO010000341.1 GCA_902812395.1 bacterium | reverse complement strand
CCGGCCTCGACCAGGGGGGCGCTGCGGGGCAGCCCGGCCAGATCGCGGGCAGCGGCGACCGCGGCGTCCAGCCCGCCCAGCTCGTCCACCAAGTCATGCTCAAGGGCCTGGCGTCCGCACCAGACCCGTCCACCGGCGACGGGGAGAATCTCCGCCGTGGGGCGCCCACGTGCCGCCGCCACCCGCTCCACGAACACCTGGTAAGAGCGATCCACCTGCTCCAGCATCCGGCGTCGCTCCGGCTCGGCGTAGGGGTGCTCGTAGTGGTTCAGGGCTGCGTAGCGACCTCTCACCACCAGCTCTCGACCCACCAGCAGCCGGTCCAGGAGCTCCCCGGCCACGAACTTGCCGGCCAGCACCCCGATCGAGCCGGTGATCGTGGAGGGGTGAGCAAACACCCGTTGCGCGGCAGTGGTCACGTAGTAACCGCCGGAGGCAGCCACTGAGCCCATGGCGGCGACCAGGGGTTTGCGCCGGGCCAGGTGAGCCAGCGCAGCCGCTATCGCCTCCGAGGCCGTGGCCGATCCTCCCCGAGAGTCGACCCAGAGCACCACCGCCCCCACCCGCCGGTCCACGGCCAGCGCCCGAGCCTGCTCGACCACGGTCAGGTCGCCGCACAGGTCCTCGAGCAGCAGCGGCAGCCGCAGCGGCAAGACCGGCGCCCTCCTGCTCCGTCCGTCCACGATTGTGCCCTGGACCCTGATCAGGCCCACCACCCGCCCTGGCCTGGGGGGACGAGCTCGGGGGAGGCGAGGGCGTGCCGACTCCCAGGGGACCACCGCCGCTCCGAGCCGTCCCGCCACTTCCTCCTCGGCCAGGACGGCGTCCACGGCCCCTTCCGCTAGCGCCTGCTGGTCGGTGAAGGGGGAGCGATCGACCAGCGAGCGGGCGCCCTCGGGGTCCAGGTTACGACCGTCTGTCACCGCCATCACAGTCTCGGTGAAGGCGGCGTCGGCGAGCCAGTCCGCCATCTCCTTCGCCTCCGGGGTGAAGCCTCGGCGCATGACCAGGTCGCCCGCCGTCTTATAGGGCGAGACCTGGATCAGGTCAGCCCGGACCCCCACCCGCTCCAGGGCCTCGCCCAGAAACAGGTAGGGCCGGCACAGCCCCAGGGGTGAAAGGTCCCCGCCCGGCTGGAGCAGCACCTCGTCGGCAGCAACGGCGACCCGGTAGGTCTCCGCGTTGTATGCAGGAGCCCAGCAAATCACACGCTTGCCAGCGGCCCGCAGGGAGGCGACGGCGTCCCGCAACGCCTCGACCTGGGCCCCGCTCAGGGCCAGAGGCCGAAGGTGAAGGAGGACCCCTGTCACCCGGGCGTCGGTGCCCAACCGGCCGAGGCGCTCACGGAGCTCCGCAACCGAGAGCGGGGGCCGGCCCAGCAGCCGCTGCCAGCGGGGCAGCGGCGCCGGAGGTGGCTCGGGCGGCGGAGACTCGATCAACAGGCCAACGAATGCCGGGGGACGGCGGAGACGGACCAGCAGCCGCTTCAGGGCCCAGGCGAGGAGCCGGACCAGCCAGATCGGGTAGGCGAGCATGAGCGCATGATGCCGGTGCTGGCTGGGGTGTTGTGATTCACCCTCAGTCGGAGCACATTCACATCGGGGCTCGGCCAGCTCCTCAGGTGCGAGGTCCCTCGCGCGGCGGCCGGGGCCGGCCGGGCGCTCCCACGCCGGTGGAACCCCGCCTGGCCGGGCTCGCGACGCCGCCCCGACTAGATGATTGATTCCGAATCGGCTACGAGCCGGAAGCAGGCCGTAACCAGTAAGGCGAGGGTGGCGAGATATGGGGTGTGGAAACCCAACTCGACACCCTGATCGTGGCACTCTACGCCGAGATCGACCACCTCTTCACCCGGCTCCGCGTTCGAAAGGGTGCGGGCCGACCACCGCGCCTGTCCGACCCCGAGCTGGTCTGCCTGGCCGTCGCCCAGGTCCTGCTCGGGTTCAACTCCGAGCGCCGCTGGCTGCGGTTCGCGAGCAGCCGGCTGGGCCACCTCTTCCCCTACCTGCCCGGTCCGCCTACAACAAGCGCCTGCGCGCAGCCGCCTGGCTGCTCGCGCACGCCATCCGGCACCTGGCCGGCCTCACCCCTCGTGGTGGGATCAGCTCCCACTGCTCGACTCGACGCCAGTGCCCGGCGGCGCCTCCCGCGAGACGGTCAACCGCTCCGAGCTCGCCGGCTGGGCCAACTCCGGCTCCTGCGCCTCCCACTCGCGCTTCTTCTGGGGCCTGTGCCTCCACCCTGCTCACCACCCCCGACGGCGTGGTGGTCGCGTGGGCTCTGGCCGACCCCAAGCTCGGCGACCGGGAGGTGGCCGAGGCCATGCTGGCGGGCTCGCCGATCCGTCGGGGCCTGCTCATCGTCGCCGACAAGGGGTACGCCGGCCGGGAGTTCGAGGACTTCGTGCGCGAGCTGGGCGCGACCCTGGTCCGGCCGGATCGGCGCAACGAGCGCCGACGCTACGGCAAGCTGGGCTGGATCCGTCAGCGCATCGAGTCCATCAACGACACCCCTCAAGAGCCAGCTGGGGCTCGAAGAGCACGGCGGGCGCACCCATCTCGGCGTCTTCGTCCGGGTCGCCCAGCGCCTGCTCGCCCTCACCGCGGGGGTCTGGCACAACTGGCTCACCGGTTTCCACGACAAGCGCTCGCTGGTCGCCTACGACCACTGAGCAATCGGAATCAATCATCTAGGCCCCGGCCACACGTCCGCCGCCCGAGCCTTGGCTCGGC
>CADDZO010000340.1 GCA_902812395.1 bacterium | reverse complement strand
GTTAGCGGCGGATCTATATGGCGCGTTAGCCGCCGTGACTGGCAAGGCTATTTGGGGATGGCGGGGGAGCGAATGTTCTGGGTCCGATAGGAGACAATCCGGGGTCTCCCGCGCTAGAGATGAAGTGGCCCTCCGGAGATTGGGAGCTCGCAGGAGGGTCGATTGGTGGAGCAGTCCCACCGACGTCGGTCATATGCCTTTGCCCCTGCGACGTTCAGGGGTACCAGGAGCTCGTCGAGCGAGGCTTGATCCCGCGGCCGCCGTGCCCGTGGTGCGGATTCGAGGGGTGCGCTTCCCCGGCACCTACCCGCGGCTGGCGCGGGAGGACATGCACGACTGGGAGGTCGGCCAGGGGAAGGACCTCACCTGGAAGATCGAGATCCAGCGCATCTACTGCCCGAGGTGCGGGCATGCCCCGGCATCCTGCCGTCCTTCCTGTTCCGGTGGCGCCGGGACCTGGTCGAGGTGATCGGGGCCGCGCTCTTCCTGCGGGCCAGGGGCAAGAGCGTGCAGCGGATCTGGCGCCGGCTGAGGCGGCCGGAGGCGACGGTCCGGGACTGGTGCCGGCGGTTCAAGGAGAACGCGGCGGGGTTGGCCGAGGGGGAGGAGGAGGTGGCGGTGGCCTGGGGGTGGCCGGGCCGACGGCTGGAGGTGATGCCGGTGCGGCGGTGCCTGGAGCTGCTCGAGATCCTGCTCGCCATCCAGCACCGTCGGGGGCGGACGTCCCTGCTGGCGTTTGCGCTCGCCTCGCTGATCACCGGCGGGGAGTGGTTGGGGCGACACAAGCCTCCGGTCTGGCGCGGCGGGAGGACGGGTTTTTGATGGCTCCTGAATTTCTGAAGGAGGTCCAAGATGACCCGTGATGCGTTCCCGGTAGCCCGTGAGCGGGCGCAGGAGCTCGCGCTCTGGCGCTACCACCTGATCGCGGAGGCACTCCAGCCTCACCTGAGCAAGGCCGCACGCGGCCGCATCGTCCGGTGCCTGGCCGGGCGCGAGCACACAGACCCCCAGGGAGAGCTGCGGCGGATCAGTGTCAACACGCTCTACCGCTGGATCGAGGGCTACCGCAAGCACCGCCTGGAGGGCCTCTACGACAGGCCCCGGACCGCGGCCACGCCAGGCGGCACCCGGAGCTGATCGAGGAGGCGATCCGGCTCCGCCTGGAGGAGCCGGCCCGCTCGGCCGGCTTGATCTCGGAGATGATCCGGACCACGCACGGGGTGACGGTGGCCCCGCGCACCCTGCGCGAGACTTCCAGGCCCGCGGCCTCACCCGGGCCGAGCTGACCGGGGAGCACCCGAGCTTCGGCCGCTTCGAGGCGGCGGCGCCCAACGAGCGCTGGATCGGCGACGTCCTGGTCGGCCCCTGGGTGCCGACGGCCAAGATGCGCTGGAGCAAGCGGGCCCGCCTGTTCCTGCTCATGGACGACCACAGTCGCTTCGTGATCCACGGCCGCTGGTACGACAATGAGACCCTGCGCGCCGGCCAGGAGGTACTGCGTTGCGGCATTGTCCGCTACGGTCTGCCCGCCTCCCTCTATGTGGACAACGGCTCCGCATACAGCGGCCACCAGCTCCGACTCACCTGCGCCGTCCTGGGGATCAGGCTCATCCACACCCGGCCCCGCCAGCCTCAGGGAAGGGGAAAGTTGGAGCGCCTGTTCAGACTGGTGAGGGAGCACTTCCTCCTGGAAGCGGAGAAGGCTGGCATCGCCACCCTGAAGGAGCTCAACTGGCGCTTCTGGGCCTGGGTTGAGAGCTACCTCAACGAGCGCATCCACTCCGAGACCCACGAGCCGCCCAAGGCACGCTACGAGAAGGCGGAGCCGCGGCGGCCGGAGCCCCGGCTCCTGGAGCAGGCCTTCGCCTGGGTGGATCGGCGCCGCGTCTCCAAGACCGCCACCATCAGCTTCCACGGCGGCCAGTACGAGACCGACCCCGCCCTGGTCGGCAAGCGCGTCGAGATCCGCTACCTGCCCGAGGACCTGACCCGGCTCGAGGTCTTCTTGGAGGGACGCAGCCACGGCTACGCCGTCCCCCGCCGGATCGGCCGCCACGTCCACCCCAAGGTGCCCAAGGCGCCCCCGGTCCCAAAGCCCACCGGCATCGACTACCTGGGCGCCGTGCTCAGGCAGCACGACCGCCGCCGGGCCCAGGGCGCCCGTCCCATCAACTACCGCGATCTCAACCGCAAGCGGGAATCGGGCTCATGAGCGCCCCTTGGATCACTCACTTCGGGTTCCGGCGCACCCCCTTCTCCAAGGGCCATCCCCACCGACCAGATCTTCGCCCGCGCCGCCCATCAGGAGGCGCTGGCCCGCCTCTCCTTCTGCATCGAGGAGGCCGGCATCGGCGTCCTGGTCGGGGACATCGGCGTCGGCAAGACGCTGGCCGTGCGCGCCGTCCTCGAGGCCCTGGATCCCGCCCGCCATCAGCGCATCTACATCGCCGACCCCGGCTTCGGCACCCGCGGCATCTACGTGACCGTGGCCAACGCCCTCGGCGCCCAGCCGCGCTTCCACCAGGCCGAGGTCATCGCCCAGGTCCAGGGCCTGCTCGCCCAGGAGCACCTGGAGCGGCACCGTCAGGTGATCCTCTGCTGCGACGAGGCGCAGCTGCTGACCCCGGCCCAGCTCGAGGTTCTGAGGTTCTTGACCAACGCCGAGTACGACTCCCAGAGCCATCTCACCCTGCTCCTGATCGGCCAGCCCATGCTCGCCCGCCAGCTCCGCATGGGGGCCTATGCAGCCCTCGATCAGCGCAT
>CADDZO010000339.1 GCA_902812395.1 bacterium | reverse complement strand
CGACCATCCTCTGGATGCCCCGGATCTGGCCCTCGATCCGGCGCAGCCGGGCCTGCAGCGCCTCTCGGTCCCGGGCGTACCCGTACATGGCACCGGGTATGGTACCGGGCCAGTGGCCGGATGTGGCTTTCGGCCCGGCGCCGACCTCGCGAGGCTCTGAGTGCGCTTGGCCGAGGACGGCAACTGGACTCTGTGCGGTGCAGAGTCCAGAGCAACATCGACGGTGATACAGTACGGTGGTACCGTAGACAACGCGCAGCCTTGTGCCGACCCTGCTTTGGGGGAAATCACTCATGTCGATGGGGGGGGAAAGCACTTATGGCGAGGGGTTGAGCCACGGCCAACGCTCGCTCATCATGCGCAGCATGAAGGTTTGCAGGGTCCTCAGATCCTCCAGGTTGCCGACAGTGCGTTGCGCGTTCGCGCTTCGGCTCCTGGCTGTCGGCGGGGCGCTGCTGGCCGTGGCCTGGCCCGCCACCGCGCTCGCCCACGAGCACCGAAGCGTGGGGCCCTATCGGTTCTTGGTCGGCTGGAAGGTGGAGCCGGCGTACTCGGATTCCCTCAACGCGGTCCAGCTCTTCCTCACCGACGCCAGCGGCAACCCGGTGCCGGGGGCGTGCAACGACCTCACGGTGAGGGTGGAGAGCGGTGGTAAGACCAGCCCTCCGCTGCGGTTGCGCCCGGTGTTCAACTCGCCCACGGAGTGCGACGCCCAGGTGCTCCCGACCCGGCCGGGGATGTACACCTTCCGTTTCACCGGCTCCATCGCCGGGACCCCGATCGACCAGTCGTTCACCTCCTCCGAGCACACGTTCAGCAACGTCGAGGATGCGAGTGCGATCCAGTTCCCGGCCAAGGACCCGACCCGGGGCGAGCTCGCCCAGCGTCAGGACCGTCTCGCGCTCCGGGAGCAAGCCGCAGCCCAGGCAGCCCAGGGGGCCGAGCAGCTGGCGATCGCCGCCCTGGTGGTCGCTGGGGTCGCCCTGCTCGCCCTGCTGGGGCTGGTTGCCGGCCGGTGGTGGCGCCCGCGGTCGCGCTCGGATGTGGCTGATGCCGGCGAGGTGGCCCGGTAGGCTCCGGATGCTGGGCCCGGCGGCCCTGCTGGCCGCGGCCGTTACCCTTGGCGGGGCCACCGCCGTACAGGCGCATGCCCTGCTCCGCTCGTCGAGCCCTGCGGCCGGGGCCGTGCTCCCGCAAAGCCCGAGGGCGGTGACCATCACCTTCACCGAGCCCCCCGACCCGCGGCTCTCCACCCTGAGGGTGCTCGACCAGCATGGCCGACAGGTGGCGACGGGGCCGACGCGAGCGGTGGCTGGGCAACCACTGCAGCTCGAGATCTCGCTGCCGAAGCTGCCCCCGGGCGTCTACACGGTGAGCTGGCAGACCGTCTCGGCGAGCGATGGCCATGTGGCGGAGGGGGCGTTCGCCTTCGGGGTGCGGACCTCCCCGGCGGCGGTCGCGCCACGGGAGCGGGAGGCGGAGCACGTCCCACCCACGTCGACGCCAAGCGTGCTCGGGGTCGGCGCCCAGTGGGGCTACGAGCTGGGTCTGGCCCTGCTCCTCGGAGGGGGATGGCTAGCACTCATGGGGACGGGCCTGGGAAGGCTGCTCGGGCTGGCCTCGGTGGGCGGCGGCGTGGCGCTCCTGGGGCTGCTGGGGATGGGGGAAGCCGAGCGCGAGGCGGTGGGTGTGAGCTGGGCCAGGTTCGATGTCACCCAGCTCGGCCACGGCCTCCAGCTGCAGCTGGCGCCGCTCCTGGCCGCGGTCCTGCTGCTCGCTCTCGCCTGGCTCTTCCAGGGGCGGGGCCGTCAGCTCTGCCTCGTGGCGGCCACCCTGCCCGCGGGGGCGGCCATCCTCGCCCACGCGATGGAGGGCCATGCGGCCTCGCAGCCGCTGCCCTGGCTGCAGGTGGGGGCGACCTGGGTCCACGTGGCCGCCGCCGCGGTCTGGCTGGGCGGGCTGGCGGGGCTGCTGGTGGTGATGCGGAGCGAGGTCTCACCCCGTCGGCAGCGGCTGGTGAGCCGCTTCTCCGGGGTGGCGGGGCTGGCCCTGGCCCTGCTCGCGACCAGCGGCCTGATCCGAGCGCTGACCGACCTCGGGCAGCTCTCCCAGCTGGTGGCCACGCTCTTCGGCGGGCTGGTCCTGCTCAAGACGGCGCTCCTGGGCGGCATCGTGCTGCTGGGGGCGTTCCAGCGTTCCCGTAACCTGCCTCTCCTGCGAGAGCGTCTGCCCGCCCTACGGCGCGTGGGCGGGGTCGAGCTGGCGCTGGGCGGCGGGGCGCTGGCTGCGGCCGTCCTCATGACCTCGCTGCCCCCGCCGAGCTTCGTCTCGATCTTCTCCGCTCGACCGGCCGCGCCCTCGGAGATCACCGCCAGCGGCTCCGACTACGGCACCACGGTCAAGGCGCGATTGCAGGTGAG
Organism: bacterium; assembly: GCA_902812395.1. Taxonomy (GTDB): domain Bacteria; phylum Chloroflexota; class Dormibacteria; order Dormibacterales; family Dormibacteraceae; genus CADDZO01. The sequence continues at coordinate 353 of CADDZO010000339.1, read as the reverse complement.
CCCGGGGACGCCTGGCGCCAACCGGTTCGCCCTCTGGCTCCAGGACTACGACACCGGGGCGCCGGTGAGGGCCTCGGTGGCGTTGCGCTTCGACCTACCCGATCAGCCCGAGGTGGGGGAATCGGAGCTGAGGCTCGCCTCGGTTGCCCCGGGACGCTACCAGGCCAGCGGGGCCAACCTCTCCCTGGCCGGCGCCTGGCGGGTCACCGTCGAGGTGATGCGGGGGAGCAGCTCGGTGGAGATCCCGCTCACGCTCCATCTCGGAGCTGCGGGAGGGGGCCAGCGGCCGTGACCGGTCCTGGAGGAGGCGGCAAGGGGGGGCGCGTGCGGCGGATGCTCGCCCTGGGCTCGGG
>CADDZO010000338.1 GCA_902812395.1 bacterium | reverse complement strand
TCGACGTGCTGGTCCGGAGGGCCTTGGAGGAGGGTCACACCGAGCCCATCTGGCATGCTCGGACCCGTCCGCCCGAGGTCGAGGGCGAAGCCACCAACCGGGCCATCCAGCTGGCCCACGTTGCCGGTCGGCGCGTCCCGGGCAACCACCGGGCCTCGCAGAACTCACCGCGGACGTCACGGCGTCGAGCGAGCAGGGCGCCGGCGACCTCACCGTCATGCTCGACGTCCTGATCACCGACCTGCTCGGCCTTCGACCAGGTGCCGCGTCCTGATACCCGAGCTGTCATCGAGGGTGACCATGGCCTACATCCATCCACCACCTGACGTGGCCAAAGTCTGCGGACCGGGAGCGGACGGCCGCTCCAACGTGGCCGTTGGAGTGCGGCGGGCTCCAGCGCCATGCCCAGCCGACGACGTGTCATCGCTCATGGACGAGCCGTCCGCCTCGACGGTCCTCTCACAGGTCCGGCCAGCTCACCGTCTCGGGGTCGACGAGGAAGGGGTTGACGACCCGGAGCCCGTCCACGTCCTGGCCGTGCTGCAGGTCCTCGCTGAGGAGATGGCCGCACCCGCACATCTGCGCCGCGGCCAGGATGAGCGCGTCCCAGAACCCGAAGCCGAACCGACCCTCGATCTGCCACGCGCGCTCGAGCACCGCGGCGTCGATGGCGAGCGGCCTCCAGAGCAGGAGATCTCGAACGTCGGCCTGCGCCATCTCAGGGCTCAGCGGAGCCCTAATCCTACGGGTCGCGGTCCAGTAGTACTCCTGGAGCACCTGGAAGCTGATGCGGCCCTGTCTGGTGTGCCAGAGTCGCTCCAGCCATCGCCGGGCACGTGGCTGCTTCTCCGGCTCGCTGTCATCCCGGAAACAGATCAGGACGTTGGTGTCGACGAAGTAGGGCATCGTCGTAGATCTCCTCGCGGGTGGGGTAGCGATCGCCGGGAGCCTTGCTGAGACGGGCCGGCCTGCTCAAGAACCGGTGCTTGGCGGTCTCGTACTCCTCGTCGAGGCGCATCTGTTCCTCGAGCAGCCGGCTGACCAGACGCGAGAGGCTGATGTTCTGACGTGCCGCCGCCACTCGGGCCCATCGGGCGACCCGCTCCTCAAGGCTGATCGTGACGTTGCTCACGAAATCAGTGTATCACTAAAATCGTGATCCAATCGACCTGCCGAAGCGCCGCCGCTTGGCCCGACTCGGGCGGATCTGGGCCCGGGTGTCGATCCGGCGCCGCCTCGTTCGACGTCCAGCTAGAGCCCCGATGCGGGGCGGAACCACCACGGAGGTATCGAGATGCGGTGCATGGTGATCGTCAAGGCGAGCCAGGACACGGAGGCGGGGCGCTTGCCCAGCCAGGAGGAGCTGGCGGCGATAGACAAGTTCAACGAGGAGCTGGTCAGGGCCGGTGTGATGCTGACGGCCGAGGGGCTCCACCCCAGCTCCCGCGGCGTCCGGATCGCGTACTCGGGGAACAAACGCTCGGTGACCGACGGTCCCTTCACCGAGACTAAGGAGCTGATCGGCGGCTTCTGGCTGATCCAGGTCCGCTCCCTGGAGGAGGCGGTCGAGTGGATGAAGCGGGCGCCCTTCCAGGAAGGTCAGGTCGAGATCCGGCAGGTGTTCGAGGCCGACGACTTCGGCGAGCTGCGTGAGCAGGAGGCCCGGCTCCGGGCCGAGACGGAGCGCCGCCAGGGCTGAGCGGCCTTGCGCCTGGGGGCGGCGGGGTGGTCCGATGGATCCATCGTGGCGGCTCCCGACGCCCGGCGAGCGGTGGAGGCGGTCTGGCGGATCGAGTCCGGACGGCTGATCGCTGCCCTGGCCCGGATGGTAGGCGACCTCGGCCTGGTCGAGGAGTTCGCCCAGGACGCGCTCGTCGCCGCCCTCGAGCGGTGGCCGGAGTCGGGCGTCCCGGACAACCCGGGTGCCTGGCTGATGGCCACCGCCCGGCGCCGCGCCATCGACCACTGGCGACGGCGGGAGCGGCTCGACCGCAAGCTGGAGCAGCTGGGTCGCGACCTCGCCGGGGAGCAGGCCATGCCCGACCTCGACGCCGTCCTCGAGGAGACCGAGATCGGAGACGGCCTGCTCCGGCTGATGTTCACCGCCTGCCATCCGGTGCTACCCACCCGGTCCCGGGTCGCGCTCACGCTGAGGGTCCTGGGCGGATTGCGCACGGACGAGATCGCGCGCGCCTTCCTGGTGCCGGAGGCGACGGTCGCTCAGCGCATCGTTCGGGCCAAGCGGACGCTGGCCGAGGCGCGCATCCCCTTCGAGATGCCCCACGGCCAGGAGCTGGCCGCCCGTCTCGCCTCGGTGCTGGAGGTGGTCTACCTCGTCTTCAACGAGGGCTACGCGGCAACCGCCGGCGACGACTGGGTGCGGCCGGCGCTGTGCGAGGACGCGCTCCGCCTGGGCCGGGTGCTGGCCGAGGTGATGCCCGAGGAGCCGGAGGTCCACGGCCTGGTGGCGTTGATGGAGGTCCAGGCCTCGCGCCTGCGGGCTCGGGTCGGGCCCGGGGGCGAACCGGTGCTGCTGCTCGACCAGGACCGCGGCCGCTGGGATCAGCTGCTCATCCGCCGGGGGCTGGCCGCGCTGGAGCGGGCGGAGCGGCTGGGAAGGCCGCCGGGGCCATACACCCTCCAGGCCGCGATCGCGGCCTGCCACGCCCGCGCCCGCACGGCCGAGGAGACCGACTGGCCGCGGATCGCCGCCCTCTACGCGGCGCTGGCCCGAGTGGCGCCCTCACCGGTGGTGGAGCTGAACCGGGCGGTGGCGGTGGGGAA
>CADDZO010000337.1 GCA_902812395.1 bacterium | reverse complement strand
GGGCGGGGATGGGCAACCAGTTCGGCTCCACGCCTACCACCACCGCCTGGCCGTGGTGCTGGATCTCGACCGGTGCGCCCTGCAGCAGCCGGTAGCCGGCCCGGTCGCGCTCGACCTCCACCAGCAGGCAGCGACCTCGATAGGTGAGCCGGAAGGCGAAGCCGTCCAGGCCCGGAGGCAGGCGGGGGGCGAAGGCCAGCCTGCCCTGGTCGCGCATCCCGCCCAGCCCCGCAACCACCGCCAGCCAGGCACCGGCCAACGAGGCGATGTGGAGCCCGTCGCGGACGTTGTGCTCCAGGTCGGCCAGGTCCATCAGGGCTGCCTCGTAGAGGTAGGCCGTGGCCAGCTGCAGGTGGCCGACCTCGGCCGCCACCACGGCCTGGGTGCAGGCCGAGAGCGACGAGTCGCGGACCGTGATCGCCTCGTAGTAGGCGAAGTCCCGGGCTTTCTCCTCCGGCGTGAAGGCGTCGCCGCACAGGTGCAGAGCCAGGACCAGATCGGCCTGCTTCACCACCTGCTTCCGATAGAGGTCGAAGTACGGGAAGTGGAGGAGGAGGGGGTAGCGGCCCCGGCTGGCCTCGAAGTCCCAGAGCTGGTGGCGAGTGAAGCCCTCTGACTGGGGGTGCACGCCCAACTCGGCGTCGTAAGGGACCAGCATCCGCTCGGCCGCCTCCCGCCAGGCCGCCACCTCCTGCTCGGTCACGCCCAGCTCCCGGGCCCGGTCCGGGTGGGCCGCCGCCGCCTCGGCGGCGGCCACCAGGTTCCGTCGGGCCATCAGGTTCGTGTACACGTTGTTGTCGGCCACCGCGCTGTACTCGTCGGGACCGGTGACCCCGTCGATCCGGAAGCCGTCCCGGGGGTCCAGGTGGCCTAGGGAACGCCACAATCGCGCCGTCTCGACCAGCAGCTCCACCCCGGTCTGGCGCTCGAAGTCGCGGTCGGCCGCGGCCTGCTGGTAGCGGACCACGGCGTCGGCGATGTCGGCGTTGACGTGGAAGGCGGCCGTCCCCGCCGGCCAGTAGCCCGAGCACTCTTCTCCTCGGATCGTGCGCCAGGGGAAGGCGGCACCGGCCAGACCCAGCTGGCGGGCGCGTTCACGGGCCAGGGGCAGGGTGGTCTGTCTCCAGCGCAGGGCGTCCGCGGCGGCCTCGGGCGCGGTGTAGGTGAGGGCCTGGAGGACGAACGTCTCCGCGTCCCAGAAAGTGTGGCCGTCGTAGCCGGGGCCGGTCAGACCCTTGGCCGGGATTCCACGCTGCTCGGCTCGGGCTCCCGCCTGGAGCAGGTGGAAGAGGGCGAAGCGGACCGCCTGCTGCAGCTGGGGGTCGCCCCGGATCTCGACGTCGGCGTGGTTCCAGAACTCGTCCAGGTACTCACGCTGGGCGGCCAGCAAGCGCGTCCAGCCGGTCTGGCGGGCTGCCGCCAGCGCGCCTTCGACCTGGTCGCGCAGGGCCGGGACCGATCGCTGGCTGGACCAGCCGTAGGCCACGAACTTGATCAGCCGGAGCTTCTGCCCCGGCCGCAGCCGGGCGGTGGCGGTGACCCGGCCCAGATCGGGCTCGCACTCGGCCTCCACGTCGTGGGCCCGGGCGCCTTCCACTACGTGATCCATGCCCGCGGCCAGCCGCAGCCCGCTTCGGCGGGTCCGATGGACCAGTACCACCCGGCACCCGGACATGGCGTCCTGCAGGGGCTCCAGGGGCGAGTCCAGGGCGGCGGCGGCACGAGGGTCCCCCACCTGGGGCGGCGGGGGCTCGTTGGCCACCAGCTCCGACTGGACCACCACCACCACCTCGCTGTCGATCGGCTCGACCTCGTAGCGGATGGCCACCACCGCCCGCTGGGCCAGCGAGACCAGCCGGGTGGAATGGATCCGGACGGCGCGGCCGGTGGGCGAGGCCCACTCCGTCTCCCGCTCCAGCACACCGGCCCGGAAGTCCAGGCGGCGCCAGTGTGAGAGCAGCCGCCCATAGCGCACATCGAACGGCTCGTCGTCGACTAGCAGGCGCACGATCTTGCCGTCGGTCACGTTGACCACCGCCTGGCCGGCCTCGGGCAGCCCGTACGCGGCCTCGGCCGCGGGCAGGTCCCGGAACTCGAAGAAGCCGTTCAGGTAGGTGCCGGACAGGGCGTGGGGCTCGCCCTCGTCGAGGTTCGCCCGCAGCCCCACGTGGCCGTTGGAGAGCGCGAGGACCGACTCGGACTGGGCCAGCACATCCAGGTCCAGCTCCCGCTCGCGCAGTCCCCAGGGCTCGACCTCGAACGCGGAATGGGTGATCACGGCCGAGACCCGGCTGCGGTCATGCGCGACACATTGTCGCCGATCGCATCGCTCAGGAGGTGCCCAGCACCTCGACCCGACCGCCGCTGATCCGCACCCCGACCAGCGGCAGCGGCGGCAACGGCCAGCCTCCGATTGGCTCGCCCCCGAGGTTGAAACGCTGCCCGTGGCAGGGACAGACCAGCCCTTCATTGGCCTGCCAGACCAGGGCGCAGGGGAGGTGGGTGCAATAGGCGGACATCGCCACCAGCTGCCTCCCGCGCCGGACCACAAAGGCGTCCACCGCACCCGCGCTGACCCGGTAGGGGACCCCGTCCACGAGCTCGCTCACGGTGAGACCGGTGTCGACCCAGGCCGCCGTCCGGGGGTCGGGCTCAAGGATGGCCCGGCTGGCAGCCGGACGGCGGGGGGAAGGTGTCGCGCGCCGGCTCGCCAGCAGCTCCCCACCGGCCCCGACCGCCACCCCCATCGCGATCCCCAGGCCGGCGGCCAGCGCCGCTCGCCGGGTGACCGCTGGCCGCCGGCCTGGGGAT
>CADDZO010000336.1 GCA_902812395.1 bacterium | reverse complement strand
AGTGGCAGAGGGGCCTGTGGAGCCGAGGTAAGACCCAGCCGTGCTGGGCACGCGGCGATGAAGCAGGAGGGGACCCCACGAAGCAGGCTTCGTGGGGACCCCAAGCAGGAACCCGGCGCCGTGCAAGTGGATAAGACCGGGACCGCCACCGGGCAACCGGTGGCTGCGGGTCGGCTGGCTAATGCTCACTGATCCGCAACGGCGTGGGTGGGGTGTCCTGCGCCAACGCTCTGTCACGACGGTTCGCTGGGGTACGGCATGCCGGTGGTTGGCTCACCTCCTCCTGCGACTAGGGGTCTCTGAGCGTGCCACACGAGGCAGCGCGCCGAGAGGACGTCTGCCCCGCATAACCCGCCCTCAACCCAGGCCGGCCTAGTCTTGGCATGTGGCTGCACGACGACCATGCATCGCTTTGATCGCCCACGACGGCAAGAAGGCTGACCTGCTGGCGTTTGCTACCTTCAACCGGGGCTCGCTTGAGCGCTGCCACCTGGTGGCCACGCGATCCACAGGTGAGCTGCTCAGGCATCGGGTCGGGCTCCAGGTTGAGTGCCTTGAGTCGGGACCACTGGGTGGTGACGTTCAGATCGCGGCTCGGGTGGTGGAGGGGGAGGTGGACGCCGTGATCTTCATCGTCGATCCGCTCGATTCCCATCCCCACGACCCCGATATCCGGACCCTGCTGCGTATCTGCAACGTTCGGGACGTGCCCCTTGCCACCAACATCGCCAGCGCGGACATGCTCATCAGCTCCCCAATGCTCCGAGAGCAGGTAGGTCAAGCCGTCTGAGGGCTGATCTTGAGATTCGCCCGGTCCTCAGCGGGTAGCTCGACGCGGGGAAGCACCCAGACCCCACGAGCTCAGACGGCAGCAGTTGCAGGCCCACGAGCGCCCGCAAGATCGCTGCACCTCCGTCGACCTGGCCGAGCTGCCCCGGCCTCTGCGCGAGGCCGGGCGACCAGTGCCCAAACCGCGCCCCAGGAGCTGTGCTGCCGAGGATCCGTGAGTTTCGTTGGCTCGTGCGCGAGCGGACGGGGGAGTATGCCGATGCGCTGGCCGAGACCGGGCAGCGCATGGCCGACGACCGCACATCGATTCCGATCGAGCCCTTGCCGTGGGCACTACGGGTTGGGGCGTGGGCGGCGATGGCCACTCCCGTACCTCTGAGCGGTGATCCGACCATCCGCGGGGCCGACGTCCGCCTTGTCGACCACCACCGGGTGCAGGTCGAGCCTGCACGGCGCCATTGCTTCATTTGCCGCCATCTGCGTCCCGACTTCGGACGGTCGCGAGAACGATGTCCAGGACGTTCGCGGCCTGCCCCCGCCTCGACGGTACCAGACGATCTTCGGCCCACTCGACGGCTCCCGATCGGCGAGACGCTGACCCTGGTCAGCGACCACGATCCGCAGCCCCTGGAGGTCACCTGCAGCCGGGATGCTTGCGGATGGGAGTACCTGCCGGCGGGGCCCGAGGTCTGGCAGGTGCGGATCCAGAGGCCACGGATGGGCAGGACCAGACCACAGGGCTGAGTCGATTCCTGGAGCGCACACCGCAACGTCTGGGCGAGGCCGGAGAGCCCCACGGCGCCTGCCGCTGAGCAGGAGGTGCACGCCGTGCCCGACCTGGTGACACCGGTCCCGGAGACCCATTGTTTGCTGGAGATGTAGTGGCAGGCCTGGGCTCGGCAGCAGGAGCCGGTCCACGCGCCGGCCTGCGCCGGTTGCCCAGGAGCGTTGTAGATGGCAGCGCCTACACTGCCGATGTGACCTATCGTGTCGTGTGCCTGAGCCCGTATTCGGAAGAGACCGTCCGTTCCCTCTTCCGGGGTGCCTACGACGTCGAGGTGGCGCTGGCGCCGCCTCCACCCGCTGCGGAGGCCGTGCGCGATCTGGTCGGGGAGGCGGACCTGGTCCTGGGCGACAAGCGACACCAGCACCGACTGGACCGTTCGATCCTGGCTGCCATGTCGAGGTGCCGGCTCATCCAGCAGCCGGCGGCGGGATTCGACACCATCGACCATCGAGCAGCAGCGGAGTTCGGCATCCCGGTCGCGAACGCAGCCGGGTACAACCGGGATTCGGTCGCTGACTGGGTGATCATGGCCGTGCTGGCGCTGGTCCGCCGCGGCGCCGAGGCAGATCGCCGGATGCGGCGCGGCGAGTGGACGCCAGGCGAACTGAGGGGCCGGGAGCTGGGATCCTTGACGGTGGGGATCGTGGGCCTGGGCAACATCGGGCTGGCGGTCGTGGCTCGGTTGCGGGCCTTCGGTTGTCGAGTGCTGTTCTCGGACGTGATCCCCCGCAGCCTCCCTGGCGCCGAGCTCACGGACCTCGACCGGTTGCTGGCCGAGTCCGACGTGGTGACCGTCCACGTTCCCCTGGACGAGACAACGCGCGCCCTCATCGACGCGCGCCGGCTTGCTCGGATGCGGCCTGGGGCGTTCCTGGTCAACGCCAGCCGAGGCCCGGTGGTGCACGAGCCAGCGCTGATCGAGGCGCTGGAGACTGGTCACCTGGGCGGGGCAGCCCTGGACGTGTTCGAGGAAGAGCCCCTGCCAGCCGAGTCTCCGCTCCGACGCATGGGGAACGTGTTCCTCACGCCGCACATCGCTGGCCTCACCGAGGAGGCTGAGGCACGGCTGCTGGAGATGTGTGGGGCCAACCTGCGGAGGGTCCTGGAGGGACTGGAGCCCTTCAACGTGGTGAACGGGGTGGCGAAACGAGCCTGATGACAGCGCCGCGTGAGGTCTGCGAACCTGGTGGCGTCGGGCTCAGGGGCTAGTGCACCACGCCAAGCTCGTTCTCGGCCGTGGTGATGAGCCGGTCGGGCTTCGACTGAGTCTTGGTCGACACTAG
>CADDZO010000335.1 GCA_902812395.1 bacterium | reverse complement strand
ATCACCACTTATGCCTGCCGGCCGACCCGCGAACGGGCTTCTGGCGCTTGCGGTACGACTCCCCTTCCAGGACCAGCTCGTAGGCCGAGTTGAGCAGGCGGTCGAGCACGCTCTGGGCGAGCAGGGGGTCGGCCATGGTCGCCAGCCACTCCATCGGCTCACGATTCGAGACGACCACGAGGCTGGCCCGGCGGTGGCGCTCCACGATGAGCTCGGAGCTGTCCTGGGTCTCCTGGTGATCGAAGGCCTGGAGGGCGAAGTCGTCCAGGAGCAGGAGATCGACGCGGATGAGGCGGCGCAGCTCCTGGTCGTAGCTGGCGTCGAGGCCGGCGGCTTTGAGGCGCTTGAGCATGCGTTCGGTGCGCAGCATGCATGGTCTTGCCCGCCCCGACCGGCCCTAGGATCAAGACCGAGACGGCCGCTTCCATGAAGCGGAGTGTGCAGAGCTCGTTCCAGAGCTGCGGTCGAAGCGGATGTCGGTGCGGTCGTCCCAGGCTCCCAGGGTCATGCTCGGGTCGAGCAAAGCGGCGCTGGCGCGTGGCGGACGGAGACCTGCTCGCGGCGGCTGACCTCGTCGGCCAGTACCAGCTCCAAGAAGTCCTGGGAGGGCATCTTCTGCTGGCGCGCCAAGACCAGGCGCTCGGACAGGGTTTCCAGTATCGGCGAGAGCTTGAGTTTGACGGAGGATGGCGCAGCTCGGGGCGATGGCCTCATGCATCGGGGGTGACCTCGCCGGCTCACCGCGCACCCGCGGCAAGCAGCGGACCCACTGCCTCACTGGGTTCCTCAGCCGCCGCCTGTTCCAAGCGCTGACCTTTGGGCTCCGGCAGCGCTACCACGGTTAGCAGCATGCCGACCACCGACAGCGCCGCCATCACACCCATGACCCCCGACAGGCCGGCCGCTTTGATCAGATAGGGCACGAAGAGCGCACCGAGGAAAGCCCCGACCTTGCCGCCCGCAGCGGAGATGCCATTCCCTGCGTCTCGGATCGCTGTGGGAAACACCTCCGACGGGTAGACGAACGTCGTGGTGTTCGGACCGAACTCGATGAAGAAGTAGCTGATACCGAACAGGATCAGGAATCCCCACACGTTGGTTACGGCACCGGGGATGAAGGCGATGGCCCCGAAGGCCAGTGCCATGACCAGGAAGCCCTGCCACTGGATGTGCTTGCGTCCGATCCGATCCATCAGGTTCACGGCGACCCAGTAACCGGGCAAGGCGGCGACCAGGAAGATGGCGCCCGAGATCAGCGTGTGGCTGAGCAGGCTCCCATGGGGCTGGAGCGCCTTCAGGAGGAGTGGGCTGGAGATCGAGTTGCCATAGAAGGCGACATCCATCAGAAACCAGGTGCCTGCGGTTCCAATCAGACGCAGTAGGAATGGCCTGCTCGTGAGACGAGCCTGAAGGGGTTGGGAGCCGTTGACCGAAGTCGGGTTGGCCGGTGCTGTCGTACCCGCGATCCAGTACACGGTGTCGTTGGTGGTGGCCAGGTCCTGCTTCACCGCCAGAGTGTAGCGCGGGGTCTCACGGATCCGCCTTCGGAGGTAGATGACGGACGCTGCCGGGATTGCACCCAAGCCCAGCATCAGCCGCCAGGCCAGGTCATGAGACAGGCCGGCTGCGAGCAGTATCGAGGCCACTGCCGGACCGGCCAGCAAGCCAAAGCCCTGCATGGCGAAGACGGTCCCGACCAACCGGCCCCGATCGCGGCGGTTCGCGTACTCAGAGGTAATGACCGCTGTGGTACCGTAATCGCCACCAACGCCGATGCCCACCAGGATCCGGAAGGCGAACAACGCCCAGAATCCCCAGGACAGTGCGCTCAGCACGGCCCCCACGGTAAGCAGGGCCACCTCCAGGCCGTACATCGGCTTACGTCCGAGCACGTCCATGAGCTTGCCGAACAACACTGCTCCTAGGACCGACGCGATCAAGGAGATCGAGTTCAGTAGCGAGAGTTGGGCGGTGGTCAGGTGCCAGATCGGAGTCAGGATTGCAGTGACGGTGCCGATGATAAAGAGGTCATAGGCATCCGTGAAGAAACCCATTCCCGCTGTCAGCACCGTCAACCAATGCACGCGCGACACAGGAGCCTCATCCAGAGGCCGATAGATCTCCGAGATCGGGATTGTCTTCGCTGGCCCCGGTGGACGACCAGCCTCTTCTGCCATTGGCCCTCCTCCACTTTCTTGGACTGACAAAGGCAGAATACGTCCGGCAACATTAAGGATCGGTGAAGACCGGGACAAGGCCGGGATGGCGACCTCGCCCATGAGAGGTCTGGAGAGGTGGTTCCGATACACCCGCTGACACAGGCACCGAGCCCGCCTCAGCGGTGCAAGCATGGTAAGGGTTCGGCCAACCCACAGCAGCGGGCGCGGTCGCCGGAGCAGTTGCTGGGCCAGGCGGGAGCGGCCTCGTAGCTGAAGGAGCACGCGCACCGGTGCTGGCTCAGGATCTTGGTGGTGCGCTCGATGATGCGACGGGGGCTGAGCTTCTCCCGTTGAGCCTGGACCCGCAGCTGCCGGAGATCGTCAAGGGCGCGCCGCGGCCGCCGATCGCGGACCTCGAAGTCGTGACGGGCCTTGAAGGCGGAGGAGACGACGAGGTGCCGGAGGCCGGCGCTCTCCTTGACCTCCCGCCACTGCCAGGGTGCGGTCACATCACGAGGCGGGTCGGCCGGGCCGGGTCCAGGGTCAGCTTGCCTTCGGCCTGCTGCCGGGAGCGGAGGGCCAGGATGGAGCGCTGTCCACTCCGGCCCAAGGGCGGCCACGTTGGCAGCGCTGAACATGCCTCGGTCGGCCACCGGTACCGCCTCTTGGAGCCCGAAGCAGCACCGCAGCTCCTGGGCCATCGGAGGTGGTCCATCGCTCGTAGCGAGCGGTGG
>CADDZO010000334.1 GCA_902812395.1 bacterium | reverse complement strand
GCGTGGGCGAGGGTGTTGGCGACGGGGTTGGTGACGGGGAGGGACTGGGATCGACGCTGGGGGAAGGTGATGGTGCCGGGGACGCAGCCAACGCCACCGTTCCCGGGGCTGCCACCAGCAGCGCTCCGGCTGCGACGAGCGCCGCCAGCGCCCGAACACCGCCTCTCGCCCCCGGCACGTTCATCCCCCCTCGGACCCTGCCGATCACGGCCCTCCCGTCGGCGGGCGAATGCTACATCAATCGATGGCACGATTGGAAGACCCCGGCGGGCGCAGGCGGTCGGGGCGGCGCGTGCCTCGCGATCCATGACCATTTGGAAGGTGGTCACCAGGGCGTGCTGGGCGAGCAAGCGCATCCGGTCCAGCACCTCGCTGATCCGTGGCCACTCCTCCTCGGGACGACCGCGGGCGTCGAAGGGCCTCCAGACCTGGTCCAGGAAGAGGGCGGCGAAGGCCCTGGCCACCCTGCGTGCGTGGCGGATGAGCGCTGCCTGGACGGCGAGCGCAGCCGGGATCGGCGCCCCGAGCTCGACCAGCTCTTGGGCCGCCCGGAGCAGGCTGGGGCTGGGGACCCGGTAGCAGCCGTCGGGGAGTGCCACCAGCAGGCCCAGGCGCTGGCTCTCTTCCAGTGTCCCCGCCGTGCCCTGGGGGAAGCGGCGGACCAGCTCGGTATGGTCGATCACCTCCGGCTCCTCCGTCTGCCAGACCAGCAGCGCACGCTCGAAGTCGCGTGCGCTCACGCCCACCCCGGAGGGGAGGACGCTCAGCATGCGACGGATCGCGGCGAGGTTGAAGCCCTGTTCTTGCAGCTCCCGGACCAGCTCCGCCCGGGACCGATGCTCGGGACCGATGCTCGGGACCGTAGTAGCCCACCCGGCCCCGTACCCGAGGCGGGGGTCGGTAACTGTTGGCATTTGAACCTATGGTAGTATGTAGGGGTGAACTTGAAGGACTGGGCGCGGCAACAAGGCGTTCATCCCATGACTGCCTACCGCTGGTTCCGGGAAGGCAAACTCCCAGTTCCCGCGCGCCGCGCCGGCCGGCTGATCCTGGTGGACCAGCCACCGGTCAGTGCCGTTCCGGGGATTACGGCCGTGGATGCCCGCGTGTCCTTCGCCGACCAGAGGTCTGACCTGGACCGGCAGGTCGCCCGGGTGACGGCATGGGCGGCAGCCCAGAGCTTGGCGGTGGGCCGCGTGGTGACGGAAGTCGGCTCCGCACTGAACGGCAAGCGCCGCAAGTTCTTGGCCCTCCTGCGCGACAATTCGGCGACCACGATCGTCGTGGAGCACCGCGACCGGTTCGCCCGCTTGGGCGCGGAGTATGTCGAGGCTGTGCTGGCGGCACAGGGCCGCCGGTTGCTGGTTGTGGATCCATCGGAGGTGGATGACGATCTGGTGCGGGACGTGACCGAGATCCCAACCAGCCTCTGGGCTCGCCTCTCCGGGCGGCGAGCGGCTGCCAACCGAGCGGCCAAGGCCATCGCAGCGGCCACCAGGGAGGACCCGTGAAGCTGCAGCAGGCCGGGTCCCCACGAAGCGGGCTTCGTGGGGTGCCCCAGGCCTACCGGTACGCGCTCGATCCCACCCCGGCCCAAGAGCGGAGGCTCCGCTCCCATGCCGGGGCGGCGCGCTACGCCTGGAACTGGGGTCTGGCCCGGGTGAAGGCGCGGTACGCAGCCGAGAAGAAGTGGTACTCGGCCGAGGATCTCCATCGGCTGTGGAACGCGGAGAAGAAGACCAAGCCCGATCTGGCCTGGTGGCAGGAGAACTCCAAGTGCGTCTACCAGGAGGCCTTCCGGAACCTGGACCGGGCGCTGGGGGACTTCTCGAAGTTCAAGAAGGGGCTGCGGAAGGGACGCCGGCTGGGCTTCCGTGGTCCAAGAAGAAGGGCCGGTGCCGGGATTCCTGTCGCTTCAGCACCGGGGGTGATGCGCTGCTCGGGCTCGACGGTCACGCTGCCCAGGCTGGGGACCATCCGCACCCACGAGTCCACCGAGGCGTTGGCGGTCAAGATCGCGGAAGGGAAGGCCAGGATCCTCTCTGCCACCGTGTCGCGGACCGCCCAGCGGTGGTTGGTGTCCTTCACCGTGGAGGTGGAGCGTGAGGTCCCGGATCATCATCGGCGGCCCCAGACGGCGGTGGCATCGATCTCGGGATCGCTTCCCTGATCACGGCGGTGGACCACCAAGGCAAGGTGATCAGGTTCCCTGGTCCCAAGCCGCTTCGGGCTGCGCTGCGGCGCCTCTGCCGAGCCGCGCGCGCCCATTCCCGCAAAAAGACCGGCTCAGCCAACCGCAGGAAGAGCGCGCGGCGGCTGGCGCGTATCCATGCCCGGATCGCCAACTGCCGTCTCGATGCCGTGCACAAGGCCACGACCTGGCTGGCTGCTCGATACGAGACGGTGGTGGTCGAGGACCTGAACGTGGCCGGGATGCTCCGTAACCGGAGGTTGGCCCGGAGCGGACCAGTCCTTCGGGACCGTGCGGCACCAGCTCGGCTCCAAGACCGTCTGGCGCGGCGGACGGCTGTTGGTTGCCGAGCGGTTCGTCCCCAGTTCCAAGACGTGCTCTGGCTGCGGGACGGTGAAAGCCAAGGCTGGCCGAGCGCATCTTCCGCTGCGAGGGCTGCGGCCTAGTCATCGACCGGGACGTGAACGCTGCGAAGAATCTTCTCCTCGAGCTCGCCGTCAGTGGCAGAGGGGCCTGGGGAGCCGAGGTAAGACCCAGCCGTGCTGGGCACGCGGCGATGAAGCAGGAGGGGACCCCACGAAGCAGGCTTCGTGGGGACCCCAAGCAGGAACCCGGCACCGCGCAAGCGGGTAAGACCGGGACCGCCACCGGGCAACCGGTGGCTGCGGGTCGGCTGGCTCATGCTCACTGACCCGCAACGGAATCAGGCCTCGGGACTGGTGGG
>CADDZO010000333.1 GCA_902812395.1 bacterium | reverse complement strand
CCAGCGCAGCCTCGACCTCCTCCGCACCCAAGCGGGCGAACCGGTCGCGGTGCTCCACTCCGATCGTGGTCGCCGAATTGTCGCGCAGGAGGGCCAAGAACGTGCGGCGCTTGCCGTTCAGTGCGGATCCGACTTCCGTCACCACGCGGCCGACTGGAAGTCCCTCGGCTGCTGCCCATGCGGTCACCCGGGCAACCTGCCCAGGTCAGACCTCTGGTCGGCGGAGGACACGCGGGCATCCACAGCCGTGATCCCTGGAACGGCACTGACCGGTGGCTGGTCCACCAGGATCAGCCGGCCGGCGCGGTGCGCGGGAACTGGGAGTTTGCCTTCCCGAAACCAGCGGTAGGCAGTCATGGGATGAACGCCTTGTTGTCGCGCCCAGTCCTTCACGGTCACCCCTACCTACTACCATAGGTTCAAACGCCAACAGTTACCAACCCCGGAAGCGGAGGCCGATGGGGATTGCGGAGCGCCTGCACCTTCGGCCTGCGTGCCGTGCCAGCGACGAAGGTTGAGGTTCTCTTCACCCTGCGGGGCGGAGATTCCCGGTCGGCGTACCGCCGGGTGGTTGACGTTCGGGCCGCTTGGTTCTTGCGGTCCTCCCAGTCCAGTCACCGGGCGCCCCCCGGCCTCGTCCGTTACCGGACCGCACAAATGTATCACGGCGCCCCTGCGGGCCGCGCGCTTCTTCACCACCGGCCTGAAGGCCGGCGCACTGCACCGCAATCTAGTAGGCAAACAAAGAGACGCCTCCGCTTGAATGCGGGTTCCATCCACATGCAGCGGAGGCTTGCCGACGATACCGCCCATGTCGCCGCCCGGTCCGACCTGATCGGCCGATCCGGCTTGTCGCCGTTCCCGGAGGTGGTGGAGGACGTGCTCACGAAGACCGACGAGGTGGCGTTCCGCCGCTCTGACGAGCAATACCAGAGGATCGTCGGCTGAGTACGGAGACCCAAGCCCCAGCCACCACGACGTCGAGGAGCGCCTGGACGTCCAAGGCCGGGAGTTCCTGCCGATGCCCCCGACGTCGTCGATGTGGCCGGCATTCGGCCAGACCGGGCGGAGCCGGTTGGGCCCGACCTGAGGCCGCAGTTCGGCGATGTCGTGTCCGGCCGGGGCGCCCTCGGCAGATGCAAGCTGGTGGCGCATGTCGGCGCGGGGTTAGGCCGGGGGCTCACTGGCGGCGCTGGCCCCAAAGCCGTCGCCGTCCCCGGGCACCCTGCCGACATCCGGCCAGTGGCGACAGGGACGCTCCAGGCCGCAGACGGGGCAACGGTTGGAGAAGCAAGAGCAGCTGCAACCAGGCATCCGGCAGGCCATCGACGGCCTGCCCCCTCGGGGGTAGCGCGCAGGATGGTCGACCAGATCGTGCTGACAGGCAGCGCAGAGCCAGGGCCGGACAGGTAGCACCGCCCCCTGGGGCACCACCTCCTGCGATTCGCGATCGCCGGCCACGTACAAATGTTTGCACACCAGCACGACTGTTGCCGGCTCGCCGGCTCTGCCGGTTGACTGGGGGCGAGGACCGGGTCGGGGTGTGAGGGCCGACAGGCTCGAGGAGCATGGTGATGGCAGCAACAGGGACGGCCGGCGCCGGGGGCATCCGGACCCCGGTAGCGGCCCGGTTGGATCGGCTCCGCTGGAACCGCTTCCACTGGCTGGTGATCGTGGGCCTGGGCGTGTCCTGGATCCTGGACGGGCTGGAGATCCAGATCGTGGCCAGCGCGGGCACCGTCCTCCAGGAGCGGGGCACGCTGCACCTGACCACTGGCGACGTTGGCCTCCTCGGATCGATCTACCTCCTCGGCGAGGTGGTGGGAGGGCGCTGGTCTTTGGTCATATCACCGACCGGGTCGGCCGTCAGTGCATGTTCTTCGCCACCTTGACCCTCTAGCTGGTGGCCGGCTCGACCCCGAACCTGTCCTTGTGGGTCTCGATGTAGCGGGTCATCTCGTCCGTCGGCCGTCGAGCTCGGCCGCGAAAAAAGCCGAGGCGGTCTTCAGGATCTCATTGGCCCGCCGGAGCTCCCGGTTCTCCTTCTCCAGCTCGACGATCCGGCGCCGCTCCTCGCTGGTCACGCTCGGCCGCTCACCGCCGTCGACCTCGGCCTGCTTCACCCACGCCCGCAACGACTCGGTACCGATCCCGAGTTGCCGGGCCACCTGGGTTACTGCTCCGAAACGCTCGCCCCGCTCGGTGATGGTCTCCCGTACCATCCGGACCGCTCGCTCACGCAGCTCGGGTGGGTACCGGCGCTGGCTGGCGTGCTTCTCTGCTGACATCGAGTTGCTCCTATTCCCAATGAATGGAGTCTCCAATCAACCTGGGGCAGTCCAAATCGCAGGACCTCGCCGACGTGCCGCATCGGTAATCTCCTTCGGGGCACCAAGCCAACCTCCTTATGGGTGATGGAGGAGGCTAGGGGGACTCAGGAGGGAGCCTGGGGTCGAAATCCCTGCGCGAAGATCGGGGTTAGGGGGCCGGTGAGCACGGCATGTGGCTGCCGATGGCAAACAGTCCCTTTGGGCCCGCCCAGCGGCTGCGGGGGCCGCTCAGGCGCTCCTGAGCCAGCCTGGGCGGCCTCCGGCGGCTGTTGGGCCTCCCCGACTATAAGGCCCCATTATCGGCGGCAGCGATCGCCGGGGGTGGAAGCGACTCTCGAAGTCACCTCTCCCTGACCGTTGCGGATCAGTGAGCATGAGTCAGCCGACCCGCAGCCACCGGTTGCCCGGTGACGGTCCCGGTCTTACCCGCTTGCGCGGCGCCGGGTTCCTGCTTGGGGACCTCACGAAGCCTGCTTCGTGGGGTCCCCTCCTGCTTCATCGCCGTGTGCCCAGCACGGCTGGGTCTTACCTCGGCTCCACAGGCCCCTCTGCCACTGACGGCGAGCGCGAGTAGGTTCTTCGCAGCGTT
>CADDZO010000332.1 GCA_902812395.1 bacterium | reverse complement strand
GAATCTTCTCCTCGAGCTCGCCGTCAGTGGCAGAGGGGCCTGGGGAGCCGAGGTAAGACCCAGCAGTGCTGGGCACGCGGCGATGAAGCAGGAGGGGACTGGAATGACCCCCGAATTCCGTCTCAGCTTTTCGGAGGCAGTGCTGGGCACGCGGCGATGAAGCAGGAGGGGACCCCACGAAGCAGGCTTCGTGGGGACCCCAAGCAGGAACCCTGCACCGCGCAAGCGGGTAAGACCGGGACCGTCACCGGGCAACCGGTGACTGTGGATCGGCTGGCTCATGCTCACTGATCCGCAACGGAACGGACTGCAGAGCGGAGGTGGTCACGGTGAAGACCCTGGACCTGGTGAGGCACACGGACGCAGAGGGCGACGTCCTCACCCGAGCGGGGGTGCGGGCAGCGGTGGAGATGGGCGGCCGGCTGGCCGGCACGTACGACTTGCTGGTCTCATCCGGTGCCCAGCGGGCGACCCAGACGCTGGCCTGCATCCTGGCCGGGATGGGTCGACGCCAACCCAGCGGGGTGACGGTGGACGTGGGCCTGCGCTCGACCCGTGAGCAGCGCTGGTTCGAGGTCGCGGGCAGCGGTGCCCGCGACCTGGAGGCCTTCCGGGCTGCCGACCCAAGCCTGGTCGAGGAGGAGGCGGAGGCGCTCGGTCGGAGCCTTGGCTCGTTGCTGGAGTCGCTCCCGCCCGGCGGTCGAGGGCTCGCGGTCGGCCACTCGCCGATGATCGAAGTGGCGGTCTGGGGTCTCACCGGGCAGGCGGTGCCACCGGTCGGCAAGGGGGAGGGAGTCCGGATCCAGGAGGACGAGGGCCGCTATTCGGTCGAGCCGATCCGGCGATGATCCGGGACCGGGGTGGGGCGCCGGTGGGGACCTCTTCGATAACCGCCGGCGATCGCCACCCCTGGCGACGTGGGCTGGTGCGGCGGGGGCTCCCGGGATGCACACCGATTTCGCCCGGGGACGATTTTCATCTCGGCCAGGCGTGATGGTTCGTCCGGACTGCCCGAGCGCCGAGGTGGCCAGCCATCGCCTCGGTTGGGAGCGCCAGACAGCCATCAGGTAAATCGGATCCGCCCTCAGGTGCCGGAAGCCAGCATCACCGAGCAGCAGCGCACCGTTGGGCTTTCCGCCGGATCCCGGGCCGCTACCAGCGCCCGCTGCTGGCGGGCCGTGAGGTCGAGCCCCGCGGGTGGACGGCAGCCGGACCTCGTCATAGAGTGGCGAGCGTCATCGGATCATCATTCGCAGGTGGGAGGGCAATGGCCATGCAGCTGGCGCCTTCGGCGCACGTCGACACCTTCACCCGAGACCACCTCCCCCCGCTGGAGACCTGGCCGGAGCTGCTCTTCACCCTCCCCGAGCTGAGCTACCCGCAACAGCTCAACTGCGTCGAGTTCCTGCTCGACCGCCATCTGCCCGGGCGCGGGGGTCGGCGTTGCCTGGTCACGGATCAGGAGACCTGGACCTACGCCGAGCTGGCGGCGCGCGTGGCTCAGGTGGCCAACGTCCTGGTCCGCGACCTGAGCCTGGTGCCCGGCAACCGGGTCCTGCTCCGAGGGCCCAACCATCCCTGGCTGGTGGCCTGCTGGCTGGGGGTCCTGAAGGCGGGCGGGGTCGCGGTCACGACCATGCCCCTGCTTCGCAGCCGGGAGCTGCACGAGATCGTCGAGATGGCCGAGGTCCAGCTGGCGCTCTGCGACGCCGGCTACCTGGACGATCTGGTGGCCTCCGGTTTCGACCAGCGCCGGATCGTCCCCTACGGCGGTTCCGAGCCCGACGACCTGCTCCGCCGGGCGGCAATCCAGCCATCTACCTTTGCCAGCGTCGCCACCGCCGCCGACGACGTCTGCCTGCTGGCCTTCACCTCCGGCACCACCGGCCGGCCCAAGGCGACCATGCACTTCCATCGGGACATCCTCGCCATCGCCGACACCTTCTCGCGGCGGGTGCTGCGGCCCCGGCCCGACGACCTCTTCGCTGGCAGCCCGCCGCTGGCCTTTACCTACGGCCTGGGCGGGCTGCTGGTCTTTCCGCTCCACGTGGGCGCGGCCACATTGCTGCTGGAGCGAGCCGGTCCCGACGAGTTGCTGGAGGCGGTGGCTCGCCACCGGGTGACTACCCTGTTCACCGCTCCCACCGCCTACCGGGCGATGCTCGCAAGCCTGGAGGGGACCAACCTGGCCTCGCTCCGGGACTGCGTCTCGGCCGGCGAGACCCTGCCCGAGCCGACCTGGACCGCCTTCCACGAGGCCACCGGGATCGGGATCGTCGACGGCCTGGGCTCGACCGAGCTGCTCCACATCTTCATCAGCGCGGCCGGGGCGGAGATCCGGCCTGGGGCCACGGGGCGGGCTGTGCCCGGCTACGTGGCCGAGATCCAGGACCCATCCGGGTCGCCGCTCCCCGACGGCAGCCCGGGCCTGCTGGCGGTGAAGGGGCCGACCGGCTGCCGCTATCTGCGCGGGGACCGTCAGGAGACCTACGTCCGCAACCGCTGGAACCTGACCGGCGATATCTATGTCCGCGATCCCGACGGTTACTTCCACTACCAGGCCCGGGCCGACGACATGATCATCTCGGCCGGCTACAACATCGCCGGCCCGGAGGTGGAGCAGGCGCTGCTCCGCCATCCGGCGGTGGCGGAGACGGCCGTGGTCGGGGCTCCGGATGCGGAGCGGGGCCAGATCGTCAAGGCCTTCGTGGTCCTGCGGCCGAACGTCGCCCCCGGCCCGGCGACGGCGCGCGAGCTGCAGGACTTCGTCAAGTCGCAGATCGCCCCCTACAAGTACCCGCGGGCGGTCGAGTTCGTGGCCGAGCTGCCGCGGACCGCCACTGGCAAGCTGCAGCGGTTCCGACTCCGGGAGCCGGGCTGATGCCCCGATCGAGGTTGCGGGTGGGGGTGGTCGGGGGA
>CADDZO010000331.1 GCA_902812395.1 bacterium | reverse complement strand
GAGGCGATGGCGGCCTGGACCACGGCCCTGGACTGGCTACGGGAGTTCCGGCAGGGCACCAGCGGGCCGGAGGGAGACCGGGCACGGGAGCCCGACCCGGACCCGCAGCGAGGCCAGAACCGCCCCTGGGTGCGCACCAGCCAGGGCACCAGGCTCACCTTCAGCCCCAGCTCTCGAGGCGGGACCAGGGGCTCGTCCTCATAAGGCGGATCGAGCAGGCGCGGGGTCCACCCGGCCTGGATCAGGCCGAGCAGCGCGCCGACGAAGGCGAGCTTGGCCCCGCCGCCGAGGTTCAGCACGACCTCGTCTGCCGGTGCGCTCCGGGTGAACCTCCCCAGCCCCTTCCTGACGGCGGTGCGAAGGCCGTTCAGGTCGAAGGTCTCCACCTCGACCGTCCGCGCCGCCACGCCGCGCCGGCGTAGCAACGGCCCGACCAGCTCGGCCAGAGGCCAGGTGTCCCCGCGATGGGGCGGGTCCTGACGGGTGGCGACCAGGAGCAGGCCATCGCAGCCGGCCTCCACGACCGTGTGCAGCGGCCTCATCGCGTAGCGACGCCCGCCGGGCGATACGAGCTGCGGCGGCCGGGTCAGCTCCCTCCAGCGCGCCTCGTCCCCGGACAGCGCCTCCAGGGCCGCGAGCCCCTCCGCGAGCTCGGGGGGCTTCCTGTCCAGGTCCGCCGCCCCCAGCACGTGCACCCCAAGGCGCCGCACCGTCCGCTCGCTCGACGTGCTCCGCACCTCGCTCATCGCACACCACCCACCGGTCCGGCCTGCTGGCCGGCGACCTCGCCCGACGTCCTCACACCTGGATATGGACGTCGAGAGCCCCGGTGTGACGCGATCGCCGCCCCCGCCTCCCTGTCGCCCCTTCGTGTCCCGGCGCCGCCGGCCATCACCAGACGGACCACGTCCGGCTCGAAGAAGCCGATCGCCACCAGCAGCGACCCCACCGCGTCGTCGTCCAGCCGGGGGAGCGCCCGCCCTTCCACCGCGTCGTGCAGGCGCTCGGTCAGCTCCGTCAGCAGGGGCATCAGGCAGCGCCGGCCACGGCTCCGCGCCGCCCGCCGGCGCGGGTCCAGGTCGCCCTGCCGGCCGAGGGCCTGGTACTGGTTGAGGGTCAGGGACAGCTCGCCCGAGGCCAGCCGCCGGCGCAGCTCCCGACGGCCCCAGTCGAGCTGCAGGTGCAGCTCGGCCAATCCGCACACGTCCTCGGCGGGGACGACCGCGGCCGCCTCCAGGCCCTCCACCCGCCGCGGCCGGCGGGAGCGGAGCCTGGCCTCGCGGTGGACGGCCCGGGCCAGGTAGCCAGCGTGGTCCCGGATCGGACACGGGCCTGCAGCACGCCGAGGGACGCGCTCGACAAACCCGACGATAACGTCCATGACCAGGTCCTCCGGCTCGTCCCCGTGCGGGAGCGACCGGGCGGCGATGGTCAGGTAGTAACGGGGCCGGGCCGCAAAGTGGGCGTAGAAGCGATCCGCGGCCTGTGCGGCCGAGACCAGCGGCACCGCAGCGCGCCAGCCGCCTTCCTCAGCAATCGGAGCGATCATTGCCCCCCGGGGCCGCCTTCGCTCCCTCAGCGGACCCGGCGCGCCCCTCGCTTCGCACCCCCGGCGACGCTGCGCGGTTATCCAGCATAGCGCAAGCCGGACGGCGTGTGGGTGGCGCAGCGCCAGGATAGGTCTCGCGCGGGCCGGACCGGCCCAGGCTGCGGTGACGCAGCCCGGCCGGCGCCGGGGATCCACAGGGCCATTGCACCTCGCGCGGCCCGCGTCCGGCGCCGGCTCACCACCGTCGCGCCTGGACGACCACGTGGTGTGACAGGATGACGTCGCTCGAGGTGGAAGGATTGGATGCAGGCGACATGCTGGTTCCAGTCGCCGCGGAGCTGTTCAGGAAGTTCCGTCGATGGGGGCCTGCGCCGCTCGCCACGAGCCGTGATTGGCATGGGTTCTCCACGGAATCTGACGCGATCTGCCAATGACGCTTTCGTGCACTCCGCCGTAGAGTGCCTCCGTGCAGACGCTCGACGAGCGTTCCCGTGTCGCGGGAGCTGACTCGCCGCCCGAAGGCACAGCGGAGAGATGTTACCGCCGTGATTAAACGGGGTTGGATTGGCTGGATTGAGTGGTGCTGGTGCGGCGGCATTCGATGATGCTGCTGGAAGCCAGAGCTCTGGCCATAGGGCTCGCTGAGGAGGCCGATTCGAAGGGGACGGCTGGGCGGCTGGGCAGAGGCAAAGCAAGGTCCTCCGGTTGGACCGGAGGGCCTGCACAGGAGGTATGTGACCGTCAGAGGTTGAGCGGCCGAAGCAGGCGTGGGACGGCAGCGGCGTTCCCGCGCTGGAGCGCCTCGACGAGGAAGCTGGCGAGGATGCCCTGGGCGATGTCGGGGGCGTCGAAGACGCCGAGCACCCAGCCCGGCTTGCAGCAGCGCAGGCAGACCTGGCCCACGTACCAGGACTGCTCGAAGTTGGTGACCCGGACGGGCAGGAAGGCGTCGCAGGAGGGGCAGCGGGAGGGTGCCACCTCGTGGGGGTCGTGGACGTCGATCTGAACGAGCAAGGGTGCTACTCCTGGCTGGTGAACTCGGCGACGACCTGACGGGCGCAGGCGTCGTCGATGAGGTCCTTGCCCTGGGCGGCGGCGGCGATGAGTGCGGCCGTCGCCGCGTTGTTGAGGGCGCGGGGGATGCCCCTGGTGAGCTGGTGGAGGCGCTCAATGGCGTCCGGGGTGAAGAGGGCCTCGGTGCGGCCGGCGACGGTCAGCTGGTGTCGGATGTAGAGGGCGGACTCCTCGAGCTCCATGGGGGGGAGGGTGTAGCGAGTGAGGATGCGCTGATCGAGGGCTGCATAGGCCCCCATGCGGAGCTGGCGGGCGAGCATGGGCTGGCCGATCAGGAGCAGGGTGAGATGGCTCTGGGAGTCGTACTCGGCGTTGGTCAAGAACCTCAGAACCT
>CADDZO010000330.1 GCA_902812395.1 bacterium | reverse complement strand
GGTGAGGGCCGGGGTTGGCCGCGTGCGGACCGGTCGTCGCGGCGCGGCGGGGGGCCTCCGACGCCCCGGCCCTCACCTCCCGGCGCGCTCGCGCGGGTAGATCCTCTCTGCCGAGCGCTCGAACCACTCCAGTAGGGTCCGAGTCTGGACCTTCTGGGTGGCGGTCTTGGGGAGCTCGTCCACGACCTGGAGGTAGTCGGGCAGATGGGTTCGGTCCAGCCGCTGGGCACAGCGCCTGAACAGCGCGGCCACATCCAGATGGTCCGGGTCCCGCACCACCACGGCCGCCACCACGTCGCTCTCGCCTGGCGCTCCGCTGCGCGCCGGGGCGCCGTAGACGTGGACATCCAGCACCTCGGGGTCCTCGGTCAGCACCCGGCGGATGACGTCCTCGGAGACGAACTCCCCCAGCCTCCGGATTCCGCCCTCCTCCTTGCGGTGAGCGAAGAAGAACCAGCCCTGCTCGTCCTTCCAGCACATGTCGCCGGTGTGCAGCCAGCCGCCACGGGTCTTCTCGGCCGAGGCCTCGGGGTTGCGGTAGTACTCGAGCCGGGCGGGTCCGCCGACCGGACGGACGACCAGCTCACCCACCTGGCCGGGGGGGAGGGGACGATCCTGCTCGTCGACCACGTCCATCTCCATCAGCCCCTCCGGGGGCTTGCCGAACGACCCCACCGGTCCCACGCCGGGCGGGTTGTAGGCGAACCCCCCCTCCATGGTCCCGTACCACTCCAGCACCCGCACCCCGAAGCGCCGCTCGAAGGGCTCCCAGAGGTCGCGTGGCATGCCCGCGCTCACCACCAGCCGCACCCGGTGGGCTCGGTCGTGGGGGGCGGGGGGCTCGCCGTAGATCGCGGTGGCGATGCCGCCCAGGTTGGACCAGGTGGTGCAGCCGTGCTCGATGCAGACGTCCCACAGCCGCGACTTGGTGAACCAGCGGCTGAAGACCGAGCGCCGGACCACGCCCCAGAGGGCGGGCATCAGCGTCACCACCAGGGCGTTGCCGTGGATCAGGGACAGGCCGGTGTAGGGGACGTCGTCCTCGCGATAGCCGAAGAAGCGCGGTGTCAGGCGGTAGAAGAGCATGCGGTCGTAGCCGAACGCGATCGCCTTGGGGTCGCCGGTGGTGCCCGAGGTGTAGCTCAGGAACCAGGGATGGTCGAGGCGCTCGACGTGCTGGCCCACGTCCTCCCGCTCCGGTCCCTCGAAGACCTCGTTCAGGCTCGGCCAGCCCTCGACGCCCAGGCCCTGGGCCCGGCCCTCGGGGGTGGAGAGGGCGTAGGTCCGAGCACCGGTCTCCTCGATCACCCTCGCCGCCTCGGGGTCGGCCAGGACGGCGTCCTCCACCACCAGTGCCGAGCAGGCGGCGAAGGTGATGAAGTAGCGCAGCCGCTCGCCCCGGGCGCGGGGGTCGATGGGGACCGTGACCAGGCCCAGCTTCGAGGTCGCCACCATGGTGTCGACGAACTCGGGGTGGTTGCGGAGCACGACCCCCACCCGGTCGCCCGCGCGCAGTCCGGCCCGCCGCAGCTCCCAGGCCAGCTGGTTGCCGCGCACGGCCAGGTCCTGGTTGCGCACCGGCTCGGCCGGCAGCTCACCGTTCTCGAAGATCAGGGCCAGGCGGTCCGGCTCCTCCTCGGCCCTCAGCGCGATCAGTCTCGCGAAGATCGCGGTCTCCTGGTCGCGCTCCACCGCCGGCCCTCAGGTGATCAGAACGTGGACGGCGCAGGCGGCGGCGTCGGTGCCCACCCAGCCGCCTCCGTTCTGGGCCAGGGCCACCTTTGCCTCCGGCACCTGGCGCGGTCCGCAGCGCCCCTGCAGTTGCCAGGCGAGCTCAACCACCTGGGCGGCGCCGGTCGCGCCGATGGGGTGGCCGCGGGCCAGCAGGCCCCCGCTCGGGTTGACTGGGAGCTGGCCACCCAGCCAGGTGACCCGGTCGAGGATCAGGCGCGCCGCCTCACCCTTCCCGCACAGGCCCAGCTCCTCGTAGAGCTGCAGCTCCGCGATCGAGGTGGCGTCATGGAGCTCGACCACGTCCAGGTCCTCAGGGCCGATCCCGGCGCGCTCGTAGGCCGCGCCCACCGCCCGCACGGCGGCGTTGGGCCGGGAGCGGTCGTCACCCCGCCCGGAGGTGAGCACCGAGGCCGCGATCCGGACCCGGCTCCGGTTGCGGGGATGGGCCATCAGCACCAGCGCGGCCGCCCCGTCGGAGAGGGGCGAACACATCAGCAGGGTGAGCGGGCCTGCGATCGGCCGCGAGGCCAGGACCTGCTCCAGGGTGACCTCCTCCCGGAACTGGGCCAAGGGGTTGAGGGCGCCGTGGTGGTGGTTCTTGACCGAGACCATACCCAGTGCCTCGACGTCAGCCGCCGGTCCCTCCGACTCCGGACCGGCGAAGGAGGCGTAGAGGTCCATGAAGACGCTGCGCGTGGCACCCGCCTCGGGGAAGCGGGTGCGCATCTCCTCCAGGTCCATGGAGGCGTTGAAGGCCCGATAGGACCTCTGCCGGTCGGGGTCGTACAGCTTCTCGTAGCCCACCACCAGGACGCAGTCCTGCATGCCAGCGGCGATGGCCTGCCAGCCCAGGTGGAGCGCGGTCGAGGACGAGGCGCAGGCGTTCTCCACGTTGACGATGGGGATGCCCATGAGGCCGGTCCGGCGCAGGACCACCTGTCCCCGGATCGACTCCTGCCCGGACATGAGGCCAGCGACCGCGTTGCCAACGTAGACCGCCCCCACCTCCCGGGCCTCCATCCCGGCGTCCTGCAGCGCGGCCGCCACCGCCTCCTCGACCAGCTCCCGCGGGCTCCGCTCCAGGTGCTTGCCGAAGCGGGTCATGGCCGCTCCGGCGACGAAGACCTCCTCCATGGCAGCGCTCCTCAACGCAGCGGGGCCGCCGAGAGGGCGACGCCGTTGTGGATCAGAAAGCTGCGGACCACGTTGCCGGCGGGGCGGCCGCCGTTCTCGCGCTCGAA
>CADDZO010000329.1 GCA_902812395.1 bacterium | reverse complement strand
GCCTTCCAGCTCAAGATCAGCGAAAAGACGGTCCGCAACCACGTCAGCAACATGTACGAGAAGCTGGGCATCTACGATCGCTCTCAGGCCGTGCTCTACGCGGTCCGCAAGGGGCTGGTCGAGGTCTGACGCTGATGCACGTCCCCGTTCCTGCGGGCCAGCGACCGCAGCCGGGGGCCGACGTCGGCGACACGGCCTTCGGTGAGCGCTGGCGTCGGGAGATTGGTGGTCGTCAGTTCCGGGCAGCCGGGGCTGCTCTGGCGGGAGTCAGGGCAGCGCTTCGACCAGATGTTGAACGTCTTGTCGGTTGTTGAAGAGGTGAGATGAGATCCGGATCCGGCCCTCGCGCACGGAGCAGGCCACCTTGGCCTTGGTCAGGCAGGCGGCGACGTGCCCGGCGTCGAGGCGATCGCTCGCCAGCGACACGATGCTTGAGCGTTCTCGCGGATCCCTCGAGCTCACCGACCGGTAGCCTTTGCTCTCGACGTCGTCTGCGATCTGGCTGCTGAGCTCGAGCACGTGCTCCTGGATGGCGTCGACACCCACCCGCAGGAAGAGATCGATACTGGCCTCCATCCCGTACATGCCGGAGATGTTCTGGACCCCGCCTTCGTACCGTCGCGCGCCACGGGCGTAGTCGAGGGCGCCGCCGACCTGGTTGGTGACGTCGGTCGGGTCCTCGATCGACTTCCAGCCCGGCTCGGGCACGCCGATCGCGTCCCGCAAATCGGGCGAGACGTAGCAGAACGAGATGCCATAGCCAGAGCACAGACCCTTGTATCCGTGTGCCGAGATCAGGTGGGCGCCCAACCGCTGCGCGTCGACCCTCATGCAGCCGGCGGCCTGCACGGCGTCGACCACGAGCCAGACGCCGCGTGCCCGGCAGATCTCGGCGACCCTCTCGATCGGGGCCCGAAAGCCGTGGTTGAAGTTCACCAGGCTGAGACAGACGACCCGGGTTCGTGGGCCGATGAGCGCCTCCACGTCGTCCGGGTCGAACCGGAAGCGTCCGGCATCGCGCACGAACCGCACGACCACGCCCTTGGGCTGGAGCGCGAGCCAGGGGTAGACGACGCTCGGGAACTCCTGGTCATAGGTGATCACCTCGTCGTTCGGGCGCCAGTCGAGCCCGAGGGCGACCAGGCCCAGCCCTTCTCCAGTGCTCTTGAGGAGGGCGACATCCTCCGAGCTGCAATCGATCAGGCGGGCGACCTTGCCGCGCACGCGCTCGGCGCCCTCCCACCAGTGGCCGACTCCGGGAACGGTTTCGCCAATCGACATGCCGCGTAAGAAGCCGACCTGTGCCTCGACGTTGCAGACCGGCAGCGGCCCGCAGGCCGCGGTGTTGAACCAGGTCCACTCGCGGGTGACCGGGAACTGCTCGTCCCGCACGGTCTCGAGGTCGAGGCCGGGTTCGATCGCCATCGCCAACCTCCTACCGAGATCGCGGCGCAGTGCGCCGGCCTTCAGACCAGTGGTGAAGCCCCGCGCGGCTCGTATGGACGCGGTGATACACGTGTTCTATTGGGTACCGAACTTGGCCCGGGTCACCTGGTGACCGGATTGGGGGGACCAGGTGGTCCGACCGTGAACCACCCAGCGGCGCGCCGACCCGGGAATCTGCGCCCTTTAGGGCGGGGCGGATGTCAATCGTCGCTGATGTACACATTCTTCAGCTCGGTGAAGTCATAGAGTCCCTCGAGCCCCTGTTCACGCCCGATGCCGCTCTGCTTGCGTCCACCGAACGGAGCCTCGGGATAGGCGCTGGTGTCCGAATTGATGCTGAGCAGCCCGGAGCGGATCTCTCGCGCCACCCGGAGAGCTCGTCCCACGTCCCGCGTCCATACCGATCCGCTCAGCCCGTACTCGGTGCCGTTGGCAAGCGCGATCGCTTCCTCTTCGGTGTCGAACGGGAGCACGGTTGCCACCGGCCCGAAGACCTCCTCACGGGCGATGTCGGCATCTGGATCGACGCCTGTGACCACGACCGGTGAGATCGCGTTTCCGGCCTCCAGGCCCGGACCGCGCACGACCTCGCCGCCGCCGACCAGTCGGCCTCCCCGCTGGCGGACCCCGGCCAAGAACTCGAGCACCCGGTCTCGCTGCTGGGAGGAGATGAGGCTGCCGAGCTCAGTGTCGGGGCGGAGGGGGTCAGCCACTACCATCCGGGCCGCGCGCGCCGCCAAGCGCTCGACGAAGCGGTCGTGAATCGGGCGCTCAACGATCACCCGGCTACGGGCGCAGCAGTCCTGGCCGCAGTTCCAGTACGCGGCCCAGACTGCGGACTCCACCACCTGGTCCAGGTCAGCGTCTGCGAACACGACGTTCGGTGACTTGCCGCCCAGCTCCAGGCTCACCCGCTTGATCCTCTCGGCCGCGGTCTTCAGGATGTCCCGACCGGTGCGGGTGCTGCCGGTGAAGCTGATCTTGTCGACGCCGGGGTGGGCCACCAGCGCCCGGCCGAGTTCGGTTCCGCCGGTGAGGACGTTGAGGACCCCGGCGGGTAGGCCCGCCTCGCGGGCACAGCGCTCGAGCTCGAGCGCCGTCAGGGGGGTGGGGGGCGCCGGCTTGAGGATCACGGCGTTGCCGGCGGCGAGGGCCGGGGCGGTCTTCTTGGCGGCGATCGCCAGCGGGCCGTTCCAGGGCACGATGAGGGCGCAGACACCGATCGGCTCGCGCAGCGTTAGGTCGAGCCCGGTCCCACTGACGGGGATGGTGGTCCCCGTCATCATCGGTGCCAGCCCGGCGTAGAGGCGGAAATAGCCAGCCGCTGCCAAGACCTCGCGGATGCAGTCGCGGATGGGTTTGCCCGAGCAGAGCGACTCCATCAGCGCCAGCTCCTCCTGCCGCTTCAGCAGCAGGTCGGCAACTCGATCGAGGACGGCTGCCCTGGCCGCCGCGGTCTGGCGGCGCCAGACACCGCGATCGAACGCGGCGGCCGCGACCGCCACCGCCCGATCGACGTCGCCCGCACCGCCCTCGGCCGCCGTGGCGACCTCCCGGCCGCTGGCCGGGCTGGTCACGTCGTAGGTTGCACCGTCTGCTGCCGGCACCTCCTCG
>CADDZO010000328.1 GCA_902812395.1 bacterium | reverse complement strand
CATCTCCTCCAGCGCCGCTCGCGGCGGCTGCGGGCCGAGCTGCCGGGGCTGGTGGCGGCCGTCCACGAGCCGCCGCGAGCGGCGCTGGAGGAGATGGACGACGACATCCTGGCCCGGATCGAGGAGGCGGCGCCGGACCTGCTGCTGGTGGCCTTCGGGCATCCCAAGCAGGAGAAGTGGATCGACCGCAATCTGAGCCGGTTGCCGGTTGGGGTGGCGTTGGGGGTGGGCTGCTGCTTCGATCTGATCGCCGGCCGGGTCCAGCGGGCGCCAGGCTGGATGCAACGGGCGGGCCTGGAGTGGCTCTACCGACTCGGGCGCGAGCCGTGCCGGCTGGCCGGCCGCTACTTCGAGGACGGGATCTTCTTTGCCCGCTCGGCGGCGGCGGCGCTGCTGCGGCTGGCCTGACCCGCCTTCAGCGGATCTGGAACAGGTACATGCCGGCGACGGTCGCGACCACCAGCAGGAAGAGGAGCAGGCCGGTCGAGCCCCGCTCGCGCCGGCGCAAGCCCAGGTATACGCCCACCACCACCACCAGGCCGATCCACTGCACGGCTCAGGTCCCGATCAGGCGCCGCATCCAGGTGGGCAGATCCTGACGGACTCCATTCAGGAGCACCGCCGGCGGGGCTGGCAGCCCGCTCACCGCCTCCCGGATCCGCACCACCGGCGTCACCCCGGCCCGGACCACGAGCAGCAGCTGGTCGAACAGCGCTGCCGCCGCCCGCCCGTGGTCGCTGGCCAGGAGCGGGGGCAGGTCGGCCACGACCACGTCGACGCTGCCTGCGACCCGTGCCAAGATGTCGCCGCGAGCCAGCTCGGTCACGGCCCGGACCGGGGAGCCGAAGGCGGCGCCGGCGGCCAGGAACAGGGGGCCGTCGGGCACCGCCTGCAACGCCCGCTCCAGCGAGACGTCGCCCCGGAGCAGTTCGCACAGGCCGGGCCGACCGTCGGCGCCGACCCTGGGGGCCAGGCTCGGGTTCTCGAGGTCGAGCTCCAGAAGCAAGGCCGAGCGCCCGTAGTCGAGCTGTTGGACCAGGGCCATGGCCAGTGCCACCGTGCTCCGGCCCTCGCCTCGCAGCGAGCTAGTCACGCCCAGCCGGCGCAGGCGGGGGCCCCCGAGCTTGAAGCTGGCGCGGCGGCAGGCCTCCAGGATCGGGCCGGCGATGCCCACTTCCGCCTCCGGGGCGACGACCCGTGGCCGGAGCAGGCGCACCTCGGCTCGGCTCAGGATGCTCAAGCGATCCGCGCCTGCCGGCGGGGTGCCAGCTCCGGGACCGTGCCCACCGCCACCAGGTCGAGCGCCTGCTCCAGATCCTCGGGATGGCGCACGGTGGTGTCGGCCAGGGTGAGCACGACCAGGCCCAGGATCAGGACCAAAAGCCCGAACCCGAATCCGGCCCCGAGCGCCTCGACCAGCCGGGTCTTGCTCAGGGTGGGGGAGCTCGGTACCTGGGCGGAATCCAGGATCTGGAAGCCGCTGGCCCCAGGTGCGTTGAGCGCCCGCTGGTCGATCTCGGCCTGGTTGAGCTTGCCGAGCACGTCCTGGTACTGCTGCTGGGCGTCGTCGTCGGCCCGCTGCAGCTGGGTCAGGCGGGCGTCCGGGATGACGGTGACGTTGCGCTCGTCGGGATGGGCGTCCAGGTAGGCGTTGACGCGGGCGTCGGCGGCGGCGAGATTGGCCTGAGCCTGCTTGACCTGCTGCTGGTAGAAGGCGACCGCGGTCTCCTCCTGGGCCCGCTGGGTGGAGAGCGACTGGCTGATGAACTCTGTGACCACGGCCTCGGTAGTCCCGGCCGCGACCACCGGGTCGGTGAAGGTGAACGTCACCTCCACGATCTGGGGACCGGCGGCCACCGCCTGGACCTGCTTGCTGATCAGGGTGTAGGCCATGGTCTGGATCTCGGCCCGGGTGGGCAAGTGGGTGCGCTGCCCGCCCAGGCCCAGGTGGGCCTCGAGCCGGGAGAGCAGGCTGGGGACGACCGGCCGTGAGGCGAGGTAGCGGTAGAGCGGGCCGCTGCGGGCCACTCGGTCGCTGAAGTACTCGGTGCCGAGCAGCTCGGTGAGGTCGGCGGCCTCGTTCTGAGCCGGGGTGAGGTAGGGGTTGTAGGCGCTGTTCTGGGGCACCAGCGGGGTCTGCGGCTCCACCCAGAGCCGGGCCGTGGACACGTAGCTGGGCGGCTGGCTCTTGAGCACCACCGCGGTTACCACCAGGATCAGGACCAGCGGCACCAGGAGCAGGCGCCGATGGCGATAGAAGGTCTCCAGGTACCGCACCATGGCACCCCCAGTCTGGGTAGGGGGAAAGGACGCCGCCATGGGGTTGGTTGGGCGCCGGCCGGGCCGGCGTCCCCGATCGATCCGGCCGGTCCCTGGTCGGACTGGGTGCAGGTCCCGTGGGCCTGGGTCGCCAACCGGCATTCGGTCCCGGTCACGCCCATGGAGGTGCCGGAGGGTGGCGATTACCTTCGGGGAGCCCGGCGCCGCCGGTCACGATGCGCGCTACCCTCTCGATGCTGCTCGTCGCCCTCGCCAGCAGCGGGTTGCTGGCTTCGCTGGCTGCCTGCTCCAGCTCGGAGCCACCGGCTGGCCTGACCGTGGTCGTCCGGGATCGGGCCGGCCATCCCATCAACCCCTTGATCTACGGGGTCGCAGACGCCGACCCGGCGGTGATGCATGCGCTGGGAGCGACCCTCGACCGCTGGGGCGGCAACCCCTCCACCACCTACAACTGGGTGATCGGGCACGCCTGGAATGCCGGGCGCGACTGGGGCTTCCGCAACACCGACTATGGCAGCCCCCAGGGCTCCGTCTCCGATGCCTTCGTCGCCGGCGCGCTGGCGGCGGGGGCGAGCCCCCTGATCACGATTCCCACCATTGGCTGGGTGGCGCGCAACGACGACGACGCCACCCAATCGGTCGGCGTGCCCGCCCAGGGCGGTCCGCCGCTGGCGCCGGGCTCCACCTCCATCGCCGGCTATGACCCGGCCGGCAACCAGGAGCGGGTCTACGTGCCCTCCTTGGCCGTAGCGCCGGGCCCGCTCCAGGACCCGCCCCCTC
>CADDZO010000327.1 GCA_902812395.1 bacterium | reverse complement strand
CCTCTCGAGTTCTTTGCATCCATGACGGCCATGACAAAGGACCTCTTCAGATGCGTTCTCAGGTGGGCAGTTGGACTTGGCGCTCGAGAAGTCACGCTTCTGGGAGGCGAGCCTTCGCTCCACCCCAACTTCGTCGAATTTCTGGACGAGGTGAAACTCCACGGGTTCGGCAGCCGCGTCGTCACCAATGGTGCCCGACGGTTTCGCCGGTTGATGAAGAAAGGGGAAGTCGGCCCTCACAATTTGGATCGGGCGGCGGTGAGCCTCGACAGCTGCGATCCTGATGTCGAGGACGCACTGAGGGGACCAGGCTCGTGGACCGATGCCAATGAGACGGTGGCCATGCTCCGAGAAGCAGGTGTGCCGTTCGACGTCAATGTCACTGGCGTGAAGGCCGTCCTCGACGGAATCGCCGATGTGATCGAGTACGCGGCCGGCGCGGGCTGCCGCAGAGTCAACATTCACTGGCCGTCGCAGATGGGCTTGGGCAGAGATCTGCCGCCAGATGCATTCCCGGACCGTGACGCTTGGCTGAGCATGATCAACCGAGTGAGGAGCCGGATTGGACCGACTGTCGAGCACTTCGTCGAAGTCGAGCGCGCTTTCGTGGATGAGGGCGAAGCCCTGGTGGGTTGTGCGTTGGCCGACGGATCCAACCTGCAGATCATGCCGGACGGTAATGCCTACCGGTGTGGCCTGTTGGTCGACAACCCGAGGACGGTATCGCTGCGGTTCGCGCACGCCGGGCTGGAGGTGGTGGGTGCCGGGCGGGGTGAGGAAGCGCTCCGGCACCGCCTGTCGGCTTGCCACGGATGCCCCGTCTTCGCCCCCGGGGAACGGAGGGCCTGCATCTACGACAAACTGGTGATGGGTAGGGAACCATCTCGGGCATCGCGGTGAGGCAGGAATGACAGCTACGGGTTGATCAAACGCACCGAGCCAGCCGTGACGTCAGCAGCGCAGAGCTCACTCGTCCGCCTACCGAAAGGCTGGGTGCGAACCCGCGGATCGGCCTTCGGACGCCCTGGCCCTCCCAGTGGGCCAGGTCTCAGGTCAGCAGCGCTTCAAGCCGCTGTCGAAGCGAGGCCTTCAAGTCGTTGCCGTAGCCCACCGTCCGGCCAGTAGGCTTGCCGTCCTTGAAGAGGATCAAGGTGGGAATCGAGAGCACCCCCAGCCGGCCGGCCGTCTCCGGGTTGGCGTCGATGTCCATTTTCAGGAACCGCACCCGGTCACCCATCTCGGCGGCCAGGTCCTGCACGAGCGGTGCGATCATGCGGCAGGGAGCGCACCAGGTCGCACAGAAGTCCACCAGGACCGGCCGGTCGGCTTTCAAGACAAGGGCCTCGAAATCCTGGTCGTTGACCGTACCGACCTTTCCTCCCAAGCCTCAGTCCTCCTTGGTGGCAGCCGTCTCCGCCTTGGCTTCCGCCTTCTCGGCCTTCTCCGACTTGTCGCCCGTCCTCTCGCCGTGGCCGTCCTGCGAGGGGCGGGAGCCGCCGTTGCGGTAGTCGGTGGTGTAAAAGCCGCTGCCCTTGAACTGGACCCCCACCGGGTAGAGCAAGCGGCGCAGCTCCCCCCCACACTCGGGGCAGACCTTGAGGGGTTCGTCCGACATCCTCTGGAAGATCTCCAGCTCGTGCTCGCAGCGATCGCAGCGGTATCCGTAGGTTGGCATCTCGCTCTCGGACCCTCTCCTTTGCGTGATCTCTACAGTTTTCTCCCTACCTCCAGCCGGTGAAACATCATCCCCGAAGGCGGCTTGGGGTGGAAGTAGGTGCTCTTGGGGGGTAGGAAGTCGCCCCGTTTGGCGATCTCGAGGACCCGGGCCATATCCGGCGCCTCCAGGAAGAACGCCGCCACTCCCTGGCCAGAATCGACCCACCGAACCGCCTCCTCCGGGTCGCGCGTATACGCCAGGTGCTGCTCCGGGTCGCGCCGACCGAGGATGTTGTCGATCACCTGTCGGTGTAACTCCACTGCCGCCACCTCCCCTTCCAACGGCAACACCTGGAACTGTCCGGACCGGTAGACGCCAGCTGCGACCTGCCCTCGAAGTGCAGCCAGGGTCGCCTCCAGAGAGGGCTGGGGGACCCCTCCGGTCACCGCGATCCCGGATCGCAGCAGACGGTGGGTGGGCAGGACCACCAGCCCGGGATCGGCCACGTCGGTGACCAGGGCGAGGGTGAAACGGGAGGCGGCATCGACCGGGCCGCCCAGCTCTCGGGACACGGCCAGGGTGGTCTCGTAGCGGTGATGGCCGTCGGCAATCAGGAGTGCGGAGTCGGCCAGGGCAGCGTGCACCGCCTCCGTCCATTGCCCCGCTGGAATCCGGCGCAGCCGGTGGCGGCGGCCCTCGTGCTCGAACACCACCTCCTCGCCGCCGGGCGCATGTTCCAGCAACGGACGAAGGCCGTCGGCCAGAAACCAGAGCGGCTCCAGGCAGGTGCGGGTGGCCCGGAGCAGGGCCAGCCGGTCCTGCTTCGCCCCCGGCTGGGTACGCTCGTGCGGCAGCACCACTCGATCCTCATACGGCACCATTCGCAGGACCGCGATCAGGTCGAGCCGGGTGCCCCGACCCTCGACCTCAGTCTGGTGCAGGTACATCGCCGGCTCCGGATCCTCGACCAGCACGCCCTCCGCCAACCAGCGGTCGAGCAACGCCGCTGCCCCTTGGTAGTCC
The DNA here is from genome assembly GCA_902812395.1 of bacterium. GTDB lineage: Bacteria > Chloroflexota > Dormibacteria > Dormibacterales > Dormibacteraceae > CADDZO01. The sequence continues at coordinate 390 of CADDZO010000327.1, read as the reverse complement.
TCCCCGGGGCGAGTGAGGTGAACCACGTTGTGGCGCGATCGGGCGCGGTAGCGAGCGACGTCCTCCTCGCTGAGCACGTCCCAGGGCGGCGCCACCACGGGGTCGAGCGGCTCCCGGTAGCGGACGGCGCGGAATGGCCGGACGTCAGCCACCTTCGCCCCGCCCCAGGTGGACGTAGTGCAGTCCCCTCAGCTCCTCCACCTCGCGAAGCCGGCGCATCGTCCTCGCATCTACCGGACCGTCCACCGCCAGGAACATCATCGCCCGCCCCCGGGGCTGGTCCCGCGCCACCTGCATCGAGGCGATGTTGACGTCCGCCTGGCCGAGCTTGTAGCCGAGCTGGTGCCGCACGGTCCCGAAGGACTGGTCGGCCAGGCTGCGGGCCAGCCT
>CADDZO010000326.1 GCA_902812395.1 bacterium | reverse complement strand
TGTCCTTACCTCGCCACCTCCTCGAACCGCGAATGGTGCAGCTTACTAGCAGTAACGGCAAACGTTTGCGTGATCGCGATTACAACTCTGTCGTCAGCCGTCCAGAGGCCAGGTAGACGCCCCTCATTCGGTTCGAAGCGCGGCAGCCAGATCCGGGAACGGGGGGGAGAGGGTCGGGCGGCCCAGGACGCTAATCGTCGGGGCGAACGCTGGCGCGATGCGGAACAGGCTGTCACTGCCTGGGAGGCAGCAGCAGTGCCGCCGGCCTGAGGCGACCAGGGACGCGGGGCCCAGTCGGCCCACGGAGACGCCCTCAGGCGGTGCTCGCCTGGAGGGCTCGTGGGCAGCGATGGCGCACCTGGACGCGGAGCGGCCGTCGACCTGCCGACCGGTGCACCGGCCTGGGTGCTGGCAGGACTTGCGGGAGGGGGGCCTGAGCCCGTTGGCCACGCAGCGGAGCCCAGGTGGACGCCTCGACCGAGCTATCGACAACCGCCTTCGGGAGGTCGGGATGGCCGCCTGACCTGGGCGTCCTTCTGGAGCAACGAAGCATCGGCCAGCCGGAAGCCTCGAACGTCGAGTCAGGCCGGTTACCTTGAACCACCGTCTGGCCCGCCTCGTCGACGGGTGAAGATCGGACGGGCACCTCGCCTCCGTGAGACCTGATGCCGTACAGCGAGGGCCGGCTGGAGTCGCTGGCGGGCCGTTCCAGGTCCCGTCGGCGATGGGCGGCGGCGATCGGGTGGGAGCCAACAGTGCGATGACGGTGATCGTCCCCGTCAGCGACCTCAGTGTCAAACTTAGGTCCGTCGTCTCATCGCAGCTGTCGCCTCACTGTTCCAGACGGAGGGGGAGTGACTTCCTGGACCGTCCTCCGGAACGCGGCCGCGGGTGCGAAACCCGTGTGCATCTCTCCACGAGTGACGTCGTGTCCCGCTCCAAAGTGCACCCCTCTGAGTGCAGCCCTACCGCCGTGACTGGGGCCCGCTCGCACATCGTTGTGTTCGGGACACGGGCGTGCGCTCATCTGCGCGGAGCCGGGAGCTGCGCGGCTCCTGGCTATGATTGCTGCCGATGGAGCAGCCCGGCGCGACCAAGCCGCGCCTGGAGGTTGCGACTCCGGTCTTCGAGGGGCCGCTCGAGCTGTTGCTGGCGCTGGTCGAGCGCGAGGAGATCGACATCTTCCAGGTCTCGCTGGCTCACCTGACGGATGCCTACCTGGCCGAGATCACCGGCCTGGAGCGGCGGGATCCTCGCGAGATGGCGGAGTTCCTGTGGCTGGCGGCACGGCTGCTGCTGCTCAAGTCGATCCGGCTGCTCCCGGGCGAGGAGCCTGAGCCGGAGGAGGCGGAGTTGCTGGGATGGGAGGAGGAAGTCCGTGCACGGCTGCAGGAATACCACCTCTACAAGGAGATGGCGGAGCGACTGATGGAGCGGACCGCAGCTGACGCCCCCAGCTTCCCGCCCCCGGGGCGGGAGGTGCCCGCAGTCGGGCAGGAGGAGCCGCTGCAGATCGGGGACCTGCTGGCCGCGTTGCAAGCCGTGCTCTCCCGGTTACCCCCTCGGCCCATCGTGTACACCGGGACCCGTTGGACGGTCGAGGACAAAGTTGCTCTGTTGTCAGGCCGGCTTGAGCAGGGCCCGTTCGACCTGGTCGAAGTGCTGCTGGAGTCCGAGGACCGCCTGGAGGCGGTAGTGACCTTCGTCGCCCTGCTCGAGCTGCTGCGCCAGGGCCGGGCCCGGGTCCTTCAGCACGCCACCTTCGGCCGCATCGAGGTGTGGCCTCGATGACCGAGCTGCGAGCGGCGCTGGAGGCCATCCTCTTTGCCTCCAACCGACCCTTTCGGGTCCGCGAGCTGCAGCAAGTGACCGAGGCCAGCAGGGAGGAGGTGGAAGCGGCGCTGGCCGAGCTCCGCCACTCGCTGGATGGCCGCGGGATCATGCTCCAGCGCCATCAGGACGAGGTTCAGCTGGTGACCCGCCCCGAGGTCGCCAGCTACGTCCGCCGCGCGCTGCGCCCCGAGGTGGCGGGCCGGCTCTCGCCCGCCGCCTACGAGACCCTGGCCATCATCGCCTACCAGCAGCCGGTGACCCGGTCCCAGATCGAGGCGGTTCGAGGGGTCAACTGCGATCGCGTCATCGCCAACCTGGAGCTGCGCGACCTGGTCGCCGAGGTGGGCCGCGGGCCAGGTCCCGGTCATCCCAAGCTCTACGGCACCACCATCCGCTTCCTGGAGCTGTTGGGGGTGGAGTCGCTGGACGACCTGCCGCCCTTGCCCCGGATGGACACGGTCGGGCGGGAGCAGGCGGCAGGCGGAGAGGAGGCAGTACCGTCGCCGAGCGGCTGAACCGCTACCTGGCCCGCTGCGGGGTAGCGTCGCGACGCGCGGCCGATGCGCTGATCGTCTCGGCGCGGGTTCGTGTCAACGGCCTTTTGCCCCCACCGCGAGGCATGCTGGTCGAGCCGGGCCGAGACCAGATCACGGTCGACGGCCGTGCGGTGACGCCTCCGCCCCGGCACCGCTACTTGATGCTGCACAAGCCGGCGGGGACGCTGGTGACGGCCAGGGATCCGCAGGGTCGTCCAACCGTCTTCGATCTGGTCCCGGACGGGGGGCGGCTGTTCGCGGTCGGGCGCCTGGATGCTGCCACCGAAGGTCTGCTTCTGCTCACCGACGACGGTGAGCTGGCCCACCGCCTCGCCCACCCGCGCCATCGGGTCCCGAAGGAGTATCTGGCCCTGGTGGAAGGGCTTCCCAGCGAACGGGACCTGAACCGTCTGCGCGCGGGCGTGAAGCTCGATGATGGGCGTACGCTGCCCGCCGTGGCGGAGCTGCTTGACGCGGCCCGGGGCCGAGCCCGGCTGCGGCTGGTGATCAGCGAGGGACGCAACCGTCAGGTGAGACGGATGCTGGAGGCCGTTGGCCACCCGGTGGTCGAGCTGACCCGGACCGGTTTTGGTCCCTTGCGCCTGGGTCGGCTGCACCGCGGCAGCGTCCGCCGACTGCGCCCGGCCGAGCTAGCAGCCCTTCGCCGGGCTGCAGGTCTGGAGGAAGGCCAGGAGGGGGAGGGGGTGAGG
>CADDZO010000325.1 GCA_902812395.1 bacterium | reverse complement strand
GATCGAGCGCGTACCGGTAGGCCTGGGGCACCCCACGAAGCGGGCTGCGTGGGGACCCGGCCTGCTGCAGCTTCACGGGTCCTCCCTGGTGGCCGCTGCGATGGTCTTGGCCGCTCGGTTGGCAGCCCCTCGCCGCCCGGAGAGGCGAGCGCAGAGGCTGGTCAGGATCTCGGTCACATCCCGGACCAGATCGTCATCCACCTCCGATGGATCCCCAACCAGCAACCGTCGGTCCTGTGCCGCCAGCGCAGCCTCGACATACTCCGCACCGAAGCGGGCGAACCGGTCGCGGTGCTCCACTCCGATCGTGGTCGCCGAATTGTCCCGCAGGAGGGCCAAGAACTTGCGGCGCTTGCCGTTCAGTGCGGAGCCGACCTCGGTCACCACGCGGCCGACTGGAAGTCCCTCGGCTGCCGCCCATGCGGTCACCCGGGCAACCTGCCGGTCCAGGTCGGATCTCTGGTCAGCGGATGACACACGGGCATACACGGCCGTGATCCCCGGAACGGCACTGACCGGTGGCTGGTCCACCAGGATCAGCCGGCCGGCGCGGCGCGTGGGAATTGGGAGTTTGCCTTCCCGGAACCAGCGGTAGGCAGTCATGGGATGAACGCCTTGTTGCCGCGCCCAGTCCTTCAAGGTCACCCCTACATGCTATCATAGGTTCAAACGCCAACAGTTTCAGCCCCATCCCGGGTGCCGGCTCGGGCGTGCATGCCCACGAGCAGGGCGGCGTCGCAGCCCTCCTCCAAGAAGCCGGTGTACTCAGTCCAGTGCTGCTGGACCACGTACTCGCACTCGGGTGCGAGCAGGTCGGGGATCAAGGAGTTGAAGCTCCAGGGGCCGCCGGCGCCGTGGCAGTCCATCACCACCACCTCCGTCGCACCCGCGGCGCGGGCGCCCCGAACCGCGGCGTTGATCTCCTCCGTGTACAGCCGTCTCCCTTCCTCGTAGAGCACATGCCCGCCTGTCGTCTGCTCCCAGCGGACAATCCCTGCCACACCTTCCATGTCGCTGATGATGTGAACACGCATGGCGCCCAACCATAGTCGGGGTCGGCGGGGGTATGGTTCGAATCGCCGTGCGATACCGGATCAAACGCCGATTGTTCTCTATCGGCGAGGACTACTGGGTGGAGGACGAGGCCGGCCGCAAGGCCTACAAGGTCGACGGCAAGATCCTGCGCATCAGGGACACCCTGATCCTGGAGGATCCCACCGGGCAGGAGGTCGCGACGCTCCGTCAGCGTTTGCTCGCGCTGCACAGGACCATGGACATCGAGCGCCTGGGCGAGCGGCTGGCCACTGTCCGACGGGCGCTCCTCAACCCGCTCGGGGAGCGCTACCAGGTGGAGATGGCCAACGGTGGCACCTTGGAGGCCCACGGCGACATCACCAACCACGAGTTCGAGATCCGAGACGGGCACGAGGTGCTGGCGGTCGTCAGCCGGGCCTGGTTCTCCCTGCACGACACCTACGGCGTGGACGTCTTGCGAGCCGACCAGACCCCGCTGCTGCTGGCAGTCGCGATTGCCATCGACCACCTCCACCATGAGGAGGCCGAGCGCAGACGGGAGTAGCGTCGACTCAGGAACCGGACGCGAGCTCCTCCTCGGCCGATGCTCCCAGGAAGATCTCCCGCATCCGGGGCGTCTCAAGCACCTGTCTCGCCGCCGCCGAGACCACCACCCGGCCACTCACCATGATCGCGGCCCAGTCTGCGACCTCCAGCGCAGCCATCGCCTTCTGCTCCACTAGCAGCACGGCGTGACCGAGATCGGCCAGGGCCCGGACTTGCTCCCGGAGCACGGCTGCGGTCAGCTCGGTGGAGAGGCTGGCGGTGGGCTCGTCGAGGAGCAGCACTGGCGGGTTCAGCATCAGCACCCGCGCAATCGCGGTCATCTTCCGCTCGCCGCCGCTCAGCGTCTCGACATACCGGTTCAGGCGCTCCCGCAACGGGGGGAACACTTCGAGGACCTGCTCCATCCGCGTCGCTCGTTCCCGGCGCGAGAGCAGGTAGCCACCCATTTCGAGGTTCTCACGGACGCGGAGCGAGTCGAAGACATCGTCGAGTTGGGGTACGTAGCCGACGCCGAGCCGGGCCAGGTGCTCAAGCGGAGCTCCGGTGACGTCGACTCCGCGCAGCCGGACCTGGCCGGTGAAGATGCGGACCACGCCTGCGATCGCCTTCAGCAGCGTCGTCTTGCCCGCCCCGTTGGGACCCACCACCGCCACCACCTGGCCGGGGCGCAGGTCCAGATTGATGTCTTGTACCACCGGGGTCGTATAGCCGGCGGCCAGCGACCGGACGTCGAGCACCGGCGGCTCAGCCGATGACGTAGGCATCCTGGACCTCGGGGCGTCGACGGAGCTCCTCCATCCGGCCCTGGCCTAGGACCCGTCCCTGGGCCATGACCACGACCGTGTCGCAGATGCGTTCCACGGTGTCCAGCTCGTGCTCGACCAGCAGCAAGGACAGGCCCTCTGTTCGCAACCGGGAGAAGGCCGCCTCCAGCTGCCGGCGCAGGGCTGGGGCAAGCCCCGCCATGGGCTCGTCCAGCAGCAGCAGATGGGGTCGGGTCATCAACGCCCGCATGATCTCCAGAGCCCGCCGCTGGCCACCGCTCAACGTCCGTGCCAGCTGGTCCTGCATGTCCGCCAGGCCGAACCCATCCAGCAACCCCCTGGCCTCGTCCAGGATCCGGCGCTCCTCCGACGCCCACAGCCAGGGGCCGGCGAGGGCGCCGCCCAGCGTCTCCGCCCTCTGGCCAGGGGCGGCCACCATGAGGTTCTCTATCGCGGTCAGGCCACCGAAGACCCGGGCGGTCTGAAAGGTGCGTACCAGGCCCAGTCGGGCCAGCCGGTGGGGCGGCCAACCGGTCACGTCCCGACCGGCGAACAGGATCCTCCCCGAGGTGGGCGCGATCGCGCCGCTGATCGCCGCCAGGAGCGTGGACTTGCCGGCGCCGTTCGGTCCGATCAGGCCGGTGATCGAGCCCTCCTCCACGGCCAGCGACACGCCGTCCACGGCGCGCACCCCGCCGAAGTGCCTGACCAGGTCCTGAACCTGGAGCAGGGGCTCCCCCAC
>CADDZO010000324.1 GCA_902812395.1 bacterium | reverse complement strand
ACCGCTCCATGCGGCCGAAAGCGAGGCCGGATCGTCTTGTCGCGTTTGTACGCCTCGCAGACCTTGGAGATGGCTCGAATCGCCATCTGGGAGCTGAGCCCGAAGCGGTCCCGGATCTGGCCATAGATGAGGCGCTGAAGCCGAATCTTGTTGGCGGTCTTCTCCCGGAAGGCGACCTCGGCGATCCCATCGCAGGCCGAATTGAACCGCTCCATGGTCTGAAGCAACGCGGCGTGCTGATTGGCCGAAGGTCCGAGCTTGACGACAAGCGTCAGCTTCACGCATTGAATGCTACCATCGGTTCCTCCCCATGGCTGAAGCCAGGGGCATCCTCCGAGGTGGTTTGGTGATCTGGTCGAAGCCGCACTCGACGGGAGGCTTGTCCGACCGCCAGCGGACAAAGGCGGCGGCATGCCGGAAACGCTCTCCCCCTTGCAGCTTGTCGTAGGCGACCTCGCAGACCAGCTCCGGCCGCACGGAGACCCAGGCCGTGTCTTTGCCCCGGGACCAGCGGCTTGGTCCCCCGGGCCTGCGCCCCCACCGCTCCGACGATGGCTCGATCAGCGGCTCGAGGTGGGACATCACCTCCTTTCGGGCGATCGCGCCGAACGACGTCGTATGGCCGACATAGTGGAGCGCCCCGGACCGGTCGTAGAGCCCGAGCAGCAGCGAGCTCAGCGAGCTCCCATCCGAGCTCCGACGAAACCCGATCACCACGCAATCCGCGGTCCGCCGGTGCTTGACCTTCACCCAGGCCCGACGGCCGGGCAGATAGGGCTGCGACGCCAGCTTGGCGATCACGCCGTCCAGGCCGGCACCCTCGAAGGCGTCGAACCAGTGGCGGGCCACCGTTGGCAGCTCCGTGACAGATGTCCGCCTGATCGCCGGGGCTCGCTCCAACAGCCGCCACAGCCGCTCACGGCGCTCGGCCAGGGACAGCGGTCGCAAATCTCGGGTGCCCTCGGCAAGGAGGTCGAAGGCGACGTAGGTGGCGGGCGTCTGGCGGGCAAGCAGCCGGACCCGCGACTCGGCCGGATGGAGGCGCAGTTGGAGGGCGTCGAAGTCCAGCTCGCCGTCCTGGATGAGGACGAGCTCACCGTCCAGGACGAGCTCGTCGGCCGGCAGCGAGCGAAAGCCATCCAGCACCTCTGGGAAGTACCTGGTCATCGGCCGGGCACCCCGGCTCACCAGCTCGACCGAACCACCGGAGCGGTGGGCGAGGATCCGGAACCCGTCCCACTTGGGCTCGTAGGTCCAGCCCGGCCCCTCAGGCAGCTCCGGCTTCAGCGCGGCCAACATGGGCTCCAGGTCGAGCGGGATCCGCGATGCCACCGCCTTCAGGTCTCTGAGAACCGGGACAGCAGGCGGGCGATGTGCCTGGCCGCGTCCCGGACATCGTGCAGGCGCACGTTCTCGTTGGGGCTGTGGGTGAGGTTGGTGTGGCCGAAGCCGACTCCGGGCGCAACCACCGGGACCCCCTGCTCGGTGAACAGGTACATCGGGGTCGTCCCCCCGATCATCGGCACCAAGCGTGCTGGCTGCCCGTAGACCTCCTCGGCCGTCTGCCGGCACAGCTCCACCAGCGGGGCGTCGGGATCGACCAGGGCGGCCCGCTCGGCGCCCAGGACCTCGATCTGCACGTCGCCGAAACCACGCTCGTCCAGATGACGGCGTAGTTGGTCCGCGATCTCCCACGGGTCCTGGTCGGGCAGGAGCCGGAAGTCGACCTTGGCCGTGGCCAGGGCCGGGACGATGGTCTTCGACCCCGGCCCGGTGTAGCCGCTGACCAGGCCTGCGACGTTGCAGGTAGGTTCGAAGGTCGCGCTGGCGACCGCAGGCCCGGTCCGATCCAGGAGCAAGCGCTCGAGCCCGAACGACTCCTTGATCGATGCTTCCTGGCTGGGCAGCAGCTCGAGCAGTTGCCGCTGCCGCTCCGTGATCGGGCGGAGGCGGTCGTAGAAACCCGGGATCCGGATCCGCTCGTCCTGGCCCTTGAGCGTGGCCAGCGCCCAGATCAGCCGCCAGGCGGCGTTGGGAAGCAGGTTTGCCGCTCCCGAATGGGCATCGCGGGCCAGAGCCATCACCTGCAACTCGACGTACAGGAGACCGCGGACCCCCAGGTTCTGCACCGGGACCCCATCGTCATCCAGTCCGCCCTCCTCCCAGATGGCACCGTCGCAGCGCAGCTCCGAGCGGTGGGCCTCGACGAACGCGGGTAGGTTCGGGCTGCCGACCTCCTCCTCACCCTCGACCAACCAGGTGATCCCGCATGGCAACCCCCCGTCCACCGCCAGCAGGGCGTCCACCGCTGCCAGCCGGGCCACCAGCTCGCCCTTGTCGTCCTTCGCCCCCCGGGCGTAGAGCCGACCGTCCCGAATCGTCGCCTCGAACGGCGGGCTCTCCCAGAGCTCAAGCGGCTCCGGCGGCTGCACGTCGTAGTGGTTGTAGAAGAGCATGGTCCGGCCCGAGCGGCCATCGGCATGCCCGACCACCACGGGATGACCGGCCGACGGCAGCGACTGGGCATGGATCCCGCGACGCCCGAGCATCTCGGCCACCAGGTCGGCGCACTCCTCCACCGCCTGATGGCGAGCCGACACTGAGGGGATGGCGCAGAGCTGGCCCAGCTCGGCCATCCTGGCCTCCAGGTTCTGCTCGATGTGGTCGTCGATGGCGGCGAGACGGTCGGTCATCGGGTCCTCCTTGGCAGCGCTCGATCTAGCCGAGTGTAGACACCCGCCGGTAGCCGGACCGTAGGATCTGCTCGTGACCGGACACCTCTCGACGCTGCCCGCCGACCTCCCCCAGCCGATGGACGACGGTGCCGCCGACCACCTGCCAGGCTCGCGCGTGCCCCCCCGTCGTTCTCCCCTCGACCGCCGGCGGGACGGCCAGGATCGACATAGTTCCGGAGGGGTCAGTAACTGTTGGCATTTGAACCTATGGTAGTATGTAGGGGTGACCTTGAAGGACTGGGCGCGGTAACAAGGCGTTCATCCCATGACTGCCTACCGCTGGTTCCGGGAAGGCAAACTCCCAGTTCCCGCGCGCCGCGCCGGCCGGCTGATCCTGGTGGACCAGCCACCGGTCAGTGCCGTTCCAGGGATCAC
>CADDZO010000323.1 GCA_902812395.1 bacterium | reverse complement strand
GGAACTGGGCCCTGACCCGGGTCACGGCGCGGTATGAAGCCGAGAAGAAGTGGTACTCGGCGGAAGAACTCCAGCGGCTCTGGAACGGGGAGAAGAAGACCAAGCCCGATCTGGCCTGGTGGCAGGAAAACCCCAAGTGCGTCTACCAGGAGGCCTTCAGGAACCTGGAACGAGCACTCCACGACTTCCTGAAGTCCAAGACGGGACAACGGAAAGGGCGACGGCTGGGCTTCCCCCGCTCCAAGAAGAAGGGACGGTGCCGGGACTCCTGCCGCTTCAGCACCGGGGTGATGCGCTGCTCGGGCTCGACGGTCACGCTGCCCAGGCTGGGGACCATTCGCACCCACGAGTCCACCGAGGCGTTGGTGGGCAAGATCGCGGAGGGAAAGGCCAGGATCCTCTCTGCCACCGTGTCGCGGACCGCCCAGTGGCGGTTCGTGTCCTTCAGCGTGGAGGTGGAGCGCGAGGTCCCGGATCACCATCGGCGACCCCAGACGGCGGTGGGCATCGATCTCGGGATCTCTTCCCTGATCACGGCAGTGGATGACCAAGGCAAGGTGATACGGTTTCCCGGTCCCAGACCGCTTCGGGCGGCGCTGCGGCGCCTACGCCGAGCCGCGCGCGCCCATTCCCGCAAAAAGATCGGCTCTGCCAACTGCAGGAAGAGCGCGCGGCGACTGGCGCGTATCCATGCCCGGATCGCCAACTGCCGTCTTGATGCCGGCGCACGATGCCGAGGGTGGGCGCGGTAGCCATGGTTGCGGGCCTCGTATCGTATGGGGTGGTCGCCCGCGCGACGAAGGCGGCCTCAAGGCCGCGGGTGACCGTGGCGCGCGTGCCGCTCGGCCCGGGTCCCCGACCAGGGTGTCCACCGCGGCCTCCATCCGCCGGCGTCGCGCCGGGGCGAGGTCGGACACCGGCCAGCATGGGCCCGGATCGGATCTGTCACGCATCGAACGCTCCGTTCATCCGTGGTCCCGATCCCGGGATACGCTCTCGGCGTGGGAGCGGCGCCATGGATCGTCCCCATCGGCGTCCGGAGCGCTACGCGGTCTCCAGGCCGAGAGTTCGGGCCGCCTCGGCCTGACGGTCGTCTCGCGTGACCACGATTAGTGGCTCCCCGGCCGCGAGCTCGGCTGCGGTCGTCTTCGCCACCGCCAGGTGGATCGCGTCGAGCGTCCGAATGACATGCCCCCTGACCAGCTCTCGCGCGAACCGCAGCACCGGCACGGGATCGAGCCGCAAGAGCGTCACGGGCCCGTCATCAGAGCAATCGGCGTCGAACCGGTTCAACACCACCTCGGGCTGATCGAGCCGTCCCTGGCGGGCGGCGGCCATCACCGCGCTGGCCAGCTCCACCCGGGTCAGCTCACTCGTCACCACGGGTTCATCGGCTTCCAGCAAGCGGTACCGAAGCAACTCGTGGTCCGGCTCATCGACCAGATAGGCCCGTACCAGGGCACTGGTGTCGGCGTAGATGACGCTCAACGCCGAACTCGCTCTGCCTCCAGCGCCTCGCTCACCGCCGCCCCGGCGCCGCGTGTGGCCTTCTCCACCTCCTCCCAGGAGGGGATGCGGTCCGGCCGTGGTGGCACGACCAGCCACCCTGCCGCCTTCGCCCGCCGTCGAAGCCGCTCCCGCCGGTTGGCGGTGGCGACCTCCGCGGCTAGGATGTCGACCACCAGCGCGTTGACCGACCGGCCCTCGGCAGCCGCCCGCTCTCTCAGCCGCTTGTGGAGATCATCGTCGACCCGGGTGATGAGCTGCCGCATGCAACCATGATAGCACTTGCCTGTTTGTGATAGCATCCCGCCTCGGCATCTCAACCGCTCCTCGCACCCCGAGGCCGTAGGCTCAGCACAGCCATGGCCGCGACCGGTGCCTGGACGCCGGATCGTGCCGCGCGCTTGGGTCTTGACCGCTTGGACAGTTACCACGCCCCAGGCCGCTCGTTCTTCGCTCAGCGGAAGGCGAACTGGATCAGGGCCCTCGCGCCTCCACCGTTCGGGTGTGGTCCGGCCGGGATGAACGGCCCGGGCTTGATAGCGATGCTCCTACCTGGTGGGCCCCCGACGGGGGCCGGAACCCGAGCACAGTGGCGCGCTCGGCGACCGCGGCCAGGGCCTCACCGATCACATCGGCGGCCAGCGCCTCGGCTGCACCTGGCGTCTCCATTGTGATCTCGATGGCGCGCACTCCGGCCTTACCGTTCGGCCCGGCCCCAGGACCAGGCAGCGATCGCGGTCTCCGTGGGCGCCGCCGCGGGGGCGACGTCCGGGAAGGGCCGCCTCCGCCACCCCTATGCCTGGGACGGCAGGCCGGCCATCACCTCCTTCACCTTCTTCAGCAGACGGTTGCGGCGTGCGATCAGCGCCCCGGCCGGTCAGGAGCCGGCCTCCGGCAGGAGCCCGCGCTCGCGCAGCTCCTCGATCCCAGCCCGCATCGCCGGGGCGAGCCGGCTGGCAGGGACCGAGGCCCACAGGCAGTGGCGGTGCGGGCTCCGGTTGCGCCAGTCCCACAGCGCTCGACACCGTCCTCTTTCCGGACGGCGCCTTTCCGGCTGGCGCCAGTCGGGACCACGATCGTGCCAGGTGTATTCAGCCAGGGCGCAGAACTCGTGGAGGGCGGCCGGGGGTCGTGAGGAACCCGTTCGATGCACACCTGAGCGCGGGCCTCGAAGCGTTGACATCGATGTTCCGGGGGATCTTCCTGGCTGCCCCAGACGTGGTCGAGGTAATGTCTCAGATCCCGGGCCACCTACGTCCACGCCGCCGAGCCGAGGTTCACGACCGCCCAGGCCAGGTCGAGGTCGAAGCGCGACAGGGCCACGTCCAGAACCTTGCCCACGGCGTGGTCGTGGGCGAGCCGGGCGATCGTGCTCCCGGCCGAGCTCAGGTCCAGGTCGAGCACCGACCGGCCGCCCGCGTCGCGCACGGGGCCCACCACCACGGGGGTCGGTAACTGTTGGCGGATTAACCTATGGTAGTATGTAGGGGTGACCTTGAAGGACTGGGCGCGGCAACAAGGCGTTCATCCCATGACTGCCTACCGCTGGTTCCGGGAAGGCAAACTCCCAGTTCCCGCGCGCCGCGCCGGCCGGCTGATCCTGGTGGACCAGCCACCGGTCAGTGCCGTTC
>CADDZO010000322.1 GCA_902812395.1 bacterium | reverse complement strand
ACAGTCGGAGATGGCCAGAACCGCGTCGTAGGTGCGTGGCAACCCCCTCGATACAGGCGATACCGGTCCTCCTTTCTCTTCCTTTCGACTACTTTCCTCTGCGTTGTACGTCTATCCAGACGTGGCCATATCACTCCTCCATCAGCCGCAAACGGAACACGAATGGTAGCGGACGCTGACCGCGGAGGATCCCGAGCGATCATCCGCTTCGTCTCCGGCAGATGCGGAGAGATCAGTTTGTCTGCGGTGTGACGCTCTCCTCCCTGAGTGCTTCCCAACCGTGCCGGATGGCCGAGTTGCCGGATGGGAGAACATCGGCCAGCCGGCGATCACCGCGACCGTCATCCGGTGGGAAGGGCTTGCACCGCATCTGATGTTTGAGCTGATGGTTCGGCTGTGGGGACGTGGCATGCGATGCATGGTCCCAGCCAGATGGCAGTGGCTCTTCTTGGCCACCAGTGACCGGGCAAGGCAGGCTGCCGACCTGCTCCTTGCCTGTCCTGATCCTGATCGTTTCGCCAACCGACTCTCGATCATCGTTCGGCACCGGCCGGTCATCGGCAACAGCGCCGCGGTACACTATGTAGTGGTTGAGGTGGGTGCGATTGATGGCCGCCGTGATGGCTGTTGGCACGATGGGCAGCAGTTGCGGTGGCCCACCATCGGCCGGCTCAGGTGAAGCTGAATCTAGCTTCACGATGGCCGGTTGGAAGCTGCACGTCCGCGCTCCTGACTTCACGCTCGTAGACCAGGGCGGGCATCCGATCTCTCTGGGCGAGTTTCGCGGCCGGGTTGTGCTCCTGGCCTTCGTCGACAGCGAATGTACGACTATATGCCCTCTGACCACGCAGAGCATGCTGGAGGCGCTGAGACTGCTGGGCCCGGTCGCAGGTCAGGTCGAGCTTGTGGGTGTAGACGCCAACCCCCTGGCGATCGCCGTCGCCGATGTCCAGTCGTATACGGCCGCCCATGGCCTGGTTGGCCGCTGGCACTTCTTGACCGGTTCGCTGGCGCAGCTCAAGGGGGTGTGGAGCGCGTATCACATCCTGGCCCGGGTCGTGGACGGCCAGATCGATCACACCCCCGCGTTGTATGTGATCGATCGCCAGGGATGGGAACGCTGGGTGTACCTGACCCCGATGGAGTACGCCGCGATCGACCAGGAGGCGGAGATCCTGGCCGGCGACGTCTCAAACCTGCTCCCCTCGCATCCGCGGGTCCTCCGGGCACCGAGCCCTACCCTCCGCATCACCTCGCTCGACCAGGCCGTCAGCCTGCCGGCCTTGGCCGGGAAGGACCGCCAGGTCGAACTCTGCCCAGGTCGCTCTCGCTTGTTGGCCTTCTACGCCAGCTGGGCGCCTGGTGCAGAGGAAGACCTGCGGCAGCTGAACCAGTACGTGGTGGATGCCGGCCGAGACGACCTGCCTCCACTGACTGCGATCGACGTGGCCACGACCGAGCCGTCGACCGCGGCCGCCTCCCAGTTCCTGGGCCAGGTCGGCTTCCTCCTCTACCCGGTGGCTGAGGATACCGGCGGTCAGGTAGCTGATCTCTACCTGGTCCAGGACCTGCCCTGGCTCGCACTCATCGGTCGCTCCGGGCACGTCATCTGGAGCCACGACGGCTGGGTTGCGGTTCCCCAGCTGGAGGTGGCGGTCCGTCGCGCCTTGGGGCGAGGGGGAGGAGGATTTCGAAGGTGCTGCCCCGGCCAGGGCCGCTAGCGATCCGTACCTGGCCCCGATGGGCTTCGACGATGGCCTTGACGATGGCCAGCCCGAGGCCGGCTCCCCGACGACCGGGAGAGCCGCGAGCGAAGCGCTCGAAGATCCGTTCCTGTTGTTCTGGCGGAATCCCGGGGCCGGTGTCCCGGACCGTGATCGCCACCCGATTGCCGACCCGACGTGCGCCGAGCTCGATCATGTCGGGTTCCGCGGTGTGCTCGACCGCGTTCTCGACCAGGGCATCGAGAGCCAGACCCAGACGGGTGCCGTCGGCCTCCAGCTCGGCCTCGTCCTGGATCTCGAGCCGCCAGCGCCTGGACACCGTCACTCCAGCGACGCAGGGCATCGACGAGGAGGGGCTCCAGCTCGGTGAGCTGCAAGTACAGGAAATCGGGATCCTCGGCCGCGGCCAGCAGCAGGATGTCGTCGGCCAGGTGGCGCAGGCGCCTCAACTCGCTCACCACCAGCGCGGCGTCGTCGGCCAGCTCCGGCCGACCCGGCGCTGGACCAGCTCGGCATGGCCCAGGGCGACCGCGATCGGTGTGCGGAGCTCGTGTGAGGCGTCCTGGAGGAATCGCCGCTCGCGCTCGAGCAGCCGCTGGTTGGCCTCGGAGACCCGCTCCACCTCGCGCTGGGCGGCCAGCCGGCGGTGGGCGTGCCAGGCCATGGCCGCGAACATGGCGGCTACCAACGGCACCTCGGTCAGCGCGGCCGGGGGCTGGCTGTCCCGGTGGATGTCCCAGGTCAGGACTCCGGCAGTGCTGGCCACCACGACACCGACGACCACGATGGCCGTGCGCGGCGCCCAGATCCGGAAGCCGTAGATCAGGGTGAGGCTGACCCAGATGAAGTGGAAGGGGACCATCTCCCAGGTGCCAAAGATGGCCATCGCGCCCAGGTTGAGGAGCCCGAAAGTCGCCCACATTGCCTCAAGCCATAGCAGCGAGCGAATCACCCGCCGACGCTCAGGCACGGAACAGATAGCCCTCACCGCGGATGGTCTCGATGATGTCGGCGCCCAGCTTCGCTCGGAGCCGCCTGACGTAGACGTCGACGACATTCGAGCCAGGATCGAAGCGGCAGCCCCAGACCCGCTCCCGCAGAGCCTGTCTGCGCACCATCCGTCCGGCTTCGCGCATCAGCTCCTGGAGGAGGAGGAACTCGCGCTCAGCCACGGGTCGGTAACTGTTGGCGTTTGAATCTATGATAGTGTGTAGGGGTGACCTTGAAGGACTGGGCGCGGCAACAGGGCGTTCATCCCATGACTGCCTACCGCTGGTTCCGGGAAGGCAAACTCCCAGTTCCCGCGCGCCCCGCCTGCCGGCTGATCCTGGTGGACCAGCCAACGGTCAGTGCCGTTCCGCGGATTACGGCCGTGGATGCCCGCGTGTCCTCCGCCGACCAGAGGTCTGACCTGGACC
>CADDZO010000321.1 GCA_902812395.1 bacterium | reverse complement strand
GTGCTGGTGGGGGCGGTGGTCTCGGGCTCGGGCCTCACCTATCTGAGCGGGCTTCGGCTGCGGGCTGAGGAGCGTCTGGCCTACGGGGCCGTGATCGGGGCTCTGGTGCTCTCGATCCTGGACCTGCTCGGGGGCTTGGTTCGGGGGCTGGATGCGACCACGGTCGAGGCGTCGCTGGCGGCCGCCCTGGTGCTCTCGGCGGCGGGGTGGTACCGAGGACGTGGCCAGCTGGCTGCCGACCTGGGCGAAGCGGTCGGGCGCTGGCGCCGGGGAGAGCCCTGGCCTCTCTGGCTGCTGCTGCTGGCGGCCTGGCCCTTCACCCTGGTCCTCTTCGCCCATGCCTACACCTTCACCGCCCAGGGGCTGGTGGCCGGCAATGAGGGCGTCTACGCCGACTGGGCCGCCCATCTCACCTATGCTGGCTCCTTCGCCTACGGTCACAACTTCCCGCCTCAGTTTCCGATCGACCCCGGCCACCGCCTCGCCTATCCCTTCCTGGTGGACCTCTTCGCCGCCTCGCTGGTGCCGCTCGGGGCACCGTTGACCTCGGCCCTGGTCTGGACCTCGAGCCTACTCGCCCTGGCCCTGCCCGCCGTGCTCTATGGGGCCGGGCTCCGGATCGTAGGCAGCCGAGGGGCAGCGGCGCTGGCAGTGGCCGTCTTCACCCTTTCCGGCGGGCTTGGCTTCATCTGGTTCCTGGAGCAGCTGGCCAGAGGCGGTCCCCGGGTGCTGCTGGATCCTCCCCAGCTCTATACGCAGATCTACTCCCAGAACGTGCAGTGGCTGGACCCGGTCCTGGCCTGGCTGGTCCCCCAGCGCGACAGTCTCTTCGGCTTCAGCCTGGCGGCGCTGGTGATGGCTCTGCTCTGGACCGCCAGCCGAGCGGGTTCCGGCTGGTTGCCCTTCGGCTTCGCCGGGGTGGTGGCCGGGCTCACCCCGCTCGCCCACCTTCATGCCTACGGGACCGAAGTGGCGCTTGCCGCCTTCTGGGCGCTGCTCAGCCGGCGTCGCCAGTGGCTCGGCTACTTCCTGCCCGCTATCGTTCTCGGAGCTGGGCCTGCGATCTGGATGTCCACCGCTGGTGCTGCTCAGCCCCACCTCCAGGTCTTCTGGCTGGCGGACAGCGGGGGCTTCCACCAGAACCCGCTCTGGTTCTGGCTCCTGAACACCAGCCTCTTCATACCCGCCATGGTGGCCGCGTTCTGCTGGCGGGGGACGCTCCCGGGAGCGCTGGCCCGTCATCTGGCCCCGATCTGGCTCTGGTTCTTGGTACCCAACTTGGTCGTCTTCCAGCCATGGGACTGGGACAACACCAAGTTCTTCAGCTACTGGCTGCTGTTCGGCTCCTTCGCGGTGGGGGCCCTGCTGGCTCGCCTGTTCCGGCGGCCGCGGACGGTGGCGCTGGCGGCATTGCTCTCGGTGACCCTGATGCTGGCCGGGGCGGTCGACCTGGACCGGACCCTGAACCCGGCGCTGAGCGCTGCCCTGTTCACCGATCAGGGCGGTGTCGAGCTCGCCGCCTGGGCGCGCTCCCACACACCAGCCACCGCGGTGTTCGCGGTCGCCCCCGACCACAACCAGCCGATCCCGACCCTGGGCGGGAGACGGGTGGTGGCCGGCTACGGGGGCTGGCTGTGGACCTACGGGCTGAGCGACTGGGCCTCGAGGACGGCCGACGAGGTGGCGATACTGCGTGGCGCCGGCCCGACCGAGGACCTGGTGCGCCGCTTCCACGTCGGCTACGTCGTGATCGGCCCCCAGGAGATGGCGGTCGGCGCCAACGTTGGCTACTGGCAGGCGCACGGCCGCCTGGTCTACGACCGTGACGGCTACGCCGTCTATCGGGTGGGGTAGGTGGCTCGGATCCCACGCGGCTGCGGGATTGTTCGGCCGAGGACCCGGTTCGCCGGACCCCGATCCGGGCCCTGGCGCTGCCGGATTCGTGCCTGCAGGGAGGCGGGGAGCGCCTCGTGCCCGTCCCGGCGAACCCCGATCCGGATCGTCCTGCCGGCTGAGGCGGGGCGCGACGAGCAGCGGCTCCAACCGCGGCTCGGTCGGGGCCGAGACGCCGGGTGGCCCGCGGCGGAGAACACGGCGAAGGGGCGCTGCGCGGCGCCGGCCTGGTTGGTCCCGGTGGGGCAGGACCAACCCGAGGTGAGGCCGGAACACGGGCACGCCGGGCTGCGGCTCGAGGGGGAACGGCCGTCCAGGTCGGGCAGGCGGCGGCATGGAGGGGGGAGAGGAGGGGCTCCCCAGCCGCCCGACCGCCACCGAGCACCGGCCATCCATGCGCCCGGCCCGGCTCGAGCATCCACAACCGGCGCGGCGCTGGGGCCTCTGCTGGCTGGGATCGCCGGGCAAGAGGAGCCCGGGCTCCGCCACCCTCGGGTCGGGCAGGATCTGAGAACCCGGGCCGGGTGCCGGCCGGGTCCTGAGGTCCCGCGGGTGCCGGTCCAGGGCTGGTCGGTGCCCGCCGGTGGCCGACGGTGGCCGGGAGTGCGAGCATGAGCGCCGCGGAGCCAGGTTGGCTGGGGCGACGGCTGGGGAGCTGGCCGCTCTGGGAGCTGGCACTGCTGGCGGCCGTCACCGCCTGCGGTCTGGCCCTGCGCCTCCACGCGTACACTCAGGCACCGGCCTTCACCGACAACGCCGACGAGGTCCAGTTCCCTTGGGCGGGTCTCAATCTGATCCTCCACGGCGATGCCGTTACCTGGTCCCCCTACGCCGCCTACGGCGCCTACGCCGTCCTCCACGCCAACGGCGTCACCTACCACCTCGTCCACCACTGGATGGACCACCCACCGCTCTTCGCGCTGCTGATGGGGGGGTGGGTCTGGTTGCTGGGGGACCGGACCATGCTTCAGGTCACCGCGGGCCAGGTCCGCATCCCGGCCATCGCCTTCAGCACCATGAGCCTGGCCCTGGCCCACCTGCTGGGTCGGCGCATGCTGCCCCGCGCGGCCTCGCTGCTGGGTGTGGCTCTGCTCGCCGTCTCCCCGGCTGCGGTCCTGCTCGGACGGGAGCCGGAGCCGGAGTCGCTCCAGGCCCTGCTCCTGCTGGCGGCGCTGCTGCTCACCCTGCGGGCCCTGGAGGGGCGGGCGGGGGTGTGGACGTGGACCGGGCTGTTCCTGTGTTGCCTCAGCGCCCCCCTGCTCAAGGTGACC
>CADDZO010000320.1 GCA_902812395.1 bacterium | reverse complement strand
CCGTGCAAGCGGATAAGACCGGGACCGCCACCGGGCAACCGGTGGCTGCGGGTCGGCTGGCTAATGCTCACTGATCCGCAACGGTCGGTCGTGTTGACCTCCTTGTCCTTGTGACCGGCCTTCTCCTCGATCGTGGTGTGGTCCCAGACCAGGGCGACGCAGATCACACGAAAGGCGATACCTACGTGGCACGCCCGCTCGATCTGACGCGACCAGCGAACCGCGACGCAGGAGGCGGAGAGCAACGGCGCCACATCATTGTCGGGTCGTGTGCCGCCCCATAGCCCAAGAAGACCCCGATCTGACAGTTGTCCACCCGCCCCAACGTCCCCGAGTACCGCCGCGCCATCCCCGCCGACCAGATCCCCTTCTTCGGAAACCCGGTGTCGTCCAGGACCATCACCTCGTCCAGGGCTCCCAACTCCTCCTGCACGAACCGCTGCAGTTCCTTGATGCCGGCCCCACCTGCTCGGCGATGTTCTCCACGTTCTTGCGCTCGATCGGGAGCGCCAGCCCGATCAGGTACTGGCGCCTTCAGGCCCGGCTCTCCGAGCGGGGGAAGAAGCGGTGGAACCGGGAGTGGAAGCTGCACAGCCTCGGCAGCATCTTCTTCAAGTCGTCGGCGGTCACATTGCCACATTCCTCCAGCGGCCGTCATGGTCAAGCGGCACAGGAGCGACAGCTAGCCGACCATTCCAACCGGCGCTGTAGTACTAAGGGTTCGTGCAACAGGCTCATCTGGCCCCGGCTTTTCGCGCTCCACCGGAAGCGGATCAGCGCCGGGTGTGTGGATCGAGCACGTCGCGGAGCCCGTCCCCGGCCAGGTTGAAGCCGAGGACCAGGAAGAGGATGGCCAGAGCGGGCGCGGTCGGCACCCACCACTGTGTGGCGAGGTAGCTGCGGCCGTCCGACACCATGAGACCCCACTCCGGTGTTGGCGGCTGGGCGCCGAAGCCGATGAAGCTCAGGCCGGCGATGGTCAGGATGATGCCGCCGATGTCGAGTGTCGCCTGGACCAGGATCGGACCCAAGGCGTTGGGCACGATGTGGCGGAGGATGATGCGGAAGGCCCCGACGCCGAGCGCCCGTGCCGCCTCAACGTATTCGTTGGGCTTGATCGCCATCGTCTGGCCCCGCGCGAGACGCGCATAGGTGGGCCACCAGGTCGCAGCCACCGCGATAAGGGCATTGGTCAGGCTCGGGTGGAGGATGGCCGCGATCGCCATGGCCAGGATGAGGCCCGGGAAGGCCAAGAACATGTCCGTGACACGCATGACCAGCTCGTCCCAGGCGCCTCGGAAGTAGCCAGCCGTCGTACCGAGGAGAAGGCCCCCGAGCAGCGACACCAAAACCACGCCAACGCCAGACGCCAGCGAGAGCCGAGCGCCGTAGAGCAAACGGCTCAGGATGTCCCTCCCCAGTGAGTCTGTACCCAACAGGTGCTGTCGGCTCGGGCCGGCGAGGCGATCTGCCAGGTCCTGGGCGTAAGGACTGTGGGGTGCGAACAACGGCCCGAAGATTGCCACCAGCACGCTGATGGCGACCAGGAGCGCCCCGGCGCCGGCCATGCGATTGCGCAGACCGAAGCGCACGAGCGATCGCCAGGAGATCTCGGCGATGCCGACGGTCAGCTCTTGCTGGGCGCCGACCAGCTCCTGCGGGGCCGTGCTCATGCCTCGCGGATTCGCGGGTCGAGGACCCCGTAGAGGATGTCGACGATGAGATTCGCGATCGAGTACACGACAGCGGCGACGATGGTGACCCCCATGATGGCGGGGATGTCGAGGGTGACAACGGAATCGGTCGCATAGCGTCCGATCCCAGGCCATGAGAAGATCGTCTCGGTCAGGACCGAGCCCGACAGGAGGCCGCCGAAGGCAAGGCCGATCACGGTCACAGTCGGGATCATGGCGTTGCGAAGCCCATGTCGGACCACCACCCGCATGCGGCTCGCGCCCTTGGCCCGGGCAGTGCGGATGTAGTCCTGGCGCAGCACGTCCAGCATGCTGGAGCGAGTCATTCGCATGATGATCGCGGTGGTGTAGAGGCCGAGGACGAAGGCGGGCAGGATCAAATGGTGGATGGCATCGGCGAAGGCGCCCCAGTTGCCCTCGATGAGGGCATCCACGGCCACCATCCCCGTGATACGGGCAGGAGGCACGGTGTAGGGAGACAGTTCCCCCGGGCCGGGCATCCAGCCCAGCCGATCGTAGAAGACGCCGAGGAGAAGCAAGGCCAGAAAGAACACGGGGAGGGAGACGCCGGAGAGTGCGAAGAGACGAGAGAGGTGGTCCTGGAGGCGGTCCCGCCCTAGGGCCGCGACCACGCCCAGCGTGATGCCGAGGACGATGGCGACGATCATGGCTGCACCCGCGAGCTCGATCGTGGCCGGCAGGTAGGTGGCGATGTCCTCGGCCACCGGCCGGTCGTCGTGGATCGCGATCCCCATGTTCCCGTGAAGGAGGTCGTTGAGGTAGATGGCGTACTGCTCGGGCAGCGGCTTGTCCAGCCCGTACTCCCGGCGGACCTCCTGGACCTCGCTCTGAGGGGCTTGAGGCCCCAAGTAGGCCGCGACCGGGTCGGCCGGGACCATGTGCGAGATCACGAAGGTGATCAGAGTGATGCCGAACAGGACCACGACCATCAGCGCGAGGCGTCGCAGCACGAATGAGCCCAGCCCCATCGATGCGTATTCTCGCCTGTGGCCGGCCGGGATTGACTGCAGCTGCAGACGTTCCTGCTCGGGGATCGTAGGCGCGTCGCCGCCTTCGCCCAGGGCGGCCGGATACGGTGTCGTCGCCGTTCCCGGGGGGTGGTAACTGTTGGCGTTTGAACCTATGATAGCATGTAGGGATGAACTTGAAGGACTGGGCGCGGCAACAAGGTGTTCATCCCATGACTGCCTACCGCTGGTTCCGGGAAGGCAAACTCCCGGTTCCCGCGCGCCCCGCCGGCCGGCTGATCCTGGCGGACCAGCCACCGGTCAGTGCCGTTCCGGGGATCACGGCCGTGGATGCCCCCGTGTCGTCCGCTGACCAGAGGTCCGACCTGGACCTAGAGGTCGCCCGGGTGACCGCATGGGCAGCAGCCGAGGGACTTCCAGTCGGCCGCGTGGTGACCGAGGTCGGCTCCGCACTGAACGGCAAGCGCCGCAAGTTCCTGGCCCT
>CADDZO010000319.1 GCA_902812395.1 bacterium | reverse complement strand
CGTCCTCGCCCGGTTGGGCCCGCTTTCGGGCCACCAGCTCCTGCATGTAGGCAAAGAGGGCGGCCAGCGCCGCCCCGGCTCGCCCTCGATCGCGCAGGTCGGCCATGCCCTCGGTCCAGCTCCGGAAGCGGTCCCGATCCCCGGCCGGCACCCCTAGCAGCTCGCAGATGACCAGCACCGGCAGGGGAAAGGAGAGCGCCCGGTGGAGGTCGACCGGGGGGGTCCGCCGAGCGAGGTCGTCGAGCAGCCGCTCGACCAGGGCCACCACCCGGGGCCGCAGGGCCTCCATGCGCCGGGCGGAGAAGAAAGGGGTGAGCAGGGCACGCATCCGGGCGTGGTCGGATCGCTCGCTCCCGTAGTCCTCGGCCGGGCCTCCAAACAGGATCGAGTCGCTGATGGCGGGGGGCGTGCTTCGGATCAGGGTGGGAGCGGCCCAGACAGTCGTCGTTCAGCAGCTGCTTGATCTCCCGGTAGCGGCTGACGTACCAGGCCCGGTCGCCGGTCAGCGTGCGCACCCTGGTGAGCGACGATCGGGCCTGGAGCTCGCGGACCAGCGGCGGCACGGCCAGCGGATGTGGCCGAGCGAAGGGCAGGGTGGGCAGGCCGTCGGTGTTGGGCATGATCCACCTTCCCTCAGACCCGGTCCGTGATGGGCTGCGACGGCGTACCCCATGTACCTCGCCGGAGGGTCCAGATGGCCAGCGGGCCGAAGACCGCAATCGCGAGCAGGGGGGAGCCGATCACCACGAGGCCAGGGGCGGCGGTCAGGGCGAGACCGACCCGGGCCGAGGCCTCGGCGATCAGCGCCACCCCCCAGATCAAGGTCAGGCGGCGAACCCTGGTGAGCGCTCCCGGCGCCCGCAGGGTGGCGTCGTACCGTTCCGTCGCCGGCCGGTCGCCGCCGGCGACGAAGGAGCGGCCGATCAGATGAACGAGGGGATGCGAGGTCAGCAGCGAGAGCAAGCAGCCGGTGCCGAGCAGGCGGGTCACGACCGAGTCCTTGACCAGCAGATACCGGGGGGTGGAACAGGAGCCCACCCCCGGCCCCGAAGGCGATGGCGCCCAGCGACACCAGGCCGAGGGCGTCCAGCCGCCCGGACCGGAGGGCGCCGAGCGCGAGCGCGGCCAGGGGGAAGGCGGTCGCCGCCAGCAGGGCGTCCAGGGCCGCCACCCCGTGGCCGGTCAGCACCTGGTAGGCGGCCACCGGGGCGACCACGTTGAGCAGGATGGCGGAGTGCAGGAGGCGGCCTCCCAGGCGCCGGATCCAAACCCGCGTTGGCAACTCCTTCACGATCGTCTTTCCTCCCTTCAAGAGGTTGCGTTCGAGCACGAGATCAGGCTAGGGACGGCGGTCCCGGCCGCCATCGGCGCCGGGGTGGAAATCCGGCCCGGCGTCCTCCACCCGGGGGTGGAACGGGTCGGGCGGAGCGACCCCGTCCGCTGACCTGCCACTCTCGCTCCGGCGGCGGGGCGACGATAAGGCGCATGGCAACCGTGCGACGCGTTCTCGCCCCCAACCCGGGGCCCTTCACCGGGCCGGGCACCAACACCTGGATCATCGACGCCGGGCCGGTGGTGGTCGCCGATCACCTGGGCCTGGCCGAGCGCTTCGCCGCTCTCGCCCGGGTCCGGCTGGCGCGTTAGGAGTACCGGCGCCACCGCCTGGAGCGCGAGCGGCAGCTCCTGGAGGTGCTGGCCGCAGGTCCCGGCGGCGTCGAGGAGCTGACCGAATGTGTCTACGGTCCGGAGCGGGCCGGCGTGGAGGGCCGCCCACAGCTGCTGCGGGCGGCCGAGATGATGCTGCGCGCGCACCTGCGCAAGCTCCTCGAGGGGGGACGGGTGGAGGAGCGCGAGGGCCGCTTCGAGCTCACCGGCTGACCGCCTCGGCCCGGCACCGGCGTGGGTATGGTTGGCGCACGGCGATCGACGCCCCGTCCCTCCCGCCCCTCTCGGCGCTGTCCCTGGACGAGCTCCTGGGGTGGATGACCGGCCGCGGTCATCCTTCCTACCGGGCCCGCCAGGTGTGGAGGCACCTGGCCAGGGGCGCGGCCTTCGAGGAGATGTCGGACCTTCCCCTCGAGCTGCGCTCCCAGCTGGCCGCGTCCTTCCGGCCCCGCTCCCTGGTCGAGGTGGCGCGGGTGGAGGCGGACGGCGGCGCCACCACCAAGCTGCTCTAGCGGCTGGACGGCGAGGCAACGGTGGAGTCGGTCATCATGCGCTATCCGCGCCGGACCAGCCTCTGCATCTCCTCCCAGGTGGGCTGCCCGATCCGCTGCCCCTTCTGCGCTACCGGCCGGGGGCCCTTCGGGCGCATCCTGCGCCCGGAGGAGATCGCCACCTTTGACAAGCTCAGCGAGCCGACGCCCCTCCAGCAGCGGCCGATCACCTTGCCCACCCGGAGCCCCTGCTCGGGGCGACCGAGGCCGAGTTGGAGAAGGTGGGGGCGGCGGTGGAGGCGGGCCGGCTGCAGAAGGGGGCCGACGTGATGGATCGGGCGCACCTGGAGATCGACTGACTTCAGGCACCTGGAGCGAGCCTGGGCGCCCCTGCTGGCCTTGGCCCTCGTCAACCCAGGCTGGGGGCCGGACCGTCTGAGCCTGGAGCTCGGCCGGCCCAAATGGGGCGGCCTTCGGGTCTCCGCCAACGGCATCTGGCGCGTGCTCAAACGCCATGGCCTCAACCCCCGGGCCAAGCGCCTGGGTCTGGTCGCCGGCTACGCTCGGACCGCGGGAGCCGGAGCCACGCCAGCCCCTGCCCACGCTTGACATCAAGGCCGACCGCCCTGGCCATCGAGTTCAGATGGACTGCCTCTCCATCGGCCGCCTGAGCGGCACCCAGGGCGTGGTCTGGCAGTACACCGGCATCGACGTCGCCTCCGCCTACACCTGGGCTGAACTCCATCTCACGCCCAAGAACCCCTCCCCGCAGTGGACCTCAGTCCTGGCCCGGCGCCTGGCCGAGGAGCTTGCCGGCCGCGGTTGGCGGTTGGAGGCGGTGACGACGGACAACGCCTCCGAGTTCCGAAGCCAGGACTTCAACGCGACGCTGGCCGCGCTCGACGTGGACACATCTACATCCGCGCCGGTCGGCCAACGTCGAACGGGTGTGTGGAGCGTGTCCAGCAGACGCTCCTCGAGGAGTGCTGGAAGCCGGCCTTTGCCCGCTACCTGACGCCTAAGTACACCGGTCTAC
>CADDZO010000318.1 GCA_902812395.1 bacterium | reverse complement strand
CCGTGTCACTGACATCCCCCACCACCCCGTCGAGGGGGTCAGAGTGCAAACACCCCTTGGAAGCCGCACAGTCTAGCCGTAGGTGCTGCCGTCTCCCATCTCGAACCAAAGGGGGCCCCGCAGACCTACCTCGGCATGGAAGCTCATGGCCTCCAACGCCAAAGCCCAGCTGGCGAACGGATAGCGAACTCAGGCTCGCAGCCGTCTGTTGCGAGGCGGCCGTTCCGGTCTTACCCGCGCTCGCGGTGTCGGGTTCCTGCTTGATCGAGACTTGCCCAGCCAAGCGGGTACGAGCGCCTTCGAGGGGCCTGCGCCCGTGCCTTGGCCATCCGCTCCCACACCTACTGCAGCGTGGGCGCGATCTTGCAGAGTGCGGGCTCGACCGCGCTCTGGCGGCCACTGGACGGTGGGCGGCGGTGCCGGTCCAGCACGAGAACGTGCGCGGTGCCGACTCCTACTGGGAGGACGGCTGACGATGCTCGTCGCCGCCGTGCAGATCGTCTCACGCCCTGAGGATCGTGGCTCGGCTACCCTGACTCCTGAGGACCGCGGTCATCAGTTGGAGAGGGCCGGGAGCCAAGGACGGAGCGATGGGGTCTGGCGCCTCGGAGGGCGGACGGGAGGATGGCGGTACGGTGCCGACGCAACGTCGGGCACCCTCGGGCGCTTCCACGGGGTGGGGATCGGGAAGGGGCCGGGGCGGGGCCGACGACCATAGGGACGTGCTGATCGAAGCCGGGCTGGCCCTGGCCTCGGAGCTCTCCCTCACCGCGCTGCTGCAGCGGATCGTGGAACTGGCGGTGCGACTGACCGGGGCCCGCTACGGGGCGCTGGGGGTGTTGGGAGAGGACGGCAGCATCGTCGAGTTCCTGACCGTCGGCATCGGCCGCCGGGAGCGGCGGGCGATCGGACATCCACCGCGGGGCCGGGGGATCTTGGGGGTGTTGATTGAGGAGGGACGGGTGCTGCGGTTGAGACGGATCGCTGACCACCCGCGCTCGGTGGGCTTCCCACCTCACCATCCGCCTATGACCTCCTTCCTGGGGGCGCCGGTCCGGGCACTGGGGCGCGTGTACGGGAACCTATATCTGACCGACAAGCGGGGGGCGGAGGAATTCAGTCTTGAGGATGAGCGGTCGCTGGAGGTCCTGGCGGTGCAGGCCGGGGTGGCAATCGCCAACGCTCACCTGTACGAGGAGACCCGGCAACGTCAAGCTCGGCTGGAGGCGCTAATGGAGGTGGCCAACCAGATCCTGGCCGGGTCGGAGTTGGAGGCGGTGCTGCCCCGTGTCGCAGTGCTGGCCCGGAAGCTGTCTGAGGCCGAGTCCGCGGCCGTGGTGGTGCCAGACGAGGGCGGCGTCCTGACCGTGGCCGCGGCCGATGGCCTGGGGGCCGAGCTTCTTCGGGGATTGCCGATCCCGCGGCAGCGGTCGATCTCGGGGGAGGTGATCCAGAGCGGGCGGACGCTGGTGATCGAAGACGCTGCCCGTGATCCCCGGCCGTACCCGCGAGTGACGCGGCTGGGGCGGATGGGGCCAGTGGTGTGCGTGCCGCTGCAGGCGGGGGGACAGCCGATCGGGGGGCTATGGGTGTCGCGGCGCCGGGGCCGACCGGTGTTCAGCCAGACGACGGCGCAGACGGTGGAGAGTTTCGCCAAACAGGTCTCGGTGGCGCTGGAGTCGGCCCGGTCACGGCGGGAGCTGAGCCGGCTGGTGCTGCTGGAGGAGCGGGAGCGGATCGCGAGGGACTTGCACGACGGGATCATCCAGTCCCTGTTCGCGGTCGGTATGGGCCTCCAAGGAGCGGCACTGATGGTGCCGGACCGGGAGGTGGAACGGCGAATCGAGGGGGCGGTGGAGGAGCTCGACCGGGTGATCCGGGACCTGCGCCGGTACGTGTTCGGGTTGCGGCCGGGGATCCTAGCCGACCAGCGGTTGCACGAGGCCCTGTGCTCGCTGGCTCGGGAGTTCGAGGCCGCGTCCGGGTTGATGGTCGAGGTGGATGTGGATCCCCAGGTGACGGCGGAGCTGACGCCACTGGCCTCCCAGGTGGTGCAGATCGCCCGGGAGGGGTTGTCCAACGTGGCCCGGCACGCCCGGGCGCAGCGGTGCTGGCTGCGGCTGAAGGGGAGCGGAACGAGAGCGGTGCTGGCGGTGGAGGACGACGGGGTCGGGTTCGACCTGGCGCAGGTGGGGAGCGGCGGGCAAGGGCTGCGCAACCTCCGGGAGCGGGCCGAGGCGCTGGGCGGGAGCGTGCGGGTGATCAGTTCCCCGGGCCGCGGCACCAGCGTCCGCGTCAACCTCCCCCGCTGAGCATCCCTGGGTGCTGGCAGGACTGTCCTGGAGATCGCGTGATCGCACCCCCTCTCGAACAAATGATCGTCTCGAGGAGTGGCAAGCGCCGGCGCGCTAAGCCCGGCAAAACGCGGCGCCCCCAGCTTTGTTGACCCCGACATCACAAACCGCTCGGCAACCAATAGCCGACCGCCGCGCCAGACGGTCTTGGAGCCGAGCTGGTGCCGTATGGTCCCGAAGGACTGGTCGGCCAGGTTCCGGGCCAGCCTCCGGTTGCGGAGCATCCCGACCACGTTGAGGTCCTCGACCACCACCGTCTCGTATCGAGTCGCCAGGTCGTGGCCTTGTGCACGGCATCGAGACGGCAGTTGGCGATCCGGGCATGGAGTCGAGCAAGGCGCTTGGCGCTCTTTCTTCGGTTGGCAGAGCCGGTCTTTTTGCGGGAATGGGCGCGCGAGGCTCGGCAGAGGCGCCCCAGCGCAGCCTTCAGCGGCTTGGGACCAGGGAACTGGATCACCTTGCCTTGGCGGTCCACCGCCATGATCAGGGCCGAGATCCCGAGATCGATGCCCACCACCGTCTGGGGCCGCCGATGATGATCCGGAACCTCACGCTCAACCTCCACGGTGAAGGGCACGAACCACCGCTGGGCGGTCCGCGACACGGTGGCAGAGAGGATCCTGGCCTTTCCCTCCGCGATCTTGCCCGCTACTAACCCCGATCTTCGCGCAGGGATTTCGACCCCAGGCTCCCTCCTGAGCCCCTAGGCGCCCACCCCGAGGCTGAACTTGACCTGGTCCGCCAGACTGGCTCTACGCCCAGGCTGATCATCGGATGTGGCTGTTCGTTGACACCATTTCTTTGAAGTCGTCGTGAGATTGGGCGATCCCGCCAGTGAGCCCCCTCCCGTTCCCAACGATGCCGATCATGGCCACCATTCCTGGG
>CADDZO010000317.1 GCA_902812395.1 bacterium | reverse complement strand
AGCTGCCGAGCGTAGGCCACAACGTCCGCCGTTCCGGCGAAGCTCCGCGCCGGCTTGCCGTCCCAGATCGCCACCAGGTGATCGCAACGCTCGACCATGACGATGGACGCAGCCATGTGGGCGGCGGGGCCGTCCTCCGGATAGGGAAGCTGGGTCACTCGATACGCGCAGCGCACCAGGCGATCGTACTCGTCGCGGTTCTCCCGGAGATCGGGGTACTGCAACGAGGGGACGAGGACGTCCAATTGGCCTCCCCGATCCAAGACCAGGCGCGCGAACAGCTGGTCGGCCCCCTCGGCCAGGCTGGTGACAGCGGTGAGGTCACCGTCGTGCTCGGGCGCCTGCACGGTGCACCAGGGCCGCATGTATCACGCCCCCGGCCAGCCAGCACAACCTATCGATCACGCCCGCGCTGGATCTCGCCGAAGTACCGTTGGCCGCCGGTAGACTTGGTCGGATTTTCCTGAGGAGAACATGTCCATCGGGAACTTTAAAGAGCGTATACGACAGCACATTTGGAGCGAGCTTGAGCGTCGGGGACTGGTTCCCGTCCCCCCAGGCGCCTACGGGCGGATCCCCTACTTCATCGGTGCCGATGTTGCAGCCGATATGCTGGCTCAAACTCCCCAGTGGTGCAGGAGTCGCGCGATCATGGTGACTCCGGACTGGCCGCAATTGCATGTCCGGCTCCGAGCGTTGCAGGAAGGGAAGCGCGTATACATGGCCGTGCCGGCGATGAAGTCCAAGAGGCCATTCGTGCTGCTGGACCCGGTTCTCCTGAGCGACAGCCTTGAGGAGGCCGCGTCCAGCGATGGGGGTGTTCGTCTTGGCCAGTCAGTGTCTGTCGGTGAAATTGAGCCGATCGATCTGATCGTTTGCGGCACCGTAGCTGTCAATCGTAAAGGTGTCCGGCTCGGGAAGGGATCGGGGTTCTCCGATATTGAGGTGGCCTTGCTAGTGGAGGCGGGCCTGGCCACAGGCGACACCACGATGGCGACCACCGTACACGATCTGCAAGTCGTTGATGACGAGATCCCAGAGACCGAACATGACTTCCGAGTCGACCTGATTGCAACTCCGACCGCCGTGATCAACGTACTGGGGCCACGACGGCGGCCACGGATCCGTTGGGAGGACCTGGATGGAGCGAAGATCGAAGCGATCCCAGTGCTGGCCAGGATGCGTGAGGAGATGAGCCGTTAGAACGGGATCGGCATCGATTGCATCTGCTCGTCGAGACGAGCCACGGCAGCGTGGGAGTTGCGAGGTAGATCGAAACGTCGGACGCTGACGATCCGCCGGGCGATCTCGGGAAGGTGGTAACGGGTAGCGGTGACGTAGATATCCGAGAGGATGGCGCAGGCCTCGTCCAACTCACCCTGTCGGGCGTATGCCGTTGCAAGGTCGATCCGGACAGCCGCGTGCTGGGTGATCTTGGCCGGGCTTGTCTTGGCTGTAGCCTGTTCCAGAATGGTCACCGCTGATGGAGTGTTGAGTAGGACAGCGCAACAGCCACGGTATCCGTCAAGCTGCTCGATGTTCCAGTCGTGGAAGAACCCGTGGAAGAATCCGTCAGCCGCGACCTCGGAACGTGAAAGATCTCTGGCCGCGGACTCAAGATCACGTTCACAGGCTGTCGCGTTCCCGTGTGCGGCGTGCTCCTCGGCCCGGTGCGCCCGGAGCCAAGCGAGGAGGAGTGGAGATGCATGCGGGCCGGCGATCAACTCCGCCTGATTGAGCATCGAAGTGGGGCGCTCCAGCCATTGACGACTCACCTATATGGATTGCGTGGACCAGTACTCACGGAAGTGCTGGATCAGGCGGCCCTCGAACTCAAGGATTGCCACCCAGCGGCCGTCGTCGAGCCGCTGATGGACTCGCTGTGCGAGGCCTTCAAGGCCTGGCTCGAGGTGCGGCCCGACCAGGCAAAGCTCGAGGTGGTCTCCCAGTACCCCGTAGACCTCGGCCGGGCCGAACACGTCGAGAGGCTCGAAGTCCTCGAACAGCACGACCCCCACCCGCAAGCGAGGCTCGGCGCTGGTCACGCGAGCAGTCTTGTCCGCTATCCGCCTGACGGCCAGCGAATAGTCACCACTACCGAATCCTGCTCCGCGCGCCATGAGTGGCCTACTCCCGGTCCCCACATGGCGTAGTCGCCAGGTCGGACAAGGACATGTACCCCGTCCGATAGCTCGATCCGAAAGCGCCCCTCGACGAGGAGCAGCACGGTCGTCCGTGTCTCGGAGTCCTGCCAGCTCGCCCGCTCCTCTCCAGCTGAATGGATACCCCATTTGACTTCTACGTCGCCTGAGCAGCGGAGGTCTCCTTCTGGCATAAAGTGCCCGACGAACCAACCCCGCCGGTCTTTGCCCTCCTCTGCGGCGTTGCCGAAGTGCGACGCTGTCATGACAGCTCGACCTCGACCGGCGGTAGCGACACGTGTGCAGCATCGAGCAGGCTCAGGCGCCGCAGGCCCTCGACGAACGCGAAGAGCCCCTCGTTGCTCCAAGCTGGGTCAGCGACGAGTCCTTCGATGCCTTCGGGATCACGGGAGGACCAACAGCGCAAGCGCTCCGCTTCCCAGTTCGCCTCTACAAGGTGTCCGAACCGCTCCCACCAGGTCACGTCTTCGATGGCGAGCAGGCAGGCGAACTCGTAGTTGCCGTTCACCAGGTTCACGCCGAAGCCGGTGCACTCCAGCCGCCAGGCGTCGGGATTGGACCGAAGCCAGGCGGCCGGCTCCGACGAGCTCAGCTGGTGTAGGGGAGCAGCCTTCCGCCCGCCGCCCGGGCCAAGCACGTCGAGGTCGAGGCGGCCCAGCAGCTCCTCCTCGAGCTCCCGCTCGAGCGTGGTCGACAGGGTTGACTCGCTGGTTGCGTCGACCATCGGCTGGTGGAAGGCCTTGGGGATCACTGCCAGGCGCCCCGCCACGTTCAGCACTCGGGCCGAGCGTCGTTGTACGAGGAGTGCGTAGTCCCCATGTGGGCGGGCGATCGCGGTCAGGCACACCGGGCCGCCGACGCATGCACGCTTCGGGAGATCGAGGGTCGACTCGACGGAGGGAAGGTAGAGGCGCCTCAGCGGTAACTGCCCCGAGCCCGCCAGGATGGAGTCGAGCAGTTCCTCCTCGAGCAGGTCGTTGGTGAGCGCGAACGCGGCGAAATCAACGAGGCCGAAGGAGGCCATCAACCGACCCTCTGCGAAGGCGACCGAACGGAGCCGGTAGAGCAGATCGTTCACCAAGACC
>CADDZO010000316.1 GCA_902812395.1 bacterium | reverse complement strand
GGGATCTTGGCCCCCAGGGCGACGAACTTCTCCGGATACTTCAGGAACTCGACGATCTCGGTCAGCTCCTGCTTGGCCTCCTCCACCCCGGCCACGTCGGCGAAGGTGACCTGGGGCTTGTCCCCGGCGATCATCCGGGCCCGGCTGCGCCCGAACGCCATTGCCTGGTTGTTCCCGCTCTGGGTCTGCCGATACATGATGTAGATAAAGCCGATCATCAGCGCGATGATGATCAGGTTTGGGGCCAGCGTCTCCAACCAGTAGAGGCCACCGCTAGAGCTGGAGAACGACACGTTCACGCCATCCTTGGTCAACTGCGAGGCCAGCGAGCTGGTGTCGTCCGGCACCTGCACATCGTGCTTGGTCCCCTGCTTGTCCGTGACGGTGGCATCGTTGCCGGAGATCAGGACCGAGCCCACGCGACCCTGCTGAGCGGCCGTCACCAGCTGCGAGTAGGACCACTCGCTGCCCTTCGAGCTGCTCTGGATCTGATCCCAGGTGAACCAGAAGACGATGACGAGAAGAAAGAAGAGAGAGATGAACGCGAGGCTCGACCTGGGGACGCGGTTCACGTGACGGCACTCCTCGGGTTTGCTGAGCTCGATGGTACCATCGCCCCCTCCCGGCCACCCCCGGACTCCTCGAGGCGCACGTGCCATCCGGCCTGACCGGGATCAGCAGCCAGCTCGGCCTCCAGGGCAACGCCTGGAACCCAGGCCAGGCGGTCACCGGCGAAGAGCAACGGAAGGTGGTCACGCAGGTGACGAGGAACGCCGGCATCGACGAGCAGGTCCTGCAGCTTGCGGCTGCCGGGCGCGCCCAGCGGCCGCATCCTCAGCCCCGGTCGCCGATAACCGACCGCCAGCGCCTGGGCGGTACGGAGATGGACTGCTCCCGGCTCTTGGCAGCCCATACACCAGCGGAGCGAGAAGGCAGGATCCAGGGGCGAAACAAGCTTGGGACCGACCGAGACCCGGTCGCGCTCGACCCGGAAGTGGAGCCGGCCGGGCAGGTCGAGCGAGGCTCCGGTCTCGCCCTCCAGCGCCAGCCGGTCCATCGCCAGCAGCTGACGGCGGGAGAGGGCCGGAAGCCGTCCGTAGAGCTGGCGGTACGCCTCGAGGCGGACCGCCCGGGGCGCCGACCGCAATCGTGCCCGGCTGGCCGCTCCGTCCTCCAGCAGCGCGGCGGCCTCGGCCTCGATCCGGTCCTGCAACCGGGCTGCGGCCGTCGCCACCCGATGCAAGCGGCGCAACAACCCGGGCCGATCTTTCTCCAGCCGGGGGAGGAGATCGAGGCGAACCCGCACCCGCTCGAAGCGGAGATCCAGGTTCGACGGGTCGCGCAGCGGCCGCACCCCTCGGCCGGCTAGGAAGGCCTCGACCTGGCATCGCCAGACGTCGAGCAAGGGACGGTAATAGGGCCCGCGACGACGGGGCATGCCCCTCAGCCCGGCCAGCCCGCTCCCCCGGAGCAGGTGCAGAACCACCCCCTCCACCACGTCGTCGGCGGTGTGGGCAAGACACACCAGGTCACAGCCGCTCTCGGCCAGGGCCCGCTCGAAGAACTCGTAGCGGAGCTGGCGTGCAGCTGCTTGGCGTGAGCCCGGCGGCAAGGGTCCGTCCCGGCGGCCCTGGATCAGGCGGACACCCAGCTGGGCACAGAACTCCGCCACCCAGCCCGCTTCCTCTGGCCCTTCGGGTCGGAGCCCATGATCGAAGTGACAGGCCACCACCTCGCGTCGCTCCGCCAGCCAGAGCATGAGTGCGACCGAATCGGGTCCACCTGACACCGCCACCAGCGGGCGTGCACCGACAGGCGGCTCGGTGGCCTCTGCCAGCTCCACCCGTGCCGGGAGTCCCACGCACCTGCCAACGCGCCGCCCCGGCCGGCTGTTCCCTCGGGCCCGGCTTCCCGGGGCTGGACGGGAGGAGAGATGGCGGCGACGGGTGGTCACGGGTGATGTCTCATCAGTTTTCTTGAACAGGATCGCGCGCGATCCCTACCATTGCTCAGGCGAGACCATTGCTGAGGCGAGCCCGGTCCGAGAAGCTGTCCGAGATCGTTAGGCTCGACCTGATGCGCTCCTGCAGCGGCAGCGCCGATGGCCCGATCACGCGAGATCCACCGCCGCCGCCGCGGCGATGACCCGGGTCGCGGCCCGGCTCTGGTGGGCAACGCGTGGCAGCTGGCAGTGGTACCTGCTCTGGCTTCTCCAGGCCAAGTTCATCGTCGGGGTCACGGGGGTGATCGTCGACGGCCAGGGCAGGGTCCTGTTGCAGCGGCATCGGTTCTGGCAGCCCAGCTCCTGGGGTCTGCCCAGCGGATACGTCAAGCGTGAGGAGACCCTGGAGCAGGCACTCCGGCGCGAGGTCCGTGAGGAGACCGGTCTGGAGATCGTCGTCGAGCGGCTGCTCCGAGTGGGCAGCGGTCACAAGCTGCGGCTCGAGGTCTCCTACCGGGGTCGGGTCACCGGCGGCGAGCTGCGGCTGGACCAGCGCGAGGTGATGGAGGCCCGGTTCTTTCCCGCCGTGGACCTGCCGTCCGGGCTGATCGCTACCCACCGGGACCTGATCCAGTTGAGCGTCCATCCCCCGGAAGGGTTTGAGGCCGACACCTGAGAGCCATGCAGCGCCCCCACGTGGCGAGGGTGGCGCACGCCCTACGACACCGGTCGCGCCGGGCAACGACCCGATCCTCAAGCCAGGAGTCCGTGCCCCTCGAACGGCGGGGCTGAGCCGTGATGTCCTGGATGGCCCGGATCCCGCGATCGACCGCCTACCATGTGCCGTGTCGCGCTGGCGCGCGAGGGTGGCATCGCCGAGCGCCAGCGGGGAGGGCTGACGCTGGTCATGAACCCCACGGCTAAAGCCGGGGGCTTGTCCCTGGCGCTACGACCCAGCGGCCGTATCCGAGACCATTGGCTGCATGACGACAGCCCTGGCCCGGATAACCCGCGCCGCGTTGTGGTCGGCGGGCGCAGCGCACCCACACGAGACACATCTGAAGTTGGCCTGGGAGCGGCGGTTGGCCTTGTCGACCGTCCCGCACTCCAGGCAAGTGCGGGTGGTGTTGCCAGGATCGACCAGGACCACCGGTACTCCCGCGCACCGGGCTTTGTACTCCAGGAAGCAGCGCAGCTGTCCGAAGGCCCAGTTAGCGTGCCGCGCCCGCTGCCGACCACGAACCGTGCCCCGCTCACGGATGCCGAGGAGGTCTTCCAGGGCGATTCCGCGCGAGCTGCCTTTCGCCTTGGCGACGACAC
>CADDZO010000315.1 GCA_902812395.1 bacterium | reverse complement strand
GGGGATCCTGGCCGGAGCCGCCGGCCGCGCCCGAGGTGAACAAGGGAGCGGCGCCGGTCATCCCTCGTCCACGGCGGCCGAACCCGGCTCCCGCTCCAGCTCCTCGACCAGCGGCCGGAGGACGGTGGCCATCCGCCGCTTGAAGGTCTCGCGAGAGAAGCGGAAGCTCGACCGGCGAGCCGCCTCCCCCATGCGCCGGCGCAGCTCGCCGTCCCCAATCAGGGTCAGCGTGTGCGCCGCCAGCTGTTTGGGCTCCTCCCAGAGGAAACCGTCGACTCCCTCCTGCACCACCTCCAC
Source organism: bacterium (assembly GCA_902812395.1). Taxonomy (GTDB): domain Bacteria; phylum Chloroflexota; class Dormibacteria; order Dormibacterales; family Dormibacteraceae; genus CADDZO01. The sequence goes on along the minus strand of CADDZO010000315.1, from coordinate 2,970 downwards.
CTGACCTCCCCGCGCAATCGCCACCGGCACCACCCCGTGGGCCATGGCCTCGGCGGTGGTCATCCCGAAATGCTCCAGGTCGATGGGCCGACGCTCGGCGTCGACCCCGTAACCGGCGGCATGCCAGTAGATGGAAGCTCGCCGGTAGAGGTCGAGCAACGTTTCCAGCGGCGCGTCGGCGTGGATGTGCACCGGGTAGCCCTCGGCCCGGCGGCGCACCTCCTCGAAGTAGCGGAGGTCGGCGGGATCGTCCCGATGAACCGAGCCCACCAGGTGTAGCTCCCATCCCCGGAGGCCACCGTCCCACAGGCGACGAAAGGTCTCCACCATCAGGTCGTGCCGTTTCGAGTGACCGCTGGCGAAGAAGCGCCCCACCGAGAGGACGATGGGCTCCTTGGCCGGGAAGTCGGGCTCGGCGGCGGGCACGTCGATGGGCGGATTGACGACCTCGGAATCGCGCTCCCAGTAGCGACGAACCCAGCTCCTCACGTACTCCGACTGACAGATCACGAGCTGGAACGCCTCCACCTCCGATCCGAGCAAGCGCCGGCGCAGGAGCTGGTACGGGGCGAGATAGGCACGATAGAGCAGGCCGGGCAGACCCTGCCACCGGGAGGAGGCCCCGCCCAGTTGATAGGGGAACTGGCAGAGGATCACGCCCCGCCTGGCCAGCGAGAACGTGGGCACGACGTAGACCATGGAAAGGAAGAGATCGTACGCCCGGGTCCAGGCCACCGCCCTGGCGCTGAGGACGAGATCCGCATAGCGGCGGAGCAGCGGCAGCCTGCGGATCCGCCGTCCGAGCCCCGCACCCGGCAGCCGGCCGGTTCGTAGCCCGATGCCGTCGAGGTCGATGCCGAGCATGCGACGGTAGCGCTCCGGGTCGACCGGCACCGGGCTCACGATCTCGACCCGGTGACGGGGAAACGCGTCCCGGATGGCCTCCGCCGTGACCCCGAGGTACTTCTCTCCCCCGCCCACGGTGGAGCCGAAGAAGGGCGAGTAGAGACCGATCCTCAGCGCGAGCCGGCCGTTCTGGCGTTCCATCTCTCCCTCGGATAGAGCCGGTCCAGGATCTCGCGGTCGCTCACCTGTCGGCGGCTCCGGATGCGCCGGCGCTTGGCGAGCATCTCGGGCAGGTGACGAAGCACGGACGTCAGGACGTCGACGTGGATTCGGATTCGAGACGGTCGGGGCCGGTCGCCGGCGCGACCACGGCTGGCCAGCCGTCTCAGCGCCGCGCGAGCGGCGAAGGCAAACGCCAGCCACCCGAAACCGGCGAACGACCGCAGCACGAAGGGCCAGGGCGCGTTCTTGACGATCATGAAGAGCCGGTTGCGGTCGGCGTGGAAGGTGAAGAACGGCGACCATTCAACGCTGGTCGCAGCGTGGATGTGCTCGACCACGGCCGCGGGCTGGTAGACGACGCGCCAGCCCCTGAGCCGCATCCGCCAGCTGAGGTCGGTGTCCTCGTAGTAACAGAAGAAGGTCTCGTCGAGCAGGCCGACGTCCTCGAGCATGGAGCGACGGAGCAAGGCCGCCCCCCCACAGGCGGCGAAGACCTCCTCCTCCCGGTCGTACTGGCCTCGGTCTTCTTCCCCCGTCCCCCGGTCACCGCCGCTGCCGTCGCTCAGCAGGAGGCTGCCGGCGTTCTGGATCACGCCCGGGCGATCCATGAAGACCAGCTTGGAGGTCACCGCACCGATCCGCGGGTCGCGTTCCGCGGCCTCCACCAGCGCCTCCAGCCAGCCCTGGCGCACCCGCGTGTCGTTGTTGAGGAGGACGACGTGCTCGCCCCGGGCGTGGCGCATGCCCAGGTTGTTGCCGGCGGCGAAGCCGAGATTGGTGCCGGCCTCGACCAAGCGGACCCGGGGCCAGCGCCGGCGGAGGTGCTCGACCGAGCCGTCGGTCGAGCCGTTGTCGACCACCAGCACTTCGAATCCACCCGCCAGACGTTGCGCGAGCAGCGCCTCCAGGCAGACGTCGAGGTGCCGCCGACCGTTGTAGTTGAGGACCACGACCGAGGCCCTGGTCCGTTCCGGGACCTCAGACACGACTCCGGTCCAGGTGGGGCGACCGGTCGAGCTCGAGCCTCCAGTCGCAGGGCGCGCTGACCACCCCGATCTCGGCTCCGCGGTCCCGCACGCGGAAGCCGTAGCGCTGCTCGTGGCGGTCGATGGGATTGCTCAGGTCGCTGGCCGGCGCCACGGCGACCGTGACCAGGTATCTGCCCCCCAGTAGTGGCAGCGACGGATAGTTGAGACAAACCACCACTCCCTCTCCGATCGAATCGAGCGCGAGGCCGCCCTCGCGCGTGTTGGTGCCGTGGACGAGGACCCCGTCGTCGCGGTGGATCACGACCTCGAACACGGGACGCTCGACCCGGCGGTGGCACCGATAGGGGATCTCGATCCGGAGCGCCTCACCCGGCTCCAGGATCCGGGCCGGACGTCCGCTCGCCTCCAGCAGCCGCACCTCTCCCAGCTCGATGTCAGGACGACTCGACGGCTGCGCCCGCCGTTCCTGCTGCTGGCCCAACCGGTCCTCCCGCACCTGGTCCAGGTAGGCCCCCACCACCTCCGCCGGCGGCCCCAGCCGGACCAGGTCGCCGTGCTCGATCCAGGCCGCCCGGGTGCACATCTGTCGCACCGTCGCCAGGCTGTGGCTGACCATGACGATGGTGCCGCCCCGACGCTGGAATCCCTCCAGCCAGTCGATGCACTTGCGCTGGAACGCCTCATCGCCCACGGCCAGGATCTCGTCGACGAGCAGGATCTCCGGGTCGACGTGGATCGCGACCGCGAAGCCGAGCCGCATGTACATTCCGGAGGAGTACGTGCGAAGGGGAGCATCGATGTGCTCCTCCAACTCGGCGAAGCCAACGATGTCCATCAGCTTGCGGTTGATCTCGCGCCGACTCAGCCCCAGCAGCGAACCGTTGAGATAGATGTTCTCCCGGCCCGTGTACTC
>CADDZO010000314.1 GCA_902812395.1 bacterium | reverse complement strand
GCCAGAGGCACGGTGAAGGCACCCGGGCGCTCAGTGCGCCAGAAGGCGAGGCTGGATCGAGTCATTCTTGATGAGGGGGCCCTCCTGATCGAGCAGCTCGGATGGAAGTGCTCAGCGTATGGCTCGACGCTGATCGAGGTGCCCGCCCGGGACACGAGCCTGACCTGCCCGGCCTGTGGGCTTGTCAGCCAGCTCAACCGGCCGCTCCGGGCGCTCCGGGCGGTCTTCGTGTGCGTCGGCTGCGGTCATTCCGATCACGCCGATGTGAATGCTGCGATCAACATCCGTGAGCGGGGGATCGAACTCGGGGCTCGATCGTCCAGGGCTGGCAAGCAATTGCGAACCTGGCGCCAACCAGCTCAGGGCGGCCGCATGACCGCCTCCCAAAGGAATCTCCACCCTTCAGGGCGGAGAGGATGGCAAGCTGGATGGGTGCCGCCGCCCATCACTCCAGCGCAGCCTGAGTTGAGACCGACCGCACTTCGGCGAACGGTTCCCAGCCCGATCCGGTCGTGAGTCGCGCGGTCGACGTGGTCGTCCTGGGCGCGGGCGTGATCGGGGCCTCGATCGCGTACCACCTGGCGCTGCGGGGGACGCGGGTTGCGGTCTTCGACGCTCCCGAGGTACCCCAGCCCCCGAGCGCGTCCTGGGCCAGCGCGGGCGGGATCCGGCAGCAGGGCCGCGACTCCCGGGAGTGGGCGCTGACGGTGGAGGCGGCCCGGCGCTGGCCAACGCTGGCCGAGGAGCTGGGCGCCACCACCGGGTTCCGTCAGGGAGGGCATCTGCACGTGGTGGAGCAGGAAGAGGACGTCCCCGCCTTGAGGGAGCGGGTGGCCAGGGAGCGCCAGGCCGGGATCGGGGTGGAGCTCGTGACCGGCCCCGAGCTCCGGACGCTGGCACCGGGCCTGTCGCCGGCCGTGCTGGCGGCCGCCTACACCCCCGACGACGGCCAGGCGGACCCACGGGCCACCACCCGTGCCTTCCTCTCCGCTGCACGTCGGCTGGGGGCCTCCTTCCACCCCTGGCGGGCTGACGCCCTCCAGGTGGAGGGCGGTCGGGTGATCGGGGTCACCGCCGGCATCGAGCAGGTGAAGGCGAGCTGGGTGGTGCTGGCCGCCGGCTCCTGGAGCAGCCGGCTGGCAGCCTCGGTCGGGCTCGAGCTGCCGCTAGCGGTGAGGGGATCCCAGATGCTGCTCACCGACCCGGATCGCCCCTCGCTCACTCCCACCCTGACCGCCCAGGGCCGGCGCCTGTCGCTCAAGCAGCTTCCCGAGGGGGGGTTCCTGATCGGCGGCGGCTGGCCGGCGGCGATCGACGCCGAGCTCCACGCCTGCTCCGTCCTGGAGGAGAGCGTCCGCGGGAGCTGGATCGACGCCACCCAGGTTTTCCCGGCGCTGGCCGGCCGGCGAGTGGCCCAGCGATGGTGCGGGCTGGAGGCACAGAGCCCCGACGGCGTGGCCCTGGTCGGAGGGTCGAGGATGGCCGGGCTCTACCTGGCCACCGGGTTCTCCAACCACGGCTTCCAGCTGGCGCCCGCGGTCGGCGCTGCGGTGGCGGCGGACCTGGCCGGGCAAGCGCCGGTGGCGCTGGCGCAGCTTTCGCCGGCCCGCTTTTCCTCCTGAAGCGCCCGTCGTGGGCAAATCATCGATGGACTGAAGGCCCCGCCGGCCCCAAAATCCGAGGCGATGGGTCAGGACGAGGGTCAGGCGAGCTGGGACGACCTGCGGGTGGCGGCGGTCCTGCGGGGTGCCTGGCGCCGGGCCCAGGCGGCGATGACCCACGCACTGGCCGAGAACGGGCTCAGCAACCTGCAATACCATCTGCTTCTGGCGATCAGCGCCGCCGGCCAGGCCGGGATCCGGCAGGTGGACCTGGCCCACGAGGTGGACGCCCCCAAGACCAGGGTGTCATTCCTGGCCCATCAGTTGGCGTCCCGAGGCCTTATCGAGGCGGTCCGCTGCGAGCCGGATCGCCGCTACGTGCGCCTACGCCTGAGCCCGGAGGGCCTGGCCACCTTGCGGGCCGCCATGCGCAGCCAGCGGCGCAGCCTGGAGGCGCTGGTGGGCGGGTTCTCCCAGGGGGACCTGGTCGGCCTGGTCGAGTTCCTCGCCCGCCAGTACCTGGGCCTGGAGCTCGAGGTCCGGGTCCATCCCCAGGCGCTTTCCGGGGAGCCGCGGGTGGCCGACGATGCCACCCCCTATCCTCCCTGACGTGCCCGAGCCACAAGACGACGAGGAGCGGCCCCGCTCCTCCGACGCTTACGGCGTGGGCCGGTTGCTGGCCTTCAGCGACGGCGTCTTCGCCATCGCCATGACCCTGCTGATCTTCAACCTCCCCATCCCGCACGTGACCTCCGACCGGCTGGTCGGTGCCCTGGCCGGGGAGCGGGCATCGTTTCTCGGCTTCGCCTTGAGCTTCTTCCTGGTGGCCAGCCAGTGGGTCAACCACCACCGCCTCCTGCGTCCGGTCACCCGCACCGACGCGGGCCTGCTCTGGTCCAACCTGGCGCTGCTCTTCTTCGTCTGCTTGCTCCCGTTCTCGACCGGGCTCTTCGCCGACTACTCCAACCGTGCCCGGGTGGCGGTCGCGATCTACGCCGGCAATCTGGGACTGGTCGGCCTGGCCGGCTGCGGCCTGCGCCTCTATCTGTCCGGCCGGGCGACCATCCGCAGCCCTGAGGGCGCCTCTCCACTGCGCCAGCAGCTCCGGGCCTGGTTCTGGCCGATGGTCTTCACCGCCTCGGTGCCGATCGCCTTCTGGCGGCCGGACGTCGCCGAGCTGACCTGGTTGCTGGCCCTGCCCGCAGGCATGGTCTCCCGCCGCCGGTGGTGAGCTCCCCTCCGCCCTTGGAAGGGCGGAGATTCCCAGTGGGTTGCGACCGGGAGGCGTACTGCCTCCCGGAGGACGTCAGCCGGCCAGGGCAGCGGCCAGCACCGCGGCCGCCCGTGCCGCGCCCCGTCGGCCCTCCCGGGCCAGCCAGGGCAGCTGTAGCCAGGCGCGGGGCGGCGGCAGCCCTCGGCTCCAGGCCGGGTCCAGCTCCCGGCCGGGCCCGTCCAGCACCACCCGCACCGTCGCCAACCGCGGAGCCTCGAGCAATCCGGTTTCCATGTCCACGGCCACGTAGCCGAGCTCGGCCCAGGTCTGGCGGGCGGCGCCCACCACCAGCTCCGGGCTGCAGGCCAGCGGCCCCCGCTCCGGCTCCAGGCCCAGACGCCTGGCGCCGGCGACCAGGGCCGCCACCAGCTCGCCGTCGCAGCGGAGCGGCTCTCCCCGCGGCCCGCCAACCAGGTCCGGGACCAGCAC
>CADDZO010000313.1 GCA_902812395.1 bacterium | reverse complement strand
GTCCCCGAGCTGCGCCGCCAGCTCTCGAGCGGCGGCCTGGGCCAGCTCGGGGGCGCCCGCTTCCTCCAGCTGGCGGCGCAGCTCGGGGACCGGCTCGGGGCCGGGGCTGGCGAACATCGAACGGAACTGACGCCGCCGGGCCGGGTCCATGGCCCGGTAGGCGGCCACGACCGGATAGGAGACCTTGCGCCGGCCCAGATCCCCGTCGCGGGACTTCCCGGTCAGGTCCGGGTCCCCCCAGATCCCGAGCCAATCGTCCCGGATCTGGAAGGCCTGGCCCAGCAGCCGGCCCGCGGTCCGGAGCCGCCGGGCGGTGGCCGAGGAGGCGCCGCCCACGATCGCACCCGCCTCCAGGCTGGCCGCGAACAGGGCCCCAGTCTTGGCCGCGGCCATGCGGAGATAGGCAGCCGGAGAGGCACCCGGCCGACCCTCCAGGGCCAGGTCCAGGCACTGCCCCTCCACCACCTCCAGCACTGCCCCGGCCAGGGCGTGGGCAGCACGCAAGCGGCGACCGGGCCGGGGGCCGGGGGCGAGTAGGCCCCGAAAGGCGATGGCGCAGAGGGCGTCCCCGGCATTGATGCCCTGGGCCACCCCCCAGACCGACCAGACCGTGGCCCGGTGGTGGCGCTCGACGTCGCCGTCCTGGATGTCGTCGTGGATCAGGGTGAAGTTGTGGATCCACTCCAAGGCGGCAGCGACGGGGAGGGCGGCGGCGGCCTCGCCGCCCACCGCCTCGCAGGCCCACAAGCAGAGATGGGGGCGGAGCAGCTTGCCCGCTCCGTCGGCCAAGGGACGGCCGTCGGGGCCCGCCCAGCCCATGTGGTAGGCCGCCATCAGCCCGGTGTGGGTGCTAGTGGGCGGGGCGGTGGCGCGTAGCACAGCGGTCACCTGGGCCACCCGCCCGGCCATAGCTGTGGGCGGGGCCGAACCATCGGCAGCGACTGGCAGGGTCTTCACCATCCCGATACCCCGTGAATACAGTTACGCCGTGATAACTACCCCGTCAAGCCCCGGCAGCTCCTTCCACCCGTCCCTCCGGCTGGTGCAAGATGAAGCCGACCCTTCTTTCGGAGCAGCGGAGGTACCCGGGATGCAGGAGCGAGCCGCGACGATCACCGCCGGATTGGTCCTAGGGGCGGTCCTGGCTGCCATGGCGCTGACGGCGCTCGGTTCGTGGTCGCCGTTCGCCCCTTAGCCGTATAGGGGACTTTCCTTCTCGCCGCTGGACGTCTAGACTGCGTTCATCGTCGAGGAGTCTCATATGCGGGCTCGAGGCCAACGCGGCCTCGACATCGATCCGGGGGCGATCCGGCGGGCGCGCCAGGCGGCCGGCTTGAGCCTGGCCCAGGTGGCAGGCCACGAGATCACCCGACAGGCTATCCACCTGATCGAGACCGGGCAGACCCGGCCCTCGATGCGCAGCCTGGAGATCATCGCCCGACGGCTCGGGATCCCGGTCTCGGCCTTCCTGGCCCGGGAAGGGAGAACGAAACCCCCGACCCTGGCCGAGGAGCTCGATCACCTCGCCCGCACCTACCAGCTGCCCCGGCTCCTGGAAACGGCCGAGCGGGTGATCCAGGGCGGGACCTCGGACCAGCTGTTGGCGCTTGCCCACCTGCACGCCGGCCAAGCCCTGGTCCAGCTCAACCGGCCCGACGATTCCCTGCCCCACCTCCGTCGGGCCCGGCGTCTGTTCGAGTCAATCGGTGACCCGTGGATGGTGGCTGAGACGATCGACTGGGAAGGGACCGCACTCTACCGGCTCAACCTGAGCGGGGACCTGGAGTTGATCGAGGAGGCGCTGCGCCGCTACCGGCTGTTGGAGCCGCGACGGGCGGAAACGGAGGCCCGCATGCTCCAGCACCTGGGGAGCGTACTCTGCACCCGGGGCGAGTACCGGCGGGCGGTGCAGTGCCTGGAGGAGGCGCTCAGAGCCGACGCCGTCCGCGACCTGGCCCGAGTTGGCCACCTCTTCGAGGTGCTCGGGGTGGCCCACTTCAACCTCGGCCAGCACGCCCGGGCCATCGAGCTCGGAGAGCGGGCGGTGGCGCTCTATTCGATCGAGAGCGAGCTGAACCCGGCCAGCGCCGTCTTCAACCTGCCCCAGACCCAGAACAACCTGGCCATGATGCTGGTGCTCGACGGCCGTCTGGAGCGGGCCGAGGAGCTGCTGGCGGCCAGCCTGGGTCAGCTGGAGCGCACCGGTCAGGAGCGCGCCCGCAGCTACGTGCTGCTGACCATGGCCCTGCTCCGCCAGCGCCAGGGGCGGCTGGCGGAAGCAGCCGAGCTGGCCAGCCAGGGCCTGGCGCTGGCCAACCGCTTCAAGGAGACACGAGCCCAGGCCGATGCCCACCGCCTCCTGGGCGAGCTGGCGGCTATCCGAGGTGCCCCAGCCGATGCCGAGGCGCACTTCCGGTCGGCGCTGACGCTGCTGGAGGTGGCCGGGCTCGGGCCGCTGCAGGAGGAGGTGCTGGCCAGCCGGGAGCGGGCACTGGGACTCCGTACCCTCTCGGCCGAGGGCTGAACAGGGATCAGGCCGGCGGCGATGCCGCGGTCTGCCGGAGACGCTGCCGTGGCCCCGGTCTCGGCGTCAGCTCCCCGCGTCCTCCAGCTGCCGGAGCACCACCGCCAGGTGCCGCTGCAGCGAGGCCACCAGCCACTGGGCCGGGTCCGGCACCGTCCCCTGCTGGATCTGAGAGCGGATGAACTCGTCGCCGCACGGAACGGGGTCCAGGACCTGGGCACAGGCGGCCAGGAAGTCCTGGTCCGCCTCCTCCCGGCCGGAATGGGCGCCCCTCACCACCTGCCAGACCGGGCCGACGGTGTAGCGCACGTTGTCGGGCAGCCGGGCGCTGGCCTGGGCGGCCTTGGGGTGGAGGACCCCGTAGTCGCCATAGCTGGGCAGCCGGGGCAGGTCCCGTCCCCGCAGCCAGGACCAGAGCTCCCACTCGCCGCGGCGCAGGGCGGTGGGCGAGTAGCGGGGGATGGCGCTCAGGTCCCGGGGGAAGGAGCCGGCGGCCAGCACCAGGCTCCGCCACCGGCCTGGCTCGGGCAGCCCCTGCAGCACCTCGGCCAGGTGCCGGCGCAGGCTCGAGGGACGCTCGTCGCGGATGCTTGCGTAGTCCAGGACCAGATCGGTCCGGCTCGGATCGGCGCCGCTGTGGCCAAGGGTCTCGCTCACCGCCGACAGGGCCGCCTGGGCAGGGTCGGCAACGCGACAGGGGACGCGGAACGCGACCCCGGACCCCAGCTCCCGCCCGATCCGGGCCAGCTTGATCCGAGCCGACATCAGTCGGTCGAGCGCGGCCACCGGCACCACCGCCGCCCCCTCC
>CADDZO010000312.1 GCA_902812395.1 bacterium | reverse complement strand
GCGTCCTCGGTGCGGTGATGTTGGCGTCAGAGACCAACACCTTCGCCCACCGGGGGCACCTCCGTCCCGACCCTCAGGTCAGTCGAGGAGTGCGGACTTTGAGATGGCCACTGCCGCGGACCTTAACATGGCCACGGACAGTGTGGGCTGCGAGGGCCGGATCTCCCACCTCAAGCGCGAGTTCGGTGCTCGCCGCTCGCGCTTGAAGGGGGCGACGGGCGCGCACACCTGGGCGAGTTGGGTCGTTCTCACCTACGACCTCCACACACTGGCGAGCCCGCCCATGCGGCGCTGATGCTCGCATCGCCTGGCTGACGCCTTCACGTACGACGAGCCCGTCCCGCTTCCCGCGCAGCGGGCTCGTTCATGTCACGGCTTCGGCACGACACGTCGGCCTCCCGACCACTCAGGAGTTCTTCCGGGGCAAGTGACTAAGGGGCGTTCTGGTCTCCGGCGAGGCCAAGTGTTCGCCCAGCGGGACGCTCGTTCCCTCCCGGCGCCGCATCTGTCTCGCTGGTCGATCGCTCGCGGGTTGGTCACGTGTCTTCGCCATGCCGAGGGAGCATCGACCGGGCGGTCCCTCGCGCCGGGGGGGCCGACCGACCTCCGAGCGCTACGTGTGACATGCCTCAGCCGAACCAGGTGACAGCGTGGGGGACCCCCGTGCGACACGGACTCCCCTCCTGATCCCGGTCCAGCGCCGATATCCTCAGCGACAAGCCGTGACGCCAACCGTGACACCATGGACCCGGACGGCTGGTGCCTGGTGGCCCTCCATCCTTGTCCTGGCCGCAACGACGAGGCCCTCTTGAGGTGGTCCTCTTGAGGCACAGCCATTGCGAAGCGGTCCCTGGTACCCGGTTCCACCCTCCGCCGCTCCCATCAGGTCCGCGGGCCGGCATCGCCTCGTCAAGATGCCATGGAGAACGGTGCCAGTGACCACGACCAGGAGCACAATGCCGATTCCGCGGCACACAAGAGGGTGTGGTCTCAGGGGCATCTGTCCGTTGGCCATCCCGTGACGGTCACGACCAGGCCGTCTCGGTCCACGAGCCGAGCCGGGAGCCTGTGCGCTTCCAGCCAAGCAACCGCTGCTTCCCCCAAAACGACAGACGCGGTGGCAGCGGCGTTGGCGTCAACGCAGGTGGCTGCGGCGACGGTAGCGGTCCGCCACCGGCCGTGGGCTGGAAGGCCGGTTGCCGGGTCAAGGATGTGGTGGAGCCACGCTTTGCCTTGTCGCCACCTCCGGACGGTTGTGCTGGAGGTCGCCAGTGCGCCCGCGGTCATGGAGATCACCTGGCCGGGAGCGTCCAGGGGCGCTGCGTGGTCCTCGGCAACCAGGACCTGCCAGCCTCCCTGGGGCGGAGCGCCGCGCACGGTGATGTCCCCGCCCAGCGCGACGAGGACGCCGCCGCCTCCCATCGCCCGCTCTGCTGCCGCCGCCGCCCGATCGGCAGCCAGGGCTTTGGCGGTTGCCCCCAGGTCGAGTTCCACCCCTGCCGGTATCCGAACCCGGCCGGCAGCGAGATCGAGCTCCACGCTTCGCCACCCCGGTACCGGGACGGCGACCAGCTGCATTCGCCCTCCATGCGAAACCATTGCAGAGAAGTCGCGGTCATAGCCCACCATCCGTAGCGCGCGGCCCACGGTCGGGTCCACCGCCCCACCGGTCATGCGTGCGGCATGCAAGCTGGCCGCCAGGGCTTCGGCGAGCAGGGGGCTCACCGCAACCGTGTGGCCCGCCGCCCGGTTGAGGGAGGAGAGTTCGGAGTCGTCGCGGAAGCGGCTGCAAGCCTGGTCGATCGCTGCCAGCTCACGTTCGACCGCGGACCGCGCCCGGGACAGCAACTCCGGTTCCGTCACCAGGACTCTGGCGCCGGTGCCTAGTGCCCGGAACTCGGCCACTCCGAGCATCGACGTTTCAGGGACCTTCCAGTCCACACCGAGGTGCTCGCCCCCGAGCCGGAGAGCTTGCTGCAAGGCGCCTGCGGCGGTGGGGCGGACTGAGAGTGGTCCGCAGGTTGGCCGTGTTGGGGGCGATACTGCTCTTGCCTCCGCATGCACTGGTGGTGTTGCCGGGTAAAGTGTTCGCCGCGAGCGAGAGCAGGCCTACGAGCCAGAGCGCGGTCGCGATGGTGAGGTTGATGGGAGAGCGGAGATGCGTAGGACTCGCGTCCTGCGGCGCGGCGAGCGTGCACTCCTGCGGGACCACCCACGAATTCAGCCCGCTCGAGCTGGGCTGCGGCGGCGCCAACCGGCCCCGGATCCGGGTCGCATCCTGGACGCGATGGAGACACCACACCATCCATCCTGCAACGTCGTCGATCTGCCCGCCACTGCCTTCGGAAAGAGCTGGATCGAGCCCAGGTCGGGGGGCCAGGATGGAGCAGGATGGACGCGAGATAGCCCCGATGATGGCTTGAGGTGGGGGTCACGTCATGGCACGACCGGTGCGCTGCCATCGGACAGGTTGAATTGCAGGGTGCTGGGTTCAGTCCAGCTCGTGGACCAGCTGCTGGACCCGGCGTGCCACCTCATCCCGGATCTTCCGAACGTCGTCGAGGGGCTGGCCGGCTGGGTCGGGCAGGTCCCAATCGATGTAGCGCTTGCCCGGGACGTACGGACATTCGTCACCACAACCCATGGTCACCACCAAGTCGGCCCATGCTGCGAGGTCAGGCGTAAGAGGCTGGGGTTGCCGGCCACTGAGATCGATTCCCACCTCCTGCATCGCCTCCACAACCTCCGGATGGATCCGTGGTTCGGGACGGGATCCGGCGGACCAGGCCTCATGATGATCTCCGGCCAGCTGCTCGAAGAACGCCTGGCTCATCTGAGAGCGGCCGGCGTTGTGGAGGCAAACGAACAGGACGCGGGCCATCGCGGTCAGCTCGATTATGCGCGCCCGTGTGTCCGCTGTCGGCAGCGACGGCCACCTTGGGGACCTGTCAGCAGCGGAGGAAATCGGGGTCCAAGGGGCAGAAGCTGCGCTTCGGGAAGTTCGCCCGGGATGGGACACCCCTTACGGCATGGTCCGGCCTCCACCTTCGGATGCACTTTAGGAGCCCCTCGCTGGGCACGACCGAGATCGCCTGCGACGGTTGGCGTTAGCGATTCGAAACGATCGGGGGAGGATGTCGGGTGAACCGGGCGTCGCCCCTTCGGCGGTGGAAGCCGGGCCCAGGGCCCGGATGACGGCGCCATTGCCTTCCCGCTTACCGTTGCGGGTCAGTGAGCATTAGCCAGCCGACCCGCAGCCACCGGTTGCCCGGTGGCGGTCCCGGTCTTACCCGCTTGCGCGGTGCCGGGTTCCTGCTTGGGGTCCCCACGAAGCCTGCTTCGTG
>CADDZO010000311.1 GCA_902812395.1 bacterium | reverse complement strand
TCAATGGAGGCGTCCTCGGTGCGGTGATGTTGGCGTCAGAGACCAACACCTTCGCCCACCGGGGGCACCTCCGTCCCGACCCTCAGGTCAGTCGAGGAGTGCGGACTTTGAGATGGCCACTGCCGCGAACCTTAACGTGGCCACGGACAACGCCCGTCTCCCGTCAGCGCGATGCCGACGAGCTGGACGATGTTGCGGCAGTCCTGGCAGGTCCAGCTGACGGCGGCCCATGATCTGGTGTCGCAGCAGGAGCAGCTGAAGGCGTGGACTGCCAGTTGCACCGAGCGAGGTGGCACCTGCAGCGCGAGGGCGAGCGGTTGGTGGCGCCCGGGCTGAACATCGAGTACGCCCAGGGCACGGCGGACGACCTGTTACGGCGGCTTGGCTCGTGGCTAGCGCGCCAGGAGGCCGACTGGCGACAACGACCACCGAGCGAGAGGCAGGTTGCCGTCCTGTCCGAGTTTGGGTTGCCAGTGCCATCGTCTCAAGGTGAAGCGAGTGATCTGTTAACCATGACCTTCGCTCATCGAGCGTCGGAACCGGCCACGTCTGCCCAGCGGTTGCGAACCAGGAAGCTGGCAGTGTGTGGTCCCCAGACCAGTCCCCGACGATCCGAACATCTTGGAGTTCGAGGCCCGCCACGAGCGAATCCGGTTCCCTGCCGAGCTACTATGGGACCCTGGCTCCATCCATCAAGCGGCGGACTGGCTAAATGTGCGCCATCCGAAGCCGGATGCAAGGGTCTACCTGGATCAACTCTTTACGTTGCGGATTCATGATGGACGTGTCGCGCTTGCAATGGGACCGGAAGTAGCGCTCGGACGACCAGCTACTCGGTGCACGGGCAGTGGCTCAGGGTGAAGAGGACTATCCGATTGAGGCGTCCAATCATCACAGCATGTCAAAGACGTGGTCAACTGTAGCGCCCTAACCATCAGCCAGCCATGCTCAACATGCTCGGTGGAGTCTGTATTCAATGGAACCTGGGACTGGGACGGAATGGGCGTGTATCTGGCGGAGCGGTGTTCGATCACGAAGCCAAACAGGTCGCAGCGGTCAGGATGCCAGCATTAAGGAGTTACCATATGGCACCGGGCGTTCAAGCGGACTAGCGACGGATGGTGAACAGCCGCATCAGCACAATGCAGCCGGCCGATGGTAGACCCATCGGTTCCTTGTCGCTCTGGCGTTACGGTGACGTGCAATCTCAATGTACGTCGAGGCGACCACATCCTGTGGCCGGAGGATCACTGAAGAGCCGAATCGCCCCGCAGCACCCGGTCCAGGGCCTCGTCGGCCTCGCGGGCCAGCTCCGGAGCCGCCTGGGCGTAGATGTTCACAATAGTGCTGGCCGTCAAGTGCCACCCCCGCGCGGGGCCCCTGCGGGCAGACCCCGACGAAGGTGTAGATGTGCACAATAGTGCAGTACCACCATCGCCATCGCCTGCGGCTCCCCGTTCATGGCTTGGGGACACGCTGCAGGGTGCGCGCGATGGTCAGGCTGCTCCGCTCCAGGCGCACGTCCAACCAGCGCAACCCGATCAGCTCCGACTGGCGGGCACCGGTTGCCAAGGCCAGGAACCACAGGGGGACACCATGGTGGTGTTCGGTCGCGGCCAGTAGCGCCCGCACCTGCTCGGCCGAGAGCGTTGTGCCTTCCCGGACATCCTCCAGGGGTAGCGGTCGTGCCGGCGTGGCCACGTTACGCTGGACGAGCCCCTCGCGCTTGGCGTGGTGGAGCAGGCTCCGGAGCAGGGCCCGGACGTGGTTACAGGTGCGAGCGCTGAGGCCGCTCTCCCGCAACCGAGTGGGCAGGGTACCGATGTGGTGGGGCTCCAGCCTGGTCAGCTGCGAGTGGCCCAGGCTGGGCAGGGCACCTCGAACACCCTGGCATTGGCGCGTGAGGGCCGACGGTAGCCGCTGATCTTGCGGACGAACTAGAGGGCGGCACAGATCTCCTCGTCATCCACCTCACTCCCTGCTCGGCGGAGGACCTTGATCCTGCGACACACGGGCTTACGGTACGCGACGGTCTGGGCCATCCTGGCAAGGCTCGGTCCATCAGGTGGCTCGCGGTTGGAGCGGGGCTGGGCCGGATGCCTCCGAACTCGCGCCTAACTCGGCCGACATTGGCTGGTGGGCGGCGCTGGGATCGAACCAGCGACCTCTTGCGTGTGAAGCAAGCGCTCTCCCGCTGAGCTAGCCGCCCGCGGCGCCCCATTGTAGCCACAGGGTTGGAGCCTAGCGTTACACGGCGTCGCACAGATGGCGCAACATGACCGGCGCTTGCCCCTTCAGGGTGGTGCGGCGTAGTTTCCATTGACGTGGAGCCGTCCCTGGCCGAGCGCCACTGTCAACCTTGTGCCGGAGGGGTGCCTCCGCTGGATGCCTCCCAGATCGCCCAACTCCTGCCCGACCTCCCCGGATGGGAGGTCGTCTCCGTGACGGGTCGCCAGCAGCTGGTCCGATCGTTCACGTTCCCGGACTTCATCACCGCCGTCCAGTTCGTCAACCGGATTGCAACCGTGGCTGAACAAGAGGGACATCATCCTGACCTAGTCGTCGGCTGGGGGCGGGTGGAGGTGCAGCTCTGGACCCACGCCGCCCGCGGTCTGACCGAGAACGACTTTATCCTCGCCGCCAAGATCGACCGGCTGGCCCGTGAGCCATCGGCGAAGCCGGGCGCCGCTGGCCCTGCCCGGTCGTAACCTTGGCCATGATGGCGACTCCCTGAGCACCGAAGATGCGCCGACGTAGCTCAGCTGGTAGAGCTATCGCCTTGTAAGCGATGGGTCGGGGGTTCGAGTCCCCCCGTCGGCTCCCCAGCCAAGCCTGGGTGCAGCTGACCGGTGGAGGAACGCTATCCACAGCTCATCCGCGATCGCTGCGGTGCTCGAACCATACCCTGATTCAATTCGCCCTGGGGAAACCCGCGACAGGGTCAACCTCTTCGCGGTCCGGGCACCTGACTCCCTCACCGTCCAATGGAGTAGCGACGGCCACAGCCACATGGTCTCCGCTGCCGCACGATGCCGATCCTGGAACCCGTTGCGGATCAGGGAGCATGAGTCAGCCGACCCGCAGTCACCGGTTGCCCGGTGACGGTCCGGCTCGGGCGTAACGGCGGCGGCGAGGTCCTCTTCGTCGTCGACCCGGTAGATCGCCCGGCGGCCTCCCTCTTCGACCACGGCCGCGCTCCGATCGCGACGCCGCACGCGATCGGAGCGCGCGGTGCCAGGGCATCCCCGGGCCGCCCTTCCGGGAGATGGAGGACCCGGTCGCGACCGTCGAGAGGAGGGGTCGGTAACTGTTGGCATTTGAACCTATGATAGTATGTAGGGGTGACCTTGAAGGA
>CADDZO010000310.1 GCA_902812395.1 bacterium | reverse complement strand
GGCTGGGCCTGGGGGTAGGGGTCGGAGCGCCGCCTCCGGCAGGGCTGGAAGTGGGGTTGGGGGCGGCGCAGCTGAAGGCGGGCACCACGGTGACGGTCACCGTCACCGTGGAGGGGTTGGCCGCCACCTCGGGCGAGCCAGTAGCCACCGTCCGGATGTAGCTCTGACTTGAGGTCAGGCCCTGGATGTCGACCGGGAGCAGGGAGATAGCGTTGCCCACTGCCGCCAGCTCACCGGGGGGGCCGGTCAGGGTGACGAAGGGGGAGGGTTGGATCGCCACCCCGGTGATCGCGTAGCCGCAGGCCTGGGTGCCGATGGGTTTCACCGTCAGGCCCACGGTGCGGGTACCCACCCCGCCCACGGTCGTGATCTCCACCGTGGCCACTTCCGGGGTCCAGCTCGGAGGCGGGATGCTGTGGATGGAGCGCAGGTCCAGCGGCCGGCCGTCGCGCTCGAAGAGTATGGTCTGGTCGGGGCTGGTCAGGGTCGTCGCCGCCCGCAGCGGCAGGTCGTACTGGACGTAGGCTTCAAGCCCCTGCACCACCGAGGCCGGGCCGGTCACGGTCACCTGGCAGGGCTGGGTGGCGTTGCCACAGGTTGCCAGGGTGCGCTGGGGCACGATCGCGATCCCGGACGCCTTCTTGGGCGTCCGTACCTGGATCGGGAGCGTGACTGTCCGCAGCTCCTGGACGGTCAGGTGGATGGGGATCGAGGAGGTCTGAGGGGTGACGCCGGAGACGTCCACCCGGGGATGGGCCTCATAGATCTGGTGCCCCACCCGGGCCTGGGCCAGATTCACCGTCACCCCGGCCGCGGCCCGGTACTGGGAGATGGCGTCTTCCAGCCCAATCACCTGCACGTCCACGGTCAGCGGCGGATCGATCAGGACCAGGTTGGAGGGGAGGTCTTGGTAGAGGACGCGAACCGGGACCGTGGCCACCTCGGGCGGGTTGTTGGTAAACGCCACCCCGGCCAGCAGGCCAAGCGTCAGGGCCAGCGCCAGCAGCTTCAGGCGCCAGTTGTTGACGATCCAGAGCAAGGGGTTGATGCCCATCGACCTACGGCTTGGGGCCGGTCAGGCGCCAGCCCAGCAGGTGGGTGCGGGCGCCGCCACCCCCCTCCGGCTCGAGCCCGCCCAGCAGCCGCCGGCGTAGGCCCTCCGAGTCGAGGTTGCGGCTGATCCGCCCGTTCTCCACCACCGAGATCGAGCCGGTCTCCTCCGAGACCACCAGCACCAGGGCATCGGACGCCAGCGAGAGCCCGATCGCGGCCCGGTGTCGGGTGCCCAGCCGCTCCCGGACCGTGGCCTCGTCGGCCAGGGGGAGCAGGCAGCCAGCGGCGAGGATGGTGTTGCCGCGCACGATCACCGCCCCGTCGTGGAGGGGCGAGTTGGGGAAGAAGATGCTCTGCAGGAACTCGGACGAGAGCTCGCCGTTGATGCGCACCCCGGTGGCGGCATAGTCCTCCAGACCCACCTCCCGCTCGAAGGCGACCAGCGCCCCGATCCGACGCGAGGCCAGCCGGTCGGCGGCCCGGATCGCCTCAGCCACGGCCCGGTTGAAGAGCTGGGGGTTGAATGCGGACAGAGGTCGGCCCAGGTGCCCGATCCGGCCCACCTGGTCCAGGATCCGGCGCAGCTCGGGTTGGAACAGGACCACGATCGTGATCACCAGATAGGGGGCAGCGGTCTGGAACAGCCAGCCGAGCAGGATGAGATGGAGTCGGATCGAGATCACCGCGATCAGCCCCAGGACGGCCAGGCCCACGATCAGCTGCATGGCCTGGGTGCCCCGAACCAATCGCAGGAGCTGGTAGAGGATGAAGGCCACCACCACCACGTCGATGACCTCGACCCAGCCCGCCCGGGAGAGGATGTCCACGAACTGGTGCAGGGCCGTGCCCAGGAAGTCCATCAGCCCGCCTCGTAGATCAGGGCTAGCAGCGCCATCTGCGCCCACAGGCGGTTCTCGGCCTGGTCGAAGACCCGGGAGCGGGGACCGTCGATGACCGCCGCCGCCACCTCCTCCCCGCGATGCGCGGGCAGGCAGTGGAGGAAGACCGCGTCCGGCGCCGTGGCCATCAGCTCCTCGGTGACCTGGTACTCGGCGAAGCGGGCACGTCGCACCGAGGCCTCCCCCTCCTGGCCCATCGAGGCCCACACGTCCGTGTAGACGACGTCGGCACCGGCGACCGCGGCCAGGTCCGAGGTCACCTGTACGAAGGGGCTGCCCGGGTCATGCGGGCGGTACTCCGGGGGCGAGACCACGGCCAGGCGCAGGCCGAGCAGGTGGGCCGCCTCCATCAGCGAGCGAGCGACGTTGTTGCCGTCGCCGACAAAGGCCACCCGAACGGAGCCGTCGAGGCGGCCCAGCACCTCGCGAACCGTGAGCAGGTCGGCCAGGACCTGGCAGGGATGGGAGCCATCGGTGAGCGCGTTGACCACCGGGCAGCGTGCGAACCGGGCCAGTTCGACCAGGTCGCGGTGAGCGTGGAGCCGGGCGACCACGCCATCGACGTAGCGGTCCAGCACCCGGGCCACGTCGGCGACGCTCTCGCGACGCCCCAGGCCGACGTCGGCGTCGTCGAGCACCACGGTACTCCCTCCCAGCCGTCGCACCGCCACCTCGAACGAGACCCTGGTCCTAATCGACGGCTTCTGGAAGAGCAGGGCCAGCGTCCGGCCCCCAAGCGGCGCCCCTCGCCAGCGCCCGGCCTTGATCTCGGCAGCGAGATCCAGGATGCACGTCAACTGATTGGCGTCGAGCTGAGAGATGTCCAGGAAATCCGATCCGCGTAAGCAGGCCGTTCCGTCGCCCATGACCGAGCCCACGATTTCTTCAACGAACGCTACAGCAGCTCAGTATCTCCATGTTCGAGATGCCGGTGCCATGACATACGATTACTGGACTCTCCGTTCACAGTTCCGGCCGCAGGCGCTCACCGGTGCGCAGCCCGCGGTCGAGGTCCAGGGCTGAGGAGAACTCGGGCAGGCGCTGGCGCAGAGCGGGGTCGTCGCGGAGCCGGAGGACCAGGTCACGGCAGGCCTCGGGATCGAGGCCGAAGGTGGCCGGGCGGAAGCTGACGCGGCGATGGGAAAGCCGCAAGGTCAGGCGCTCGGTCAGCGACACCTCCGGCCAGCGTCCCACCGCCGAGTCCCCGAGGTCGGCCAGCGTGGCGGTGATCAGCTCCTCCCAGAGGGCGTGCAGCTCGGTCCGGGGCTGGACCAGGACCAGCCGATCGCGAAAGAAGCCGAGCCGGCCCGCCGGCCAGCGTCGGAGCCGGGCGGCAGCCCGGACCAGCGCGGCCAGGGCAACCAAGAAGGCGATCAGCAGGGCCAGCCCGCCCAGCGGCTGTCGGGCGGGCTGGCCCTGCTGATCGCCTTCTTGG
>CADDZO010000309.1 GCA_902812395.1 bacterium | reverse complement strand
CTCCCTTGACGAGGACTTGAACCCGCTCGCAGACGTCGTCGATCTCCGCCGTGGTCCCGGCGAGCGGGCTGACCTGGGGACGCCTGGCTGAGTTGGTGCCGATTCCCTCATGGCCGCCTCGGGTCATCATTCGTGGTGACGGAAGTCGGCTCCGCACTGAACGGCAAGCGCCGCAAGTTCTTGGGCCTCCTGCGCGACAATTCGGCGACCACGATCGTCGTGGAGCACCGCGACCGGTTCGCCCGCTTCGGTGCGGAGTATGTCGAGGCTGCGCTGGCGGCACAGGGCCGCCGGTTGCTGGTTGTGGATCCATCGGAGGTGGATGACGAGCGGATGCTCCGCTCCCATGTCGGAGCGGCGCGCTACGCCTGGAACTGGGGTCTGGCCCGGGTCATGGCGCGGTACGCAGCCGAGAAGAAGTGGTACTCAGCCGAGGATCTCCATCGGCTGTGGAACACGGAGAAGAAGCGCAACCCGGAGTTGGCCTGGTGGAGTGAGAACTCCAAGTGCGTCTACCAGGAGGCCTTCCGGAACCTGGACCGGGCGCTGGAGGACTTCTCGAAGTCCAAGAAGGGGCTGCGGAAGGGGCGCCGGCTGGGCTTCCCTCGCTCCAAGAAGAAGGGCCGGTGCCGGGATTCCTGTCGCTTCAGCACCGGGGTGATGCGCTGCTCGGGCTCGACGGTCACGCTGCCCCGGCTGGGGACCATTCGCACCCACGAGTCCACCGAGGCGTTGGCGGGCAAGATCGCGGCGGGAAAGGCCAGGATCCTCTCTGCCACCGTATCCCGGAGCGCCCAGCGGTGGTTCGTGTCTTTCGCCGTGGAGGTGGAGCGTGAGATCCCGGATCATCATCGGCGGCCCCGGACGGCGGTGGGCATCGATCTGGGGGTCTCGGCCCTGATCACGGCGGTGGACCATCGGGGTCGGGTGATCCGGTTCCCTGGTCCCAAGCCGCTTCGGGCTGCGCTGGGGCGCCTCTGCCGAGCCGCGCGCGCCCATTCCCGCAAAAAGACCGGCTCAGCCAACCGCAGGAAGAGCGCGCGACGCCTGGCGCGCATCCATGCCCGGGATCGCCAACTCCCGTCTCGATGCCGTGCACAAGGCCACGACCTGGCTGGCTGCTCGATATGAGGCGGTGGTGGTCGAGGACCTGAACGTGCCCGGGATGCTCCGCAACCGGAGGCTGGCCCGGAGCCTGGCCGACCAGTCCTTCGAGACCGTGCGGCACCAGCTCGGCTCCAAGACCGTCTGGCGCGGCGGACGGCTGCTGCTGGCCGAGCGGTTCTTCCCCAGTTCCAAGACGTGCTCTGGCTGCGGGACAGTGAAAGCCAAGGCTGGCCGAGCGCACCTTCCGCTGCGAAGGCTGCGGCCTGGTCATCGACCGGGACGTGAACGCTGCGAAGAACCTACTCGCGCTCGCCGTCAGTGGCAGAGGGGCCTGTGGAGCCGAGGTAAGACCCAGCCGTGCTGGGCACACGGCGATGAAGCAGGAGGGGACCCCACGAAGCAGGCTTCGTGGGGACCCCAAGCAGGAACCCGGCGCCGTGCAAGCGGATAAGACCGGGACCGCCACCGGGCAACCGGTGACTGCGGGCCGGATGGCTCACTGACCCGCAACGGCTCAGGACGCCTGGACGCTTGGCCAAGGCGTCGCCTGGACGTACGGGTGACGGGATGAACCTTGAGTCTGCAAGCCGCTGAACGGGCACGGGCGCCGGACCGGCGGCGCATGGCACCGAGACCGAGCTGGCAGAGCACTTCGGGCTGGGCCAGGTGACGATCAGGTACGCGGCCCGCACGCTCAAGGCACGTGGCATCGTCAAGGTCAAGGTGAGCCCGAAGGCGGATCCGGGTCGCCGACCCCGATCCCTCTCGCGTCGCCCAGGCGCTTGCCGTCCAGCTGCATCTGATGGATACCTCGGGATGAGCTGATCGGGGCCCAGCAGGCGATCGAGCCTGCCACCGCCGCCCTCGCTGCCCAGCGCACCCCCTACGGCCACGAATGCACGAGCTGGTGGAACGGCGGTGACGAACCGGAGCGCCTTGCCGAGTCGGACCTGGGTTTCTACCTCGCCGTCGCCGACGCTGCCGGCAACCGAGCGCTTCCCGCCGCCCTGCGGGAACTCCGTACCCCCTCGGTAGGGGCCGTACACGAGCGGAACCGCGCTGCGCGACAGCACCAGTAGGCGACCACGCACGTGCTTGCCGACGCAGGCCCGGCGTTGCTCACCGAGCTGGTTCTGAGCCACCGGATGTGGCGGAGCTGCGCGGTCAGCACCCGCCGGCCCCCATCGTCAAGGGTGAACACGGTGACCTCCTGCCCGCCAGTCACCATCTCCCAGAGCGACGGCAGGCCCTCGCAGGGACCGGGAACAACCGGCAGGACCCCCACCCGTCCGGCCAGTCGCTCCGACCGTTCCAGTGAGTGGACCCCATCGTGCACCGGTTCGGATCACGTCACAGCGCCGGCGTCCCCGGCCCCTGCCCGTGCGGTCGGGGCGGACCGGCCTTCCCGGCCTGGCACCGGGTCGGCCCCTGGCTGGAGATCCGGGAGTCCCGTCCGGTCCTGAGACCACCCGGTCTCGCCACGTCAGCGTCGGCCAGGCCGGAGGAGGCCTCCTGGCGAGCACGGCCTCATGGCCGGGGAACCCCGGGCGACCCATGGTGACGGCGATCGATCGAGCCCTGCTCGCAATCGAGCCGTGTCGGCACCAGCAACGTGGGTGACATCCTCGGGGGAGCCCAGGTCATCCGGGCGAACGGCGGCACCATGTGAGCGCCCAGCGGGGCGGAGGATGCCACCCCGCCAGTCAGACTGGCGGGGGACGGTGCTTTGACGAGGTCAAGGCGTCGTTCGCGTCACCACGATTGCCGCCGACGCCTGTCCCCGCCAGGCTGGGCTGGTGTCCGCCTCGGCGGACATGGGTGGCGCGGACCGGTCACGTTCAGTGTCCTCGAGCGCTCATCCGTTGCGGGTGAGTGGTCATCAGCAGTCACTCAGCCCACAGCCACCGATTGCTCGATGGCGGTCCGGTCGTACCGCCTGCACGGCGCCGGTTCCTGCTTGGGGTCCCCACGAAGCCTGCTTCGTGGGGTCCCCTCCTGCTTCATGGCCGTGTGCCCAGTAAAGCTCGTCTTACCTCGGCTCCGCAGGCATTTACCCTCTGCGACTCACGGCGAGCATGAGCATCTTCGCGACGTTCACGTCCCGGTCGATGACCAAGCCACAGCCTTCGCCGCAGAAGACGCGCTCGGCCACCGCCGTTCCGGGGCGGGGTGGCGATCGCGGATCTCACGCTCGGCCTCAACGGTGAAGGACACGAACCCGCGCTGAGAGCTGCGGGAGCTCTCCCACCCAGCGGACCTCCCTGGCAGCGCCGCCGGTTGCGCGG
>CADDZO010000308.1 GCA_902812395.1 bacterium | reverse complement strand
GGCGATGAAGCAGGAGGGGACCCCACGAAGCAGGCTTCGTGGGGTCCCCAAGCAGGAACCCGGCGCCGCGCAAGCGGGTAAGACCGGGACCGCCACCGGGCAACCGGTGGCTGCGGGTCGGCTGGCTCATGCTCACTGACCCGCAACGGTTCCAGCGTCTCGTCGTCTACGCCTATCCGCTGACCGGCCTGCTTGACGTGGAGAACCAGGTGGGATGGGACCTGATTCCCGGTGCCCGAGGCTGCACCCCCGAGTCGTGCGCTTTCCGCGACCACGCTGCCGAGCTGGTCGCCGCGGGCGCGGCCGTGGTCGGCGTCTCGACCCAGTCCGCCGCCTACCGGCACGAAGCGGCGGAGCGTCCCTGCCTGCCCTTCCCACTGCTCAGCGACGCCCGGCTGGAGCTAGCCCGAGCGATGCGCCTGCTCACCTTCGAGGCCGAGCTGCGCCCGGCACACGACGGCGGCGGGCGAAGAAACCTGCTCCGACGGCTGACCTTCGTGGTCAAGGACGGGCTGGTCGAGAAGGTGTTCTACCCGGTCTTCCCACCCGACCGGCACCCGGAGGAAGTGCTCCTCTGGCTGCGGGCCACCGGCTGAGACCCGGACCGGTCGTCAGCTGGCCTTGGGCGGTGGCTCAGGCCGCTCTGGCTTCCGCGCCGCCTGCACGGCCCGTGCCGTCCTATCAAGCGTGTCCCGGATCCGCGGCGAGCGTCCGACCCACCGCCCCAGTGCCCGTCCCGCGGCGGTGCTCAGGTCGGTCTCGATCGAGCCTGACGGCTTGGGGACGGAGGGCTGGCTGGCGCGTGCCACCAGCCGCCCCAGCGCGCGGCCGGCGGCAGCGCCGAGATCGGGCACGGCCGAGCCCTGCGCGGGAGCGGATGGCCGACTCACGGGCACCGGGCTGGCGCGGTCCTGCTGCCGGCTGCGCCAGGCGCGGCGGGCCTGGAGGAAGCGACCCACCCCGACCACCACGATCACGCAGATCCCGATGGGAACGAACAGGGCCTCCGAGGCCTGGACCACGAATGAGAGCCAGCCCGGTGACACGGTGAGCGCCATCACCCAGAGCACGATCAAGGCAAGCGCGAGCACGACCGCGGCATACCAGAGCCGGCGGAGCAGGCCGGGCAGCGATCCGAAGAACGCATGTGCACTCGGTGTCAGGCGGCGCGCCATGCCGCCGATGTCGAGGACCAGGCCAACTACCACCAGGGCGCCGGCCAGGGCCAGGAACGTCGGGATCCAGGGAAGCCAGTCGACGTGCGCGGGCATTGGGCCTCATTTCGAACGTTACCGTGCCGGGCCCGACGAGGTGGTCAAGCCATCCGGTGGCTCGTGGAGAGCCGGTTCCGATCTGAGCTCGAATCAGACGGCATCGGCTCGACGGGATCGGTGACCTACCTCATCGCATAGCGCTGCTGCGACCGTTGGCTGCTGGGAACGGAGGTTGTAGGTGGGACAGTCCTGCTGGCGACGATAGCCGGTGCGGTCACAGCCCTTGGGCCGCTACACCCCCGAGCACGCTCAGTCCTGCCAGTCGAACCAGTAGGAGCTGGTGTTATCGGGATCGCGACCCAGCTCGCTCCATCCGGAACTGTGGCCAGGTTTCTGTCAGCCTATGGCTCCCTCCGGCTGGTCCAGTCGTGGCGGGCGGTCGAGGTGACGATGGCCGACCTCCAGTCGCGCCTCGACCGGCGTGGTTCATGTCCTTGACTCAGGTCGGCGTCGGAGGGCCGCAAATGAAGCTGCTGGCGCTCGGTTCGGACCGGGCCGATCTCGCAGCGGCGACTTTCATCCTGGCGACGACTGCCACGGCAAGCGGGCCCCGGCCCTTCAGGTCAGGGGGCCAGCCAGGGCCTCCTCCGGTCGGGAGGGCTGATCGCAGTCGGGACACCGGGGCTGCCGCACCCCTCACACCACCGCCGGACTGGTCAGCAACCGCTCCAGGCGCTCGACGTAGCCTTCCATGACGGCGAACGCACGATCCACCGGTTCCCGGCTGGCGAGATCCACACCGGCCTCACGCAGCACCTCCAGCGAATAACGCGACGAGCCGGCAGAGATGAAGCCGAGATAGCGTTCCGCCGCATCGCGGTCACCGGCCAGCACCTGTTCGGCCAGGGCGTGGGCGCCAGCGATGCCGGTCGCGTACTGGAACGGATAGAAGTTGCGGTAGAGGTGGGTGGAGAACGTGGCCCAGGTAATCCCGGAGCGGCGCCGGTCCATGTCCACCTCCCCGTTGTAGGCCTCGGCCAAAAGATCGGCCATCAGCTCGCTCATCCCCTCGGCGGTCAGGGCCAGGCCGCGCTCGACCCGCTCGTGGATCTCGAGCTCGAAGCGCGCGAGCGTGGGCATGACCAGGAAGTAGCGGTGGAAGTTGCCCATCGCCTCCTCCAGCACCGCCACCTGGAAGTCGGGGCGGGGTTCGGTGGCCAGCAGGCGGAGCATCGCCTGGTGGAAGTTGGACGCCACCTCGGCCAGGAACGGCCCGTAGCTGCTGTAGACGTAGGGCTGCGAGCTGGAGGTGTAGTGGCGGTGCATGGCATGCCCCAGCTCGTGGGCAAGGGTGCTCAGGCTCCCGATGCTCTGTTGGTAGCTGATGAAGACGAAGGGGTGGGTGCCGGGCACGCCGGCCGAGAAGGCCCCCTGCCGCCTTCCCCGGTTAGGCAGGCGATCAACCCAACGCTCCTCGAGCACGCCCCGGCGGAGCAAGGCCACGTACTCCTCCCCGAGGGGGCCAGCGCTGAGCAGATCAGATCCACCGCCCTCTCGAAGGGGATCGCAACCGGGCGGGAGAGCGGGGCGTGGAGGTCGTACTCCCTGAGCGGACCGCCGAGCAGCCGCCGTCGCCGCCGCCAGTAGCGGTGCCAGGTGGGAAGGTTGTCGCGAAAGGCGGCGAGCACCTGATGGAAGACCTCCACCGGCAGCTCTTGGGCGGTGAGCGCCGCGTCGAGCGAACCGCGATACCCACGTACCCGGGCCCCGAAGACATCGCGCTTCACGCCGTTGCGGGTCAGTGAGCATGAGTCATCCGGCTCGCAGCCACCGGTTGCCCAGTGGCGGTCCCGGTCTTACCCGCTCGCGCGGCGCCGGGTTCCTGCTTGGGGTCCCCACGAAGCCTGCTTCGTGGGGTCCCCTCCTGCTTCATCGCCGTGTGCCCAGCGGTGCTGGGTCTTACCTCGGCTCCACAGGCCCCTCTGCCACTGACGGCGAGCTCGAGTAGGTTCTTCGCAGCGTTCACGTCCCGGTCGATGACCAGGCCGCAGCCCTCGCAGCGGAAGATGCGCTCGGCCAGCCTTGGCTTTCACTGTCCCGCAGCCAGAGCACGTCGTAGAGCTGGGGAAGAACCGCTCGGCAACCAACAGCCGTCCGCCGCGCCAGACGGTCTTGGAGCCGAGCTGGTGCCGCA
>CADDZO010000307.1 GCA_902812395.1 bacterium | reverse complement strand
GTATGGTGCCTGCTGGCGGCGGCGGCCGCCTCGGCCGCCGCCGCCAGCAGGCACCATACGATCGCGACCGGCCAGCCGCCGTGCAGGTTGCCCCAGACCAGCGTCAGCGCGGGCAGGGCCAGGACGACCCGCCCGCGACCCTCGAGGTAGCGACGCAGCCAGAGCAGCTCCAGGCAGCTGAGGGCGAAGGTGACCATCTGGGGGCGCGGGCCCCAGATCGGGCCCCCGGCCAGGACGGCCAGGGCCAGGGCCAGGGCCACGATCGGGTAGGGATGGCGTCGGGCACGACAGGCGGCGACCAGGGCGCCGAAGCCGGCCCAGGTCAGGGCACCGAAGGCAAGGCTCTGGCCCACCAGACCGAACCCACGCTGGACCAGCCACATCAGGACCTCGGTCAGGTACTCGTGGTCGATCCAGGGACGTTGACGGGGGACGGTGTACGTGAAGAGGTCGTGGCCGGGCAGGCGACCATGGGCCACGATCCACTCTCCCACTCGGATGTGCCACCAGAAGTCGGGGTCCGAGACCGGAGTGATGAAGGCGGCCCCGGCCGCGATCAGCACTGCTCCCAGCAGCAGCGTGCGCGGGTGTGCCCAGCTGTCTGCTCGCGCCGACGGGCGCAATCCGGGGCCCGATCGATACCCTATTCGCACCGCGCCGCCGGCGCCCGCCACCGCCGCCTCCTCACCTCGGAGGTGGCTCGGAGCGCCGCGGGGGAACAGGAGGTCGAGCGCGTGGTGGGTTGGTTGGTCCGGATACGAGGCCTGGTCGAGCGCCAGCGAGGGCAAGGCATGGTGGAGTACGCCCTCATCCTGGTCCTGGTGGCGATCGTCGTGATCGCGGTGCTGACCCTGATGGGGCAGCAGATCAAGAACGTCTTTCAGGACGTGGTGCAGACGCTGCAGGGGACGCCGAGCACGTAATCTCGGATTCATCCCGGGCACGGGCGGCGCCCGCGACACGCGCGGGGCTGCGGGAGCGTAGGTATGGCAGCGGAGGAGATGTCGGAGATCGACCGAGTCGGGCACCAGCGGAGCTGGCGCCTCCTGGATGACCGGGGCCAGGGCCTGGTGGAGTACACGCTGATCCTGGTCCTGGTCGCCATCATCGTGGTGGTGGTGCTCGCCACGATGGGCCAGGAGGTCAAGCAGGTGTTCTCCGACGTGGTCAACTCGCTCAGCGGCTCGTCGTCCTAATCGTCGGCCAGAAAGGCCAGCGCTGCCTCCTTGAAGGCCCGGGCCGGGACCGCGCTCAAATGGTCCCGCCCGGGGATGGGGATGAAGCGGGCACCGGGGATCGCCGCCGCCAGCTCGCGTGCCCCGCGCGCGATTGGATCGCGGTCCCCGGCCGCGATCAGCACCGGACACTCGATCGCGGCCAGGCGTCCCGCCGCCGGCGGTCCGTCGGGGCCGAGGATGCAGCAGGCCAGCGCCTCCAGGTCGTTCTCGGCCCGGGCGGCGGCGAAGCGGTAGAACTCCTCTGCCCGGGGGTCCTCCACCGGCTCGCCGCGAAGGCGGCGGGCGATCAGCTCCGCCCCCCCGCGCGGTTGGACGCTGCCCAGACCTCCCAACACGGCCCGCTCCCACCGCCCAGGATGGGACATCACCGTCTCCAGCCCGATCCGCGCCCCCATCGAGTAGCCCAGGTAGCAGGCGCGTTCCAGGCCCAGGTGGTCGAGCAGGGCGACGGCGTCCGCGGCCATGGCGGAGCGCGCGTAGGCGGCGGGGTCGTGCGGCTTGTCCGAGCGCCCGTGCCCCCGACAGTCCAGCCCCAGCACTCGCCAGCCGGCCCGGGTCAGCGTCTCCTGCCAGCGGGTCCCGACCCAGTTCAGCTGATAGTCGCTGGCGAAGCCGTGCACCAGCACGATCGGGCGCCCGTGGGCCGGGCCGGCCACCACGTAGTGGAGTCCGATCGCCTGGGACACGAAGCGCGGCATGGCAGGTAGGGTAGGCTGCCGCTCGGTTTCCATGCTGCGATGAAAGGTGGAGGACGTCGGGTGAAGCGCACAGGCCGGTCAGAGGGGCGCATCGGCTGTCGGTGGTCCTTCGGCCCGTCGCTGGAGGGCGGCCCAGCCAGCAGATCAGCGACCGGGGCGCGCCCGGCTGGCGCAAGGGGGAGGTAACGTGTACCTGCGGGTGGTCCACCGTCGAGGGTGGGAAGTGGAGCTGGTGGAGGAGGGGGAGAAGCGGAGCTTCGGCTCGCGCGAGGAGGCGATGGCCTTCGCCCGCTCGCTGGCCCCTGACTGGATCGAGCTTGGCGAGCTGATCCCGGAGCGGGAAGGGGTGCCCCAGCACCATCGCTGGACCACCCTGCGCAAGCGCCCGGACGGCAGCTACTCGGACTCCGGCCTGGGCTGGGGTGGGCGGCGGCTGGCCGGCTGACCTGACCTGGCGCCTGCGGCAGCGAGGCCTGCGCCTGGTCCACCCGGGCAGCGGCCGGGTGCTGGCCGGCCGCCTGGAGGTGCCCGGGACCTCGCTCGGGCGGGCGCTGGGGCTGATGTTCCGCCGCAGCCTGGAGCCGGGAGCGGGAATGTGGATCGTCCCCTGCACCGGCATCCACACGTTCTTCATGCGCTTCGCGATCGATGCCGTGTTCCTCGACCGGAGATTGCGGGTGGTACGAACGGTGGTGGGCCTTCGTCCCTGGCGGGTGGTGCCGCTGGTCCTGGGTGCCCACAGCGTCGTCGAGCTGCCGGCCGGGAGCCTGGACGACTTCCCCCTGGTGCGTGGTGAGCAGCTACAGCTGGAGCCGCAACAAGGCGGCCGCGTCTGAGGTCCTGGCCCCTGCGGGCGCAAGTTCCAACCGGGCTGGGGGTTGGTAACTGTTGGCGTTTGAACCTATGGTAGTAGGTAGGGGTGAATTGAAAGGACTGGGCGCGGCAACAAGGTGTTCATCCCATGACTGCCTACCGCTGGTTCCGGGAAGGCAAACTCCCGGTTCCCGCGCGCCCCGCCGGCCGGCTGATCCTGGTGGACCAGCCACCGGTCAGTGCCGTTCCAGGGATCACGGCCGTGGATGCCCGCGTGTCCTCCGCCGACCAGAGGTCTGACCTGGACCTAGAGGTTGCCCGGGTGACGGCATGGGCGGCAGCCCAGAGCTTGGCGGTGGGCCACGTGGTGACCGAGATCGGCTCCGCACTGAACGGCAAGCGCCGCACGTTCTTGGCCCTCCTGCGGGACAATTCGGCGACCACGATCGGAGTGGAGCACCGCGACCGGTTCGCCCGCTTCGGTGCGGAGTAGGTTGAGGCTGTGCTGGCGGCACAGGGCCGACGGTTGCTGGTTGGGGATCCATCGGAGGTGGATGACGATCTGGTCCGGGACGTGACCGAGATCCCAACCAGCCTCTGCGCTCGCCTCTCCGGACAGCGAGCGGCTGCCAACCGAGCGGCCAAGGCCATCGCAGCGGCCACC
>CADDZO010000306.1 GCA_902812395.1 bacterium | reverse complement strand
CCCCGGTCTGGACCGGCGCACTCTAGACTGGCAGTGTCCTCGTCCATCCATGTGAGGGAGCCCGCATGTCGAGCATCGAGGCAGAGTCCGTCGGCACCGCCGTCCCGGTCCGCGAGGGCGACTACGGCGACCGCGTCGCCAGCGTCGAGCCCGGTGGCATCGAGTACATCCCGCTCCGGGAGCGGCATGGCCGGCCGCTGCGGCTGTTCTGGACCTGGATGTCCCCGAACCTGGAGTTCGCCACCATCTTCGTCGGCGTTCTCGGCGTGGTCGTGTTCGGGGGTAGCTTCTGGGCCGCCGCCCTAGCGGTGGTGGTCGGGTCCGCCCTGGGTGCGCTGACCCACGGCATTCTCTCCTCCTGGGGGCCGAAGCTCGGGGTCCCGCAGATGGTTCAGGGGCGGGCCGCCTTCGGCTTCTACGGCAACATCGTGCCCTCGATCGTGATGTCGGTGACCTCGGGCATCGGCTGGTTCGCGGTGAACAGCGTCAGCGCCACCTTTGCCCTGGAGGTCCTCTTCCACCTCCCCTTCCTAGCCGCGCTGGTGATCGTGGTCCTGCTCCAGGTCGCGGTTGCCTTCTTCGGCCACAATCTGGTCCACGCCTGGGAGCGGTACGCCTTCATCCCGCTGGTGGTGATCTTCGCGGTTGCGACCGTGATCGTCTTCACCAAGTCCAACTTTCTCCAGGGCGCCAGTCCCAAAGGGGTGGGGGATCTGACCGCCTTCATCCTCACCGCTGCCGCGGCCTTCGGCTACGCATGTGGCTGGAACCCCTACGCGACCGATTACGCGCGCTACCTGCCGCCCAGCGTCAGTCGCTTCCGGACCGGGCTGTTCGCTGGACTCGGCATATTCATCTCCTGCGCGGTGCTTGAGGTGCTGGGCGCGGCGCTCGGCACCGTCGCGGGCCTGAACTGGAACGCCAACCCCACCCAGCAGTTCGCGGACGCCCTGCCCCACCTCTGGGCGGTGCTGACGCTGCTGGCCATCACCCTGGGCGGCATCTCCGCCAACGTGCTCAACATCTACAGCGGCGCCATGGCCTTTCTCACCGTCGGCCTCCGGATCGGACTCAGGCAGCGCCGAGCGATCGTGGCCCTGATCTTCGGCGGGATCGGCTTCGCTGTTGCCTACCTGGGCAGCGCGACCAGCATCGGGTCGAGGTACGAGGACTTCCTGCTACTGATCGGCTACTGGATCGCACCCTGGCTGGGGGTGGTCTTCGCCAATTACTGGCTCCGGCAGGGCCGGTTCGGGGACGAGCGGATCTTCTACGACCGCGCGCACCGGTCCTGGAGCGGGCTGGTCGCCTTCGTGCTCGGGACGGGCGTGTCTGTCTGGCTGTTCGCCAACCAGAGCCTGTACGTGGGCCTGGTCCCGAGCCACTTCCCCGGGACCGGCGACCTGACCTTCCCGGTCGGGTTCGTGCTGGCGGCTGGCACCTACCTGGCCCTCGACTGGCGCCAGCGTGGGCGGGCACCGGACGCGGCCTGACGGGCAGCGTTTGATCCGGAGAGGCTGGGGTAATGTTGTAATCATGGCAACAGAACGGCTCGACTCGATCGCCGGCTGGTTCGCGGGACGCCTCCCCGACAGTTGGTTCGTAGGCCCTCCGTCGGTGACGATCGACGGGGATCGTGTGCAGGTAGTGGGGACGCTCGCCGAACCCGGAGGCCCGGAGGGGGCCAGCGCCGACTTCCGGTCCGGAGCCGAGGCGGGACGGATCGCCCGCTTCCGAGAGGAGACGCGGCGCGAGCGCATCCGCATCGCCCGGGAGGCCGAGGAGCGCTTCGACGTGGCGGTGACCTGGGGCGCCCGCTGCGGCGGCACTACCCTCACCTTCACCCCCGGCACCCGCGGCGGCTGGCAGTTCGGCCGTGGTCCCCGGAAGCGCGGCTGGGGGCCACCCTTCCGCCCGCCGTTCGGACCCTGGGACTGGCGGCCCTGGTGGGCCCAGGCCCAGGGCCGGTGGTTCTGAGCCGGAGGCGATGATCGGTGGCCGCGGCTCGCGGTTTCCCTGAGGCCGCGCCGATGGAGGAGGAGGCGCTCGATGCTTACTCGGCGATCGTGACCCGAGTGGCGGAGCGCCTGCTCCCCTCCGTCGCCAGTCTCCGCGTTCGCTCCGGCTGGCGGCCGGAGGGCGCCGGTTCGGCGGTGGCGGTGACCGCCGAGGGGCTGCTCCTGACCTCGGCCCACGTGGTAGCCGGGGCCTCCCGGGGGGTGGCCGGCTTCGCCGATGGCGGGGAGTATGAGGTGGAGCGGGTCGGTAGCGATCCGCTCTCCGACCTGGCGCTGGTCCGGGCCCGTGGCGCCCGGCTGGTGCCGGTGGAGATGGGCGACGCGGACCGGCTCCGGGTGGGTCAGCTGGTAGTGGCGGTGGGCAACCCCCTCGGCTACGTGGGGTCGGTCACGGCCGGGGTGGTGAGCGGCCTGGGCCGCTCCCTGGTCACCCAGGTCGGCGACGGCCAGCGGGTGGTGGACGACGTCATCCAGACCGACGCCGCCCTGAACCCGGGCAACTCGGGCGGGGCCCTGGCCGACGCCCGTGCCCGGCTGGTAGGGGTCAACACCGCGGTGGCCGGGGTAGGCCTGGGCCTGGCCATTCCGCTCAACCGGACCACCCGCCGGATCCTGGAGGCCCTGAACCGCGAGGGCCGGGTCCGGCGAGGTTACCTGGGGATCGCCGGGGCCAGCCGGCCGCTACCGCCGGCCGCTGCTCAGCGCCTGGGGCGCCAGCGGGCCGTCGGGGTGATGGAGGTGGTGCCGGGCAGCCCGGCGGCAGGGGCCGGGCTGCGACCCGGCGACCTGATCGTGGGAGTGGGTGGGCGGCCCGTGGCCAGCGTGGGTGACCTCCAGGGACACCTGATCGGGGCCGGTCAGGGACCGCTCGAGATCGAGATCCTGCGCGAGGGACGCCTGCTACGGCACACCGCGGTCCCCCACGAGCTCCGCTAACCGAGAGGGACGGCAGCTGACGCGATGTCAGCTGCCGTCGTGGAATGAGAGGAGGAGGTTCAGGTTGTCCGCATCGGCCGACGGGGGGACGCCGACCGGCGGAGAGGGTAGCGGCCGAAGCGTGCTCATGATCCCTTCTCTCCCGGTCAGGCCGCGCTCCCACCCATCGGGAGTTCAAGTGTCATTCAACCATATCCGTGATCCCCGGGGCCACCGGGCTCCGGGAATGCACGGGGGAGCCGCCGGAGCCGAGGTTGCCGGCAGCCCGGGGGTTGGTAACTGTTTGGATGAGAACCTATGATAGTATGTAGGGATGAATGTGAAGGACTGGGCGCGGCAGGGCGTTCATCCCATGACTGCCTACCGCTGGTTCCGGGAAGGCAAACTCCCAGTTCCCGCCGCGCCGGCCGGCTGATCCTGGTGGACCAGCCACCGGTCAGTGCCGTTCCGGGGATCACGGCCGTG
>CADDZO010000305.1 GCA_902812395.1 bacterium | reverse complement strand
GAGCTCGCCGTCAGTGGCAGAGGGGCCTGTGGAGCCGAGGTAAGACCCAGCCGTGCTGGCCACACGGCGATGAAGCAGGAGGGGACCCCACGAAGCAGGCTTCGTGGGGACCCCAAGCAGGAACCCAGCGCCGTGCAAGCGGATAAGACCGGGACCGCCACCGGGCAACCGGTGACTGCGGGCCGGATGACTCATGCTCACTGACCCGCAACGGCTCCTCAGGGAGGGCTCTTCGCAGCGGTGTGGGTCGAGCCGGAGCGCGCGTCGGTCTCGATCCACGGTTCGATGCATTCGCGGGATCCGCCGGCGCCGGGAAG
Source organism: bacterium (assembly GCA_902812395.1). Lineage (GTDB taxonomy): Bacteria > Chloroflexota > Dormibacteria > Dormibacterales > Dormibacteraceae > CADDZO01. The sequence continues at coordinate 3,157 of CADDZO010000305.1, read as the reverse complement.
GTGCGGGGGTGGATCCGCATACCGGGGGGCCAGGCGTGGCCAAGGCCGCGGACGTGCCCGGCCGGGTCACCCTGTCTTACACCGGCGAGCCAGCCCGCAGCCAACCGCAGCTTCGAGTGCGGAGGCCGTCGAGCTGGCGCTACCGTTGGGTGCGTAGGTCGCCAGGAGCGGAGGAGACATGGCCGAGATCGAGGACGTCACCGTAGTGGGGGCGGGGACCATGGGGTCCCAGATCGCCCTGCAGGCCGCCTACCACGGGTACCGCGTATGGCTTGTCGACAGCGATCCGGCCCAGCTGAAGCGGGCGAGCGACAGCAACCGCCGCCTGGCCCTACGCTCGGCCGAAAAGGGCGTCCGCTCTCCCGAGGAGGCAGAGGCAGCCCTGGCACGAATCCGGCTCGAGACCGACCTAGCGGCGGGAACCGAGGGGGCCGACCTCGTGATCGAGGCAATCTTCGAAGATCTGGAGGCAAAGCGAGCGCTCTGGGCCCAACTCGGCCGGCTGGCACGCGAGGACGCGATCCTCGCCACCAACTCCAGCACGATCGCCATCTCCCGATTGGCCGACCTCGTCCCGCACCCCGGGCGCTGCTGCAACCTGCACTTCTTCCATCCGGTAACGGTGATGGAGCTATGCGAGGTGGTGAAGGGACCTCTCACGTCCGAGGAGACGGTGGCACAGGCGGTGGCGTTCGTGCACAGCATCGGGCGGGTGCCGGTGGTGCTGCGCAAGGAGGTCCACGGCTTCATTGCCAACCGCATTCTGTTCGCGGCCGCCGAGGAGGCCTTTCACCTGGTCGAGGGGGGCTATGCGACAGTCGAGGACGTGGACGTTGCGGTGAAAAAGGGGCTCCGCTGGCCGATGGGGCCATTCGAGCTCCTCGACTTCAGCGGCCTCGACGTCTTCTACGGTGCGCTCGAGGATCGGGCACGGGTGGAGGGAGGGCCGGGCGTTCCTGAGCTCCTGCGCCAAAAAGTGGCCCGAGGTGAGCTGGGGCGCAAGACCGGCCGCGGCTTCTACGAGTATCCGGCACCGGCATGAGCAGCATGGAAAGCGTCCCCCTGGGGCGAAGTGGGCTCCGAGTCAGCCGGCTCTGTCTGGGCACCATGATCTTCGGCAGCCAGGTCGAGGAGAAGGCTGCCTGGGCGGTCATGGACCGTGCGGTTGAGCTGGGCATCAATTTCTTCGACACCGCAGACGTCTACCCGGTGCCGCCGTCGCCCGAACTCTGGGGCCGCACTGAGGAGATCTTGGGTCGCTGGCTGCGCGAACGCCAACACCCCGTCACTGTGGCGACCAAGTGCGCGAACCGCGTCGGCCCGGGGGCCAACGACGTCGGCGGCAGCCGCAAGCACGTGATCGAGGCCTGTGAGGCGTCGCTGCGACGGCTCGGGTTGGAGCGGGTGGACGTCTTCTACCTTCACCATGCCGATCTGGGGGCGCCGCTGGAGGAGACGATGGAGGCCCTGGACCGACTGGTCCAGGCTGGGAAGGTCCACTATCTGGGGCTCTCCAACTTCGCAGCCTGGCAGCTGGGCTGGGCAGTCAGCGTCGTCGCGGAGAAGCGCCTGGCTCGGGTCACCGTGGTCCAGCCCCGCTTCAACCTGCTCGCTCGTGCTCCCGAGCGGGAGCTGCTGCCGCTCTGCCAGGCTCTGGAGATCGGGGTCTGCCCCTACAACCCGCTGGCCGCCGGCATGCTGGCCGGCCGCTACCGACCGGGTTCGGAACCTCCTGCTGGGTCCCGCTTTGCCCAAGGGGACTACGGTCGTATGTACCGGTCTCGGTACTGGTCCGAGGAGATGTTCGGGGTAGCTGAGGCAGTGGCCGAGATCGCCCGCGAGGTCGGCGCCACCCCGGCCCAGGTCTCGATCGCCTGGCTCCTGGCCCGGCCCGGGGTGACCGCCGCGATCGTCGGCGCTTCGCGGCCCGAGCAGCTGGACGACACCGCCGGCGCGGTCGGGCTCAATCTGGGACCGGAGCTGCTTGACCGCCTCGACCGCTTGTCGCAGCCTTTCCTCTGACGGATCTCCCGCCGCAAGCGCGGGTGTGGCGAAACTGGTAGACGCACGACTCTTAAAAAGTCGGGCCCTCTGGCGTGTGGGTTCGAGTCCCACCACCCGCACCAATCACCATCTGGGACGATGAGGACCGATGCAGCTCCCTGCGGGGGCGTTCACTTGGGCCAGATTCCCGATCCTGCGCCCGGAGCACCCTGCGAGCTCCGACCGCCTCGGCAGCCGGGTTGGTCCACCTCCGTTGGCCGTGCCGGTCGGGGCAGATCGCAATCACCAAGCCACCTCCGAGGATGCCCCTGGCTTCAGCCATGGGGAGGAATCGGAGGTACTCGTAGCACAGCTGTTGTCATTCAGTGCGTGAAGCTGACGCTTGCCGTCAAGCTCGGACCTTCGGCCAACCAGCACGCCGCGTTGCTCCAGACCATGGAGCGGTTCAATTCGGCCTGCGATGGGATCGCCGAGGTCGCCTTCCGGGAGAAGACCGCCAACAAGATTCGGGTTCAGCGCCTCGTCTATGGCCAGATCCGGGACCGCTTCGGGCTCAGCTCCCAGATGGCGATTCGAGCCATCTCCAAGGTCTGCGAGGCGTACAAACGCGACAAGACGATCCGGCCTCGCTTTCGGCCGCATGGAGCAGTTCCCTACGACCAGCGGATCATGTCGTGGAAGGCCCCCGATCGAGTGAGCCTGCTGACACTGGGCGGTCGCAAGGTCATGCCCTACCGCTTGGGCGAGTACCAGCGGCCGCGGATGGACCGGATCCGAGGACAGGCGGACCTGATCCTGCGTCGCCACGTGTTCTACCTGTACTGCACCGTGGACGCCCCGGAGGCTCCCGCTGGGAAGATCCAGGACACCTCGGCGTCGACTTGGGTATCGTCAACCTCGCCACCGACTCGGACGGCGAGGTCTTCAGCGGCGAGCAAGTCGAGGTCAAGCAGCGTATCTCCTCCCACCGTCGCCGGAACCTCCAGCGCAAGGGCACCAAGGCCAGCCGCCGGAAGCTCCGTCAGATCTCCGGCCGTCAGCGTCGGTTCCAGACTGATACCAACCACTGCATCGCCAAGCGTGTCGTCGCCAAGGCGCAAGGCACCTCGCGCGGAATCGCCCTGGAAGACCTCCTCGGCATCCGTGAGCGGGG
>CADDZO010000304.1 GCA_902812395.1 bacterium | reverse complement strand
CCCAAGCAGGAACCCGGCACCGCGCAAGCGGGTAAGACCGGGACCGCCACCGGGCAACCGGTGGCTGCGGGTCGGCTGACTCATGCTCACTGACCCGCAACGGAACCTGACGCCTCTGATCGACCGCGAGACCATACCGCGGCACGGGTCTTCGTTGCTGGCCAGACTGCTGCCGCGAAGAGAAGGGAGGGACGGCGAGAGGGTCGAGGGGCGGCCCGTGCGCCGTGCCCCATCTCGGGCATAGTCTTGCCGGCCGTGGGCAGGCGTCCTCGCCGGCACCCGGGGCTGTGGGCCTCGGAGCGGATGGCAGCCGCGATGGGGTACCGGTGCGTGGCCGGCATCGACGAGGTCGGGCTGGGACCGCTGGCCGGGCCGGCGGTGGCGGCGGCGGTGGTGCTCCGGATCGGCACCCGACTGCCCGGGCTGGACGATTCCAAGAAGCTGACCCCGCAGCAGCGGGAGCGGCTTGACGTGCTGATCCGGCACCAGGCCCTGGCCTGGGCGGTGCACTCCGTGGGCCCGGACGTGATCGACCGCTACGGGCTCACGCGGGCCCGGCAGCTGGCCATGCAGGGGGCAGTGGCTGGCCTCCACCTGGCCGCCGACTACCTCCTGGTCGACGCCTGGGATGTCCCCGACCTTCCCCTGCCCCAGCTGTGCGTGGTCAAGGGGGACGCCACCTGTGCCTCGATCATGGCTGCCAGCGTGGTGGCCAAGGTGCACCGCGACCGGCTCATGGTCGAGTACGACCGTCGCTACCCCGGCTACGGCTTCGCCGAGCACAAGGGCTATGCCACCGCCGCCCACCGGCGGGCGCTGCGCGAGCTCGGCCCGAGCCCTATCCACCGCCTCTCCTGGCGGCTCTTGCCCGACGACGCCGGTGCCCGGTCAGAAGGGGAAGCGGGCCAGGTCGTAGGCGGGTGAGCCAGGTTGGGGCCGGCTCTGCCGCACCGCCCGATGGCGGCGGCGCACGCACTCGGCCGGATGCACGTCGGGTCGCAGCGCGTTGAAGATGGGGAAGCGAAGGGTGCCGTCAGGCGCCCACTCCGAGTAGCGGACGGTGACTACCAGTTCCGGCCGGCACCAGTGCACTGGGGCCGTGACCAGTGGCCGCGGCCGCAGTGGGCACTCGGTGGTGGTGAGCCGCTGCAGCCGGTCGGCGAGGACTGCCTGCGCCTCCTCGTCCCAGCCGCCGGTGACGGTCCCACAGGGGAGGAGGGCTCCCTCCTCATAGAAGGCGAGCAGGAGGGCCTGGATCGCGGTTGGACGGCCCAGGTAACCGCAGACCACGAAGTCGTCGGTGCGCACCGCCTCCACCACCAGCCAGAAGGGGGTGGCCTGCCCGGGCACGTAGGTCGAATCCCGGTGTTTGGCCACCACCCCCTCCAGTCCGTGATCCAGGCAGGCATCGAAGAGGTGGTCTCCGTCCTGCTCGATGTGGTAGGGGACCGAGAGATGGCCGCCGAGGGAGACCGACGAGCGCAGGCGTGCGCGCCGGCGGTGCAGCGGTGTCCGGAACAGGGGCCGCCCCCGCAGGTAGAGGAGGTCGAAGGCGACGTAGGCGAGCGGGACCAGGCCGGCGCCCGCCGGCCCCGCCGCAAGCCGCCGCCGGAGCACACCCCGATTGAGTCGCCCTTCGGTGTCGGTCGCGACCAGCTCCCCGTCCAGGATGCTGCCTGCCGGCACCCGCTCCTGCAGGTCGGCCAGCTCCGGCAACAGCGGGGTGAGGTTGCGTAGGGAGCGGTCGTGCAGATGCACCTGGCCAGCGGGGTCGACCAGGCAAAGGCAGCGGATTCCCTCCCACTTGACCTCGAAGAGGTAGTCGTCGGAGCTGAATGGGGCCTCCGCCCGGACCGGCCTCATCGGCCGGATGGCGGTCGGGAACCCGCTCACCTCAAGCAGCAGGCCGTCTGCGGACATCCGCTGCAAAGGGTAGGCAAGCCAGTCCGGGATCTCGCCGAGCTGGCCTTCAGGCGGCGCCTTCGTGGTGCAAGAGCCAGCGCTTGGCCTCCAGCCCCCAGCCGAAGTGGTGGGCGCCTCCGTCGGCCGCCACCACCCGATGGCAGGGGATGAACAGGGTCAGCGGGTTGCGGGCGCAGGCCTGGCCGGCGGCCCGTGCCGCGGCCGGCCTCCCCGCCCGCAGCGCCAGCTCACGGTAGCTGATGGTTCGGCCGGGGGGCACCTCGCGCAGCCGCTCCCAGGCGAGGCGCAGGAAGGGGCCCCCGTCGAGGTCGATTGGAACCGCAGCCGGCGCCTCCAGTTCGCCGTCGAAGTAGGCGGTGACGGCCTCTGCGGCCGGGCCGGAGCGACCCCTGAGCAGGTGTGTGGGACGGAGCCGCGGATGGACCCAGGCCAGCAGCCGCTCGGGATCCTCGGTGAATCCGGAGGCGATCACCACCTCTCGGCCCACGATGGTGAACGGGCCCAGCGGTGTGGTCACGGTGGTCATCTCAGCGGTCGCGGTCATCCGTCCTTTCTCCTTTCCAGCGCCCAGAGGTGAACCACAGCGTAGGACCGCCAGGGGCGCCAGGACTCGGCCAGGGCGGCCGCGTGCCTGGGGTCGGCGGGTGCCCCCAGTCGGGCCAGTCCCCGCCGAACCCCAAGGTCGGTGGGGAGGAACACGTCCGGGTCTCCCAGTCGCATGGCCACGTAAGCAGCGGTCCAGGGCCCGATCCCGGGCAGGGCCAGCAGCTGACGACTCAACTCGGTCGGATCGACGCTGGGGCTGATCTCCAGCTCCCCCTGGGCCAGGGCCAGCGCCAGCGCACGCAGGCTGCGTCGCCTGGCCTCCGGAAGTGCCACCGAGGTCGCAGCCTCGGCCACCGCAGCTGGGCTCGGGAAGAGGTGGCTGACGCCTCCCCGGGCAACCGGGAGCGGCTCGCCCCAGCCTCGGACCAGCCGACCGGCCTGGGTTCTGGCCGCTGCCACCGAGACCTGCTGCCCGAGCACTGCCCGGATCGCCAGCTCAGCCCCGTCGACATGGCCGGGCACCCGGATCCCGGGCCGGCGCCGGACCAGCGGCCCCACCAGCGCATCGCGGCCCAGGTGGGCCACGACCGGGCCGGGGTCGGCATCGAGACCGAACAGCCGCCGGCAGCGGGCGAGGGCGGCGCTCAGATCGCGGCGGTCTGCCAGCTGCAGACCCAGAGCGACGGTCTCGGGCTCCGGTCGGAACTCGGCGATGCCCCAGCCGTGGGGGAGGCGCAGGCTGATCCGGAAGGTGCCGTCTAGCCGCTCCTCGGTGCCGGGCACCGCCCGCGCTCCCAGGAAGTCCAACAGCCAGTCGCCGTCCAGAGGGGCTTGATAGGGCAGCTGCAACTCAATCGTGACTCCCACCTGCGGTCGACCGAGCTGGCTGGGGCTGGCCGGGCCAGGCCCGGCGGGCTCGGCCTCGCTGCTGAGGGCGGCCAGGGCCGCTTCGCCGAACCCCGGGCCCAGCGGCCGGAGACGGCATTCGACACCGCCGGCCCGGGCC
>CADDZO010000303.1 GCA_902812395.1 bacterium | reverse complement strand
GTCCGCGGCCGGGGGCCGGGGTGGGAGCAACCGCCGGGAGGGCGGCCCGGCCGGCTGGGCCAGGGCCTCACGGGGCAGGGTCAGGCGGGCCAGGCCGGTCGGCTCGCTCCGCGCGATCTGGATGGCCCGGCGCAGGAAGGTACCCAGGCGACGCCCCTCGGTGATGCCGGCCTCCCACTTGAAACGGCGGCTGCGGCCGCCGGCCACCTCCTCCGGCCCGCAGAGGACCGCGATCGGGATGCGGTCACGCTGGGCGCTGAGGAGAGCCCGGTCGAAGTCGAGCTCGCCACCCTCGACGTGAACCATCACGGCCTGGGGCGCCCGGCTGGCCAGCTGGTGGCCATGGGCGGCGAAGAGCGCTACCTGCTCGTGGGCACAGAGCACCGGCTGGGGGTGGGGGACGCCTGCCGAGCGAGCCTCGGCCAGGGCCGAGCGCAGGGCCGGCAGCTGCATGCCCGGGTTGAGGAAGAGACACGGAACGCCCTCGTCGTACAGGATGGCGACCAGCTCGCTGGCGGCGGTCGTCGGCAGCCGGGAGGCGATTGGGGATCCTTCCACGGTTCAATCCGACGCACGATTACGTCCGGACGCAGGCGGTTCGGCTCCTGCCTCCGCTTCCTCCCCCGTCATCCTGGTCCGCGTCCGACGCCCGCGGCCCGAGCCGGGGAGGCCATCTGAGCCCGCTCGAGGCACGTGCACTGGCGCAAACGATCAGACTATGCCGGGACTGGGGTCCTTGCTATCCGTGATACGCTCCCTGACCTATAGGCATTGCCTCTAAACCATGGAGTTGCACCAACTCCGTTACTTCCTGGCCGTGGTCCGGGAGAAGAGCTTCACTCGGGCAGCCGACCGCCTCTACATCACCCAGCCCTCGCTGAGCGAGCAGATTCGGAAGCTCGAGGGGGAACTGGGGAGCCCGCTGTTCGAGCGGTTGGGACGGTCGCTGGTCCTGACCAACGCCGGCGAGGCGTTGGTGCCACACGCGGAGCGCGCCCTCCAGGAGGTGGAGGACGCCCGGCGCCGGATTCAGGAGGTGCAGGGGTTGATCCGAGGCCGGATCAGCGTCGGCGCTCTCCCCACCGTCGGCAGCCTGATTCACGGTCCCCTGGCCGAGTTCCGCCGCGCCCACCCCAGGGTGCGGATCCAGCTGTACGAGGTCGACAGCAGCCCTGCCATCGAGGACGGAGTCCACTCCGGCGAGCTCGACTTGGGGATAGTCCGACTGCCCGGGCGACGGCAGGACCTGGAGGCCCGATTCCTGGTCGAGGAACCGCTGGTGCTGGTCGCCGCCAACGACCATCCGCTGGCCTCTCTGCGGTCCGTGGGTCTAGTCGAGGCAGCTGCGCAGCCCTTCGTCGCCATGCGCCCCGGGCACGAGCAGCGGGATCTTCTGGACGAGGCCTGCCGGCTGGCCGGCTTCGAGCCAGAGATCGTGGCTGAGGCCGGCCAGCTGTCCAGTCTGCTCGGTTTGGTGGCGGCTGGTTGCGGGCTCACCGTTCTCCCTCGGCTGGCCGCCGGGGCCCGCAGCGTCCGCCTGCGCGACCCCACGGTCCGGCGCCGGCTGGGCGTGGTATGGCGTCGGCATCAGGTGGTGTCACCTGCCACCGGAACGCTGCTGGAGGCGATTGGCGGCGAGCGGACCGGCTTGGCTACCTGACCGGCCCCCGACATCTGGCCCCGGCACCGCGTCGTCGGCAATAGATCGATGGGAGGGCGGCAGCCGGTCGGCTGCCGCCCGAGGAGGGAGGGCACGACCGCCGCGTCCCGATCGCAGCCAACGCCAAGAGGTCAGCGAATCCGCGACGCCGGCCGCAGATAGCAGTGAAGCACGGTGGCGTCTTTGGTGTCATCGTCAGCGAACCGCACACTTCATGGACTCAGGTGTGGCATTCGTCGCAGCCGGCTGCCGGTGCTCGTGCCCATCTCGGATCGTGCTTCCGCCCCGCTTCTCTCCGCCCTCCCGGCCCTGAGAAGCTCAAGGCCGGCCGGGTTCCCCGGTTGAGCGGGTCGGCGACCATGGCCGCGGCGGATTCGGTTCCCTCGAACCGACCTCCCGGTGGCTCGATTCGCCTCCCCCCTACAGGTCCGGGCGGCAGCCCCGTGGCGGATGCCGAGCTGGCGCGCGGCGACGGCCGCTGGAGGCTCTTCAGGGCCACGGCCTTCCTTCCGATTGGACCTAAGAGATACGTTCCCGAAACCCTGAGTCAACAATCGGCAATGGTGGCGAGAATTCCATCCTGTCCTCCGCAAAGAGAGAGCTGTCAGCGGCCCCGAACTGCGTGTATCTTGTCGAGCGACGTCGTGCGGAGGCATGCCAGCACGCCGATTTGTAACAGGAGAGTGGGGACGTCGTCATCGATGATCGGCGAAACCATCAACGCGCGCGTGATCGGGAGGACGAGATGGCAGAACGACACCTGAGTCCCGAGCAACGCCGGGCGCTGAGTGTGCGGGCGCGCCAGATCAGGATCCGAGGCCAGCTGGAGGGCTGGTCACGAGACCGGATCGTGGATGAGATCCGGCGGGAGCTCCCGGAGGTACTGCCCCTGGAAGCGCATCGTTTCGCCCACGGCTGGACCAGGATCCAGCTCTCGCAGGCGCTGGACCGCCTGTACGAGGCCGACGGCCTGATGCCACCGCAGATCAGCGTGAGCGAGATCTGTCGCTGGGAGCACGGCCGCCACCAGCCCAACCCAGAGCGGCAGGAGTACCTGACCCGCCTCTACCGGACCACACCGCCGCGGCTCGGCTTCGGCAAGGACTACAGCCAGGAGGGCGATCCGGGGCCGGTGGATCCTCCCGCTGAGACTCGGACAAGGATCCGGCCAGGTCCAAACGACCGGATCGCGGCCATGAACTGGCGCACGGGTTCGAGCGGGCCGGAGCTGGTGGTCGAGATCGAGGACGGCGACCTGGACGGACGTGCGGTGCTGGTGCTGGGCGGCAGCACGGCGCCCTGGACCGTGGACGGGCTGCCGGAGGAGGTGGTGGATCGCCTGGGGGCGCTGGCTGATGCGCTGGGTGAGGTGCGACACGCGGTGCCGCCGACCCTGCTGCTGACCGCTGCCGAAACCTACGTCGGCTGCCTGGGCGAGCTGGAGGCGCTGGGGCGGGGAGAGCACCTGCGCGGGCTGGCCTGCCTCGCCCTCCTGGCCGCCGCCCGGGCCGCCGCCTACGCCGCCGATCGGGAGCGGTCGCGGCGGCTGCACCGGGAGGCAGGGCGGTTGGCGGCAGAAATCGACCGGCCGGAGCTCGCCGCCCAAGTGTTGGTGGCCCAGAGCCTGCTCCACTCGCAGCTGCTGTTCGGCTGGGGGGAGCGGGACACGATCGAGGCGCTGCGGCTTCTGGAGTGGGCAGCCAGCCTGCCGACCGTGCTGCCGGCTCCCCTGCAGGGCTGGCTCTTGGCCCGCGAAGCCGAGGAGCTGGCCGCGGCCGGCCGCCGACAGGACGCGTTGGAGCGGCTGGGGCGGGCGGGGGAGGCGGCAGCGGCGGTTCGCCGGGAGGACTGC
>CADDZO010000302.1 GCA_902812395.1 bacterium | reverse complement strand
CCTACTCACCGGTCCTCCGCCAGGCCAGCATCCCCTCCGTCCAGGTGCCCTGGTGGGGCGGCCGCCGGCTCCGCTTCGAGCATCCCTGAGTTGGGGTCGAACTCGGCCCGGCGAAAATCCAAGCTAGCGGGCCTGGGCGTGCAGCCGGGGATGGCTCTGGGTGGCCAGCTCGGCCGCCTCCTCTGGATCGTCGGTGACCTGCATGAGGTCCAGATCGCCGGGAGAGATCCGGTTCCGGCCCAGCACGTGGCTACGGAGCCACTCCAGCAGACCGCTCCACTCCTCTCGGCCGAAGAGGACGATCGGGAAGTGCTCGATCTTGCCGGTCTGGGCCAGCACCAGGGCCTCGAACAGCTCGTCCAGGGTGCCGAAGCCACCTGGGAAGATCACGAAGCCCCGCGCGTAGCGCACGAACATGGTCTTGCGCACGAAGAAGTGTCTGAACTCCACCCCCAGATCGACGTAGTCGTTGAAGGGCTGCTCCTCCGGTAGCTCGATGTTGCAGGCGACGGACAGGCCTCCGGCCTCCTTGCAACCCTTGTTCGCAGCTTCCATCAGACCGGGGCCGCCCCCGGTGATGACCGCGAAGCCTCGCTCGGCCAGCGCCCGACCCACCAGCCAGGCCTGATGGTAGAGGGGGTCGTCAGGGAGGGTGCGCGCCGAGCCGAAGCAGGTGACGGCCGGCCCGACCTCGGCCAGGACCTCGAACCCTTCGACGAACTCGGAGACGAATCGCAGGACCCGCCACGAGTCGTGGTGGTGTTCGTCTGGCAGCAACAGCGCTCTGTCTGCGGTTGGGCGCAACGTGGACATTGACAGGGCTTTCGCTCTTCGACGTTCCCGCATGGGGAGTCCAGTGTAGGATCGCCCGGCGCTCTTCACCGTCGGCACACGAACACGGCCCCGGCGAACAGGCGAACGGTAGCGCTCCGACCGCCTCGGTGGGGCATACGCGGGCCTCGGCGGACCGGCCGCCTCGGCCAATCGCTTCGGGCTTCAGCTGGCGGCGGCGCAGCCGCCGCGAGTCACCACCGCCTCGCAGGAAGAGGCAGGCATCACCTCGACGCTGCCCGCCTGAGCGAACGGTGCGAGGAACGCCTCCAGGCGTTCCCTGGCATCTGCCTCAGCGATCAGGTAGAGGGTGTGCGCACCGTTGACGACCGCCTCGCCTCGGATGGTGACGCCGTTGCGGGCCGCGTTCTCGGGAGCCAGATGGGACAGGAGCATCGCTCCCATGGCGGGATCGGCGGCCGGACAGCGCTCGGCCGGGTGCTGGTGACGTGCCACAAACAGAGCCATTGCCGCCACGGCAGTCTACGCAGCCGGGTGGCCCATGGCAAGCTCGGCGACGAGTACGGGGGAGGTTCAGCGGCGCCGGTCCCGCTGCGCCCGCCTCTTGTGCCGGCCCCGCCACCGAGCCGCGACCGAGATGCGGGCACCTGGCTCCAGCAGGTCGGCAGCCAGCCGATCGGAGGCAAATCCCCGGCCGCCTACAATCGCCGGGATGGAGGTAGGTGGACATCGGGTCGCGGTCCCCGCCCAGCAGCCTGGCGGGACCGACGATGGCCCGGTCCCACGTCTTTTCGGCTCGAAGCGGCACCGGCTCCCGGCCGCGGTGCGGCCAACCGGGTTCCTGGCGGGGGTGGCGCGGTGAAGCTTCACGTTCGCGAGTGGGGGCAGGGGCCGCGGGTGGCCGTGTTGCTGCATGGCATCACCTCCGATTCGTCCGGCTGGTGGCGGCTCGGGCCCGACCTCGCCGAGCGCGGATACCGCGTGTTGGCCCCGGATCTGCGCGGCCACGGGCTGAGCCCACGCGGTCCCTATGGCCCCCGGGAGTGGGCCACCGATATCCTGGAGTCGGTGCCGGCGGAGCCCGAGGTGGCGCTCGGCCACTCGCTGGGCGGGCTGGTCCTGGCGGTGGCGGTGCAAGGCCTGCGACCGGCTCGGGCGATCTACGAGGACCCAGCCTGGAGGATCCACCCGGACGCCCAGGCGGCAGCCGCCCGTGAGTTCGTCGACCAGAAGAGGTGGAGCCGCGACCAGGTGGCCGCCGCCAACCCGCGGTGGACGCACGGCGATCTGGACGCCAAGGTGGCGGCCCTGGCTCGCTGGGACCCGGCCACCGCCGGGGCCCTGCTCGACGGCCGGCCCTGGGACTTCACCCCCGCCCCGGTGGTCCCCTCGCTGGTCCTGCTGGCCGACCCCAGCACCCTGGTCTCGCCTGAGGAAGCGGACCGTCTGCGCCGCGCTGGCTTCGAGGTCAGGGTGGTGCGCGGGGCCGGTCACTCGATCCACCGCGACGATTACGAGGGCTTCCTCGCCGGCCTCGACGGCTGGCTCTGACCAGCCTGGACGCTGGCGCGACTGGAACGGCTGATCCGCCTGACCCCGATCGCGATGGGAGCACGGGGGCCGAGGGCGGCGCGATGTCGCACCCGGATCGGGAGGGTCCGCACTCGAGAACCGCCACCTCGAGGGCCCGTGAGGAGGGGCCGGAAGCCCATCCTGGCCGCCACGGCCAAGCGTGAAGGGGAGCCTTCCCGGCCGAGGCACTCGCCTGCGTGGCCACACCGACCCCAGCAGCCAGGATCGGAATCGACGATGGCATGCGCCGGCCAGGGACGATTCTCGATGGGGTTGGTAACTGTTGGCGTTTGAACCTATGGTAGTATGTAGGGGTGAATTGAAAGGACTGGGCGCGGCAACAAGGCGTTCATCCCATGACTGCCTACCGCTGGTTCCGGGAAGGCAAACTCCCAGTTCCCGCGCGCCGCGCCGGCCGGCTGATCCTGGTGGACCAGCCACCGGTCAGTGCCGTTCCAGGGATCACGGCCGTGTATGCCCGCGTGTCGTCCGCTGACCAGAGGTCCGACCTGGACCGGCAGGTTGCCCGGGTGACGGCATGGGCGGCAGCCGAGGGACTTCCGGTGGGCCGCGTGGTGACCGAGGTCGGCTTTGCACTGAACGGCAAGCGCCGCAAGTTCTTGGCCCTCCTGCGCGACAATTCGGCGACCACGATCGGAGTGGAGCACCGCGACCGGTTCGCCCGCTTGGGTGCGGAGGAGGTCGAGGCTGCGCTGGCGGCACAGAGCCGCCGGTTGCTGGTTGGGGATCCATCGGAGGTGGATGACGATCTGGTCCGGGACGTGACCGAGATCCCAACCAGCCTCTGGGCTCGCCTCTCCGGACAGCGAGCGGATGCCAACCGAGCGGCCAAGGCCATCGCAGCGGCCACCGGGAAGGACCTGTGAAGCTGCAGCAGGCCGGGTCCCCACGAAGCGGGCTTCGTGGGGTGCCCCAGGCCTACCGGTACGCGCTCGATCCCACCCCGACCCAAGAGCGGGGGCTCCGCTCCCATGTCGGGGCGGCGCGATACGCCTGGAACTGGGGTCTGGCCCGGGTGAAGGAGCGGTACGCAGCCGAGAAGAAGTGGTACTCGGCCGAGGATCTCCATCGGCTGTGGAACGCGGAGAAGAAGCGCAACCCCGAGTTGGCCTGGTGGAGTGAGAACTCCAAGTGCGTCTACCAGGAGGCC
>CADDZO010000301.1 GCA_902812395.1 bacterium | reverse complement strand
TACCCTTGAGGTGTGGACAGGCTGCCTGCGCTCATCGATCGAGGGGCCGAGATGCAGCTCCTCGACGACTGTTGGGCGCGGGTGGAGCGTGGCGAACCCCAGCTCGCTGTCGTGTGGGGCCGTCGACGGACCGGGAAGACGTTTCTCCTCTCCCACTTCGTGCGCGGCCGGCGGGCGGTGTTCTTCGGGGCCACGGCCGAGGCCGAGCGGGTGGAACTGCGTCGGCTCCGGGAGGCGGTGGAGAGGGATCTCGGCCCCGAGGCCGCCGATCTGGCCGGCGGCGGATTCGCCAGCTGGGAAGCTGCCCTACGCTTCTTCGCCGCGCTGGCCCGGCAAGAGCCCCTGGCGGTCGTGCTGGACGAGGTCCCCTACCTGGCGGCTTCGACACCGGGCTTGCCCAGCATCGTGCAGGTCGTCTGGGACCACCTCGCCCCGGGCACCCGGCTGTTGCTGGTGCTGACCGGCTCCGCGGTGGGGATGATCGAACGCATGTTGGGGGCGGGTGGAGCCCTGTTTGGTAGGCCGACCCTGCGCATCCGGCTCGACCCGCTCGATTTGGTTTCGGCCCGGGCCTTCCTTCCCGACCTGGATCCCGCAGCCTACGTGGAAGCGTACGCGGCCTGTGGCGGCTATCCCCTCCATCTCCGCGCCTGGGACCAGGGGTCGAGCACCGCCCAGAACCTGGAGCGGCTGGCAGCCACGCCAGGCGGGCTGCTGCTCGAGGACGCCGCCGGCATCCTGGCCGAGGAGCTCCCCACACAGGGTGGCTATGCCCGGGTCCTGGCTGCCATCGGCAGGGGGAGGACGCGGCTGTCTGACATCGCCGCGGAGGCCCAGCAGCGGGTCGAGGGGCCGGTGGAGGTCCTGGTGCGGACCGGCTTCGTTCGCCGCAGCTTGCCGGTGGCAGCACCCCGCCGCGCCCGGCCTCTGTACGAGATCGGGGACGCCTATCTGGGATTCTGGTTCAGCGTGCTGTACCCAGAGCTCCAGCAGATCGCGGCCGGGCTCGGGCCTCAGGTACTGGAGCGGCGGAGACAGCAGTGGCAACGCCATCTCGGCTGGGTCTTCGAAGAGGGCGCCCGTGCGCATGCCGTTCGCCTGGTGCACCGGGGCCACCTTCCCCAAGGCCTGGTGGTCGGGCGCTGGTGGACTTCCTCGGGTACGCCCTGCGAGGTGGACGTCCTCGGACTCCAGGGCGGGCGGACGGCGCTTCTGGGCGAGGCACGCTGGCAGGGGGACCCGCTCGGCATCAGGGACCTGACGGCGCTGATGGCCAAGGTCCCCCGGGTACCCGAACCCCTCCCCAATCTGCTCTACGCGCTCTGGGGCCGGGGCGGGGTCGATGGCCGGGCTCGCGCCGCCGGCGTGCTGGGGTTCGGCGTCCAGGACGTGATCGAGCCCTGAGCGCCGGGGGACGTGATCGGCATCGGGCGTCGAGGGCAGCGCCCGGGCCGATCAGGGGAGGGAGCGTCCTCCCCTGATCGGCGTCTCCTACTGGGCGCGGGCGCTCCAGACCGAGCCGCCCAACGCCAGCGCGGCCAGGCCGGCGCCGAGGAACACCCTGGGCCGCACGATCCCTGCCCGAAGGTGAGCGCCGAGCAGGGCCCCGTTGGCGAGCGCCACGCCCGAGGCCAGAGCCAGGGTTCGGCGCCCGGCCCGAGATTCGGATGCAGCGCTCGCAGCCAGCGCCAGCCAGAGGCCGAGGCCGAGCACGCTCCCAGCGGCACGGCTGCGGTTTTCGCGGAACAGGTCGAGGCGGCGGGCGAGGAAGGCAGCTATGTCGGCGGCACCCGCCATCGCCGGCACCAGTGTCAAAAGCTTCATCGAGAACTGATACGTCAGACGGACTGGCCCTTGCACAGCCCTCACGCCTCCCCCCGGACCATCGCCAGCAGACGCTCGACCACCCGGACGTCCTGCCGCAGCCCGTCGTGCAGGAATTCATTGGTGACCCACACCCGAAGGCCGCGCACGGCCGCCGCAGTCTCCAGGGAGAGCTCCCGGTCGACGTACATGTCATCGAAATAGACGACGGCAGCGCATGGCACACAGTTGGCGGCCAGTGCCGCCGGGTCGTAGAGGCGAGGCCAGTCCTGTTTGGCAGCGAGCAGCTCAGCCGCCGCACGCAGCGGCGCCAGCGCCGGATCCTCCTCGAACATCCACGGATAGATCATCTCGCCGGTGAGGCTGGGCTGGACCGCATCGTCGAAGACCTCGAACTCCGACCGCACCCGCTGGGCCGACCATGCAGCGGCGAAGCCCTGGCAGTAGGCTGGCTCCTGGAGCAGCGCGTAGAGTGGCCCGGTGGCGAACGAGACCTGGGAATCCACCTCCCGCAAGAAGGTGTCGGTGAAGGTCTCGCCGCCGGGGCCCGCGCAGAACGCCTCCTCGAACACGTAGTGCAGCTCCTCGAACCGGCTCTGAACCCCCAGTCCGAACCCCAGGGTCTGGAGGCGGCGCCAGCTCAATCGGTCGCCGCCCGGCAGCCGGACCTCCTCCTGCTCCAGGTGTCGCCGGATCCGAAGCAGCAACCCCCTGTCGTCCGGGAAGATCGAGAAATAGTCCCGGTTCCGGGCCAGCACCCGCGGGTAGAGGCGACGGTAGATATCGTCCGGGTGAGCGGTCAGCGGGGCCAGGCCGCCGGCGATCATGACCTGCCGCAGGCTCTCGGGGTGAAAGGAGAGGTAGGTGAGGGCGCAGAACCCGCCGAAGCTCTGGCCGAGCAGGCTCCAGGGTCGGTCGCCCAGCAGCCGGGAGCGGATCAGCTCGGCGTCGCGCACGATGGAGTCTGCCCGCAAGCAGGCCAGATAGGTGGCCTGCGCGGCGGAGTCGCGTCCGGCCAGCGTGTAGCGGTTGGCCGGGGTGCTGCGGCCGGTGCCGCGCTGATCGAGGAGCAGGACCCGGAAGTCGCGCAGCAGCCGCTCCAGCCAGGCCCCTGGCAGGGCCGGCCGGGGCGCCTTGCCCCCCGGCCCGCCCTGGAGGAAGAGGAGCCAGGGGAGATCGTCCTGCTCCCGGCCCGGTGCGACCAGCTCCCGGGCGAAGAGCCGGATGCTCTCCCCCTCGGGCCGGTCGTGGTCGAGGGGGACGTCGAACCAGCGATCGGTGCAGACCAGGCCGGGGCGGCGGTAGGTGGGACCGATGTCGTCCATGTGCGGGGACGATAGTCGGCTCAGGGCGCGATCGCCTGCAGGTGCGCGACCAACGCCGCCTGGGTCAGTTCACCCACGTAGCGGTCCTCGATGGTCCCGTCCACACGGACGAACACGGTCGTGGGCAGGCCGGTCACCAGGTACGCGTCGCCCACGCTCCCGTTCTGGTCCAGCAGGACAGTCGAGCGGACGCCGACCTGGTCCACGAAGCTCCGGGCCGCCGTCGGGCTGTCCCGCTCGTTGACCATCAGGACCACCACCGACGGGTAGCGTGCCGCCGTCCGCTCGATCATCGGTATCTCCGCCCGGCAGGGGACACACCAGGAGGCCCAGAAGCTGATCACCACCGGCCGGCCTCGGTACCCGGACAGGCTGACCGTGCCACCGTTCAGCCCGGGCAGGGTGAAGGCCGGGGCCAGCCCACCCGCCCCGGCCGAGGGGTTCACTGC
>CADDZO010000300.1 GCA_902812395.1 bacterium | reverse complement strand
GGACCATCCGCACCCACGAGTCCACCGAGGCGTTGGCGGGCAAGATCGCGGAAGGAAAGGCCAGGATCCTCTCTGCCACCGTATCCCGGAGCGCCCAGCGGTGGTTCGTGTCCTTCGCCGTGGAGGTGGAGCGTGAGGTCCCGGATCATCATCGGCGGCCCCGGACGGCGGTGGGCATCGATCTGGGGGTCTCTTCCCTGATCATGGCGGTGGACCATCGGGGTCGGGTGATCCGGTTCCCTGGTCCCAAGCCGCTGAAGGCTGCGCTGCGGCGCCTCCGCCGAGCCGCGCGCCCATTCCCGCAAAAAGACCGGCTCCGCCAACCGCAGGAAGAGCGCGCGGCGGCTGGCGCGCATCCATGCCCGGATCGCCAACTGCCGTCTCGATGCCGTGCACAAGGCCACGACCTGGCTGGCTGCTCGATATGAGGCGGTGGTGGTCGAGGACCTCAACGTGGCCGGGATGCTCCGTAACCGGAGGCTGGCCCGGAGCGGACCAGTCCTTCGGGACCGTGCGGCACCAGCTCGGCTCCAAGACCGGCTGGCGCGGCGGACGGCTGCTGGTGGCCGAGCGGTTCTTCCCCAGCTCTACGACGTGCTCTGGCTGCGGGACGGTGAAAGCCAGGGCTGGCCGAGCGTACCTTCCGCTGTGAGGGCTGCGGCCTGGTCATCGACCGGGACGTGAACGCTGCGAAGAATCTTCTCCTCGAGCTCGCCGTCAGTGGCAGAGGGGCCTGTGGAGCCGAGGTAAGACCCAGCCGTGCTGGGCACACGGCGATGAAGCAGGAGGGGACCCCACGAAGCAGGCTTCGTGGGACCCCAAGCAGGAACCCGGCGCCGTGCAAGCGGGTAAGACCGGGACCGCCACCGGGCAACCGGTGGCTGCAGGTCGGCTGGCTAATGCTCACTGATCCGCAACGGCTCATCAGCCGATGCTCTCCTGGGGTTTGGGGCCGGGTGCCGGGCACAGAGGCATGCCCTGGCCAGGTCTCGATCGGCCCCGATCCCGAAAGGGGTGGTCCAGCCGGCCATTCGGCCGGGTAGCCGGCAACCTGTAGCCTGAGTCGGTGGTATGGTGTGAATAGGTCACCATGACCATAACAGGACTCAGATCGTGAGCTGCCAACCGGCCTCCAGTGCCTTTCACACCGACCAGTACGAGCTGGGCAACCTGCAGGGCGCCCTGCACTCGGGCGTGGCCAGCCGACGGGCGGTCTTCGAGGTCTTCGCTCGGAGTCTGCCCGAGGGCCGGCGCTACGGGGTCTTCTGCGGCGTGGGCCGGATCATGGAGGAGCTGGAGCGTTTCCGCTTCACCGAGCCGCAGCTACGGTGGCTGGAAGCTGCGGGGATTGCCGACGAGCGCACCCGGCGGCAGTTGGTCGGGCAGCGTTTCCGGGGTGAGATCTGGGCCTACCGGGAAGGTGAGATCTACTTCCCGCACTCTCCGGTGGTGACCGTGATCGGGAGCTTTGGCGAGGCGGTGCTGTTGGAGACCCTGCTGCTCAGCATCTGCAACTGGGACTCCGGGATCGCGTCGGCAGCGGCGCGAATGGTCACCGCGGCGCGGGGCCGGCCAGTGATCGAAATGGGGAGCCGCCGAACCCATGAGGAAGCGGCGGTGGCGGCGGCCCGGGCGGCGTACGTTGCCGGGTTCGACGCCACCTCCAATCTGGAAGCTGGCTATCGCTACGGGGTGCCGGTCCGAGGGACCGCCGCCCACGCCTTCACCCTGGCCCACGAAACGGAGCTCCAGGCCTTTCGGGCTCAGGTCGCCACCCAGGGTCCGGGGACCACGCTCCTGGTCGACACCTATGACATCGAGCAGGGAATCCGCAACGCGGTCCTGGCTGCGGGTCCGGCTCTAGGCGGGATCCGGATCGACTCCGGCGAGCTGCAGCGGCTGGTGCCAATGGCCCGCCGGCTGTTGGACGAACTGGGGGCGAAGGGGGCACGAATCATCTCCACGGGCGGCCTGGACGAGTACGCCATCGACGAGCTGAGTCAGGGGGCGGTGGATGGGTTCGGAGTGGGGGAGAAGCTGATCGGGCACCCGAGTCCGGGTTTCGTCTACAAGCTCGTCGCCATCGCCGAGGGCGACGGCGAGGACGCCCCGATGCGGCCGGTGGCCAAGCTCTCGGCGGGCAAGACCAACCTTGGCGGGCGCAAGTGGGCGTATCGGGAGTTTGATCCGGCCGGCCACGCCGTGGCGGAACACCTGGCAGTGGGCATGGCGCCGCCGCTGACGCCTCCCCCTGGCGAGTTGCTGCAGCACCGGTTCGTGGCCGGTGGCGAGGTACTGCTCAGCCATGATCTCGAGCAGGCTCGGGCCTACCACGCCGAAGCCAAGGCTCGGCTGTCGGCGTCTCAGGTCACCATCCAGGCCGGCCGGCCAGCGCTGGTCGCCCACCTCTGGACGCCCCAGCCGGCGGCAGAGGAGGCGATGTTGGGATGAGCGAGCCCGCCGAGGCCCGCAACCGGGCCGGCCTCACAGAGACCGAGTTCTTGGCCGGCTACGACCCCCGGCGCTTCCCTCCGGTCGCGGTGACGGTCGACATCGTCCTGCTCACCGTCCGGCAGGGCCGGTTCAGCGTTTTGCTGGTGCGGCGGGCGGAGCACCCTGAGATGGGGAAGTGGGCGCTGCCCGGTGGCTTCGTTCAGGAGCACGAGGACCTGGACGAAGCGGTGTTGCGGGAGCTCGGGGAGGAGACCGGGCTGGAGCAACTGCCTCCCGGGATCCACCTGGAGCAGCTGCGCACCTACGGCCGCCCTGATCGGGATCCGCGGATGCGGGTGTTCTCGGTTGCCTACGTGGCCTTCGCCCCCCACCTTCCGGCGCCGCGGGCCGGCTCCGATGCCGATCTGGCCCGTTACTGGCCGGTGGCGGAGCTGAGCTCGCCGGACGGGCCCAGGCTGGCCTTCGACCACGCCACGATCATCGACGACGCGATCGAGCGAGCCCGCTCCAAGATCGAGTACACGCCGCTTGCGACCGCTTTCCTGGAGGAGCCCTTCTCGCTCTCGGAGTTGCGGGCGATCTACGAGGAGGTCTGGGGCACTCCTCAGGACCCCTCCAACTTCCGACGCAAGGTCCTTCGCCTGGAGGGCTTCGTGGTGCCGGTGGGTGAAATCGCTCCACCACGTGGCCCCCACGGGGGACGCCCGGCCGAGCTCTACCGGCGGGGCCCCGCCCAGGTGCTTTGGCCGCCGCTCCGGCGCCGGGAACCGGAGGAGGCGCCCGGCGAGGAGGGGTGACACGCGCCGCTGGTGCTCACTCCGGCCGGCTCGGGATCTCACGCAGGCCAGACGTTAGGACGTACCTCCAGGCCACCGTTTCATCGCGCCGGGCAGCTCACGCAAAGACGGCCGGGCCAGACGAGCGTCAGGATCTGACGGCCAGGACGAAGGCGACGATGAAGGCGACGAAGCCAAAGACGAGGATCGGGACTCCGATGATGGCCGCAACGACGGTCGCGGTCAGCACGCTGCCGACCAGCGACGCCGCGGTGCTGACCAGGGCCCAGATCAGGGCTGTCCGCACCGCGTTGAGTCGCTTCAGGGGGTCGACCGTTGCGGCGACCGAGGGTGGGAAGGCGGGCGGCTGGAACGGCTGCGACGGTGGCGGTGCGGGTGTCGACGGGGCCGAACTC
>CADDZO010000299.1 GCA_902812395.1 bacterium | reverse complement strand
GTACTTGTCGGTGACGTCGGTATCGCCGATCCGGGTGACGTCGAAGCCGAGGCCGTTGATCCCGAACCGCTCCCCGTTGCCCTCCAGGCTGCGGCGGACCAGCTCCTCCACCCGTCCCGTCCCGTCCAGGGTCTCGCAGCAGCGTCGGAGCCGGTCCCAGAGCGTCTCTCCCCGGGGCACGGCGGGGTCGAAGGGGCCGTGGGCGAGCATGCCGCCTTCGTCGGGGCGAGCCAGATCGGTGACCGAGGCGGCCAGGGAGAAGTCGCCCTGGGAGCGCCGGGCGATCGCGGCCGCCACCCGGTAGCGCTCCGGGGTCACCCGCCGCTCCAAATGGGGCCGGGCGATGGCCAAGCCGTCCAGCCGCTCCAGCGGCGGCAGCGCCCCGGCCACGGCCAGGGCCACGTCGTCGGCCGAGGCCACCTCCAGCACCGCCACCGGCACGCCGTCGTCCGTCCAGCCGAGCCGGGCGTCGTCGATCAGCACCGTCACCCCGAGCGCGGCCAGCCAGGCGTTCAGCCAGTTGGCCCGCAGCCCGGGCGCGCGCAGCTCCCCCATTCAGATCACCTCCACGGCTCGGGACACAACGTGGTCGGCCTGGCGCAGAATCGCCTCCAGCAACGCCAGTCCCCAGAGGCCGTAGCGTTCGCAGAGGACGCGGAAGCGCCGGGGCTGCCCCCAGTCGGGCAGTTGCAGGTCGCCCGAGACCAGGACCCGAACCCCGTTCACCTCGGTCGAGACCGCCGGTGGGGAGCTATCTCGGGCCAGGCCCATCCAGGGCCGGCCGTGGCCGTGGTGGGCGGCGATCAGGTGCAGGACCAGATCCGGGTCGCACCCCACCAGGTGGTTCTCGCTCAGGTAGCGCGCCAGCAGGCGGACGCTCAGCACCTCATGCCGGCCGCCCCGGGGCCAGCCGGAGGCACGGCGGTCCGGCTCGATTCGCTCGCGTGGCACATGCGACTTGGCCAGGGGAACCTCGGACCTGGCATCCGGGTCGAGCCAGCGCTGGAAGCGCAGATCATGCTTGCCCAGGTCGTGGAGACGGCCTGCCCACTCCAGCGAGCCGGCTACGATCTCGGTCAAGCCCAGGCGCTCGGCCACGCGGCGGGCCTGCTCGCCCACGGCCCCCAGGTGATCGGCGAGGAAGGCGGAGCCGGCCTCGAAGCTCAGCTCCTCCAGGGCGTCGGCCCGGAGCCGCAGGCGCTCCCGGGTTGGCTCCACCCGCGGTGCCTCCAGGTAGAGCGGCAGGCCGCGGTCATCACGGACGAGACGCCCTTCGCGGAGCCGCGCCAGATACCGGCTCCACTCCGTCTGGTCGAGCCAGGGATGGGGCTCAAGCGAGACCAGGATCTCCAGGAGCCGCCCGGCTCGCTCGTCCTCCTGCTCGGGGTCCGACGCTTCCGGCTCCCGCTCCAGGTCCTGCTCGGACGGTCTCAGCCCTCGGACGGTCGCCTCCATCTCCTGACGAAGCTCGTCCGGAGCCTCGGGAACCAGGTTGCGCAGCGCCACCGCGTCCAGCCAGAGCAGGCCGGCGTCGAGCGGGGCCACGTCCAGCACTGGCTCGCGCGCATCCGGGTTCCAGCCGGTCCGGTCGTAGAGCCCCACTTCCACCGGCAGCACCACCTGGTCGCCCGGCTGCAGCTCGGCGGGTGTCACCCTCTCCAGGGTCGAGCGGTCGGCCGCCACCCTCTCCACCTTCTCCACCTCACGCCGGCGGAGCACCTCCCGCAGCTCCCCGACGGACACCTCGACCGCCTCCGCTTCCCGCAGCGGGGGCAGCAATCGCTCGCCCGCCGCGGGCAGGTGGGCCCGCCAGCAGACCGAGAGGTCCGCGTCTGCGTCCAGCCCTTCGAAGAACAGCTCCACCGGCGGCTCGCCGGGCTCGGGGAAGGAGGTCTTGGCCAGCTCCCAGAGATGGTCGGGCAGCAGCTCGCCCACCTCGGGGGGAACATCCTCGGGCTGCCCCACCACCTCGGACACGTGCTCCGGCGCGAGGTCGAGTTTTTCGCCGGCCGCCCGCAGTCGCTCCCAGACCCGCTCCGGCTCCGTCCCATACGGGGGCCAGAGCTGTGCGTCCTCGGCGTGGCAGACCACCCCCCGGGCGTGGGGGCGATCGCCCAGTCGGTTGAGGCGGCCGAAGCGCTGGACCAGGGCCCGAGCGCCCGCCGTCTCGGTGACCAGGAAGTCGAAGTCGAGGTCGGCCCCCACCTCCAGGGTCTGGGTGGCGACCACGACCAGGTCCCGGGCACGCCGGGCCTTCGGATCGCGGCCGGAGGGGGCACCTCCCTCCTGATCCAGCAGCCGCTTCCGGACGGCCCCGGCCTCGCGCTCCCGCATCCGCCCGGTCAGCAGCTCCAGGTCAGCCTCCCAGCCGGTCCTGCGTCGCGAGCCCTCCAGGGTCTCCATCACCTCTCGGGCCCGGCCCACCGTGTTGCAGAAGACGACACAGGTCGAGCCCGGTCGCCCGGCCAGCAGCTGCCGTGCCTGGGCCGCAAGCGTCCCCGCCAGGTCCTTGCGGGTCGTGGCCACCAGCTCGACCGGCTTGGTCGCCCGGAGCCGTTTGCGGACCTCCTCACACTCCAGGTCCTCGGGGCCGAGGTCGAAGCGTTCTCCCCCCTCCTCCCCGGTGGCGGTCAGGGTCACCAGCCGGCAGCGGGCGCGGCCGCCGGGGAGCAGCCCCCCGGGCTCGCCCGGGTCACACTCGGCCGCCACCTCGACCAGCCGGGCCAGGGGCCGGGCCAGGTGGGCCTCGTCGAGCAGGACCAGGCTGTCGGCACCGGCCAGGGCGGCGTCGACGGGGCGCATCGAGGTGCTGGAGCCGTAGCCGCGGAAGAGGAGGCGGCTGGCGAACATGGGCACGGTGGCCAGGATCAGGCAGGGCTGGGCTGGGTCCGGCGGCCGGGCGCCCAGCTCGGCGCCGCCGCGCAGGCGGACCACGTGCAGCGGGCCATCCTCCAGGTGGGTGATGGCGAGGCTGTGCAGCGCCTCCGCCACCGCCTCCAGCGCCCGTACGTCCTGCTCGGAGGCCTCCTTCCAGCACTCACGCAGCCGCTCGGGGCGGGCCAGCAGCTCCTGCAGGCAGCGGGCGTGGTCGTGGGCGGCGTCGATCAAGAGCCGACGGTTGACCACGTACCAGGTGCGGGTGGGAGCGGTGCGGACCGGACCGGCGGCCGCCCGGGCCAGCGCCCAGACGGCGATGTCGAGACAGGCGGTCTTGCCCAGCCCGGTGGGCACCCCGATCGCGTCCGGCCAGCCTCGCTCGGCCACCGCGACGGCGAGGTTTCGCTGCCAGGGGAACGGCTCCCGGCCACGGTTGATGGCGCGGAAGAAGGCGTCGAAGCCGGGGAGGTCAGCCACGGCCGCCCTCCCCCACCGGCGCCATCAGGCCCATGCCGTACTGGCGGGCGCGGCCGAGGACCACGGGGCCAGCCACCGGCTCGGCGAAGACCAGCTCCAGGTAGGAGTAGGGCCGGCGCACCCCCTCCCGGTCCCGGAACACCTCGCCCGGCCGAAGGTCGGGGCTCCCCTCCAGCAGCGGGACCGGGCTGGACCGCGCCCACACCGGCCGCGGGAAGCCGGCGTGCTCGCACCAGGCGGCCACGTCCTCCAGGGTCGGCCCGTGCCGGCGACGGCGTTCGTGCACCACCGGCAGCGCCGCCACCCAG
>CADDZO010000298.1 GCA_902812395.1 bacterium | reverse complement strand
GACCCACCCCCTCCTCCGTGAACCACACCTCGCCGCCCTCCAGGGAACCGTCCGGCCGAACCCTGAAGCGACGCACGTGGCCGAGCACGGAATCGTCGACGTACAGGAACGACTCGCTCGGCGAGAAGCACAGGCCGTTGGGGGCAGGGTAGTCGCCCCCGGCAGCCAGGTGCAGCGTCCCCTGGGGATCGATCCGATAGATGCCCTGGAAGTCGAGTTCCTGCTGCCGAGGCACCCCATGGGGAGCCCTGCGGCCATAGGTCGGATCGGTGAAGTAGATCGATCCATCCGAACGGACGACCACGTCGTTGGGGCTGTTGAGCTCTTTGCCCTGCCAATGGGTGGCGAGCGCGACCACACGCCCGTCGGCTTCGGTACGGGTGACCCGACTGGTGGCATGGTGACAGGCAATCAGTCGCAGACGTCCATCCAGGGTGAGCCCGTTCGACATCTCACTCGGCCGGCGGAACTCGGTGACACCTCGGGTGGCGTCCCAGCGATAGATCACATCGGCGGGGATGTCGCTGAACAGCAGGCAACGCTCGACCGGATGCCAGACCGGCCCTTCGGTAAACGAGAAGCCGGTGGCTACCCGCTCGACCGCGGCATCACCGTCGATCAGCTCGACCATGGATTCCGACTTGACGATGACTCCCATCTCCCAGACCTCCTTCATCGTTCTCCGGCTGCTTGCCCGCCACGGCACCCGGGAGGTCCCCGAGAAAGTTGTGGAAATTGGCACACCGGACCGCACCGGCCAGCTTCTCTTGGTGGACAGGCCGTCGCCTCCAGAAGCAGGCGCGCCCCACCACCTCAGCGAGCTGCGCTGGCACGTTGAGCTCACACCGGCCATCGAGAGCATGCACCGACCGCCACACAAACCAGCTGCGCATCGGCATCATCGCTACCTCGAGCCAAGCCGCGAGCGCGGCCCCGAAGGAGACCGCCTCGAGGAGGCCTCCCGCGATGCCGTCCACCTCGACCGCCAGCACTCCGGCTGGGCGGCACCGGTGCCGCGAAACCGGTCACAGGAGATTGCGGCATCAGGCTCAGCAGGTCCGCGGCCAGATCGCTCAGCTAACCCATCAGCAGCACGAATCCCGCCACCGGCACCAGGCGGGAGCCACGCACCGGCGCACCGCGGGGCCGCCAAGATACGGACCGCCGCGATGAATGCGGCACCGACCGATTGGACCTTACTGAGGTGCGAGATGACGCCGCCCAGGCGGTGATATCGAGCGGCCAACGGCGGAGTCCAGATGGTCGGCGTGCAGCAGCAGGCCGACCACACGGTGCCCGTCCCGGAGGCCATCAGGCCGCCCTCCCCGTTGACGCGGCCAGCGGCGCGGCTGCGCCGGACCCGATGAGCCTGGTCACGAACCCTCACATCGTGTGGATGATCGGTAAGGCGGACGACGGAGACCGCCATGTTGCCGGCTCACCCAGAAAGCAGACCGCGGGATGCCAGAAGAGCGGGCTGCTGGGGAGGCGATCGCCATGCCGCCCGGTGGCACGCGATCTGCTGAGCACGCTGGTAGGGCATGGCGAGCCACGTCCCAGAGAGTGAACCTCCCTGGATCAATCTCGTGACCGCCACCTCGCTGGCTCCGCATGCCAGGCCAATGATAGGCACCCTGGCTGCTAGGCTGTTTGACAGCTCCCCCTCCGAAATGCAATGATGAGGGTGTGATCGTGGGGTGGCCGACGTTGGACTGGTCCTGTCGGCCGCCTGCGACACCGCCGATGTCACGGGCGAGGAGTACGTAGCAGAAGTGAGCTCAGCCAACGGCAGGTCCCATGGCGGCAGCGGTTCTTGGAGGTGCAGATGGATTTATCGCTGATGTTGCCTCCCTACCCCAACCACCGGTGGGTGTTAGCGACCCAGATCGGCGTCACGCATGCGGTCAGCACGCTCCCGGAGCCGGAGGGGAACGACCAACCATGGGACTACATGCCCTTGCTGCATATGAAGACCCGCTTTGCCGACGCAGGGCTGCTCCTGACAGTGATCGAGGCCACGCCTCCGCTCGACCGGGCGAAGCTGGGGCTCCCCGGTGCCGAGCGGGAGATCGAGACGGTCCAGACGTTGGTTCGCAACATGGGTGCACTCGACATCCCCGTCCTCTGCTGGAACTGGATGGCGGGCTTCGGATGGCTGCGAACCTCCACAACCATCCGAGGGAGAGGCGGCGCCCTGGTAACCGGTTACGACCATGACCTGATGCGCAGAGCACCGCTCACCGGCGCGGGGACAGTCTCGGACGATCGCCTGTGGGAGACACTGCATCGGTTCTTGGAGGCCATCGTGCCAGTCGCTGCGGAGTCGGGGGTCAAGCTAGCCCTCCATCCGGACGACCCACCGATCTCGCCGATCAGGGGTGTCGCCCGCATCCTTCGCAGCCCGCAGGCGATGGAGCGTGCGGTTGGGCTGGTGCCGAGTCCCTCCAACGGGATCACTTACTGCCAGGGCACCTTCACGGAGATGCAGGCCGATCATGCAGCTGTCATTCCGCGGTTCGGCCGCGACAAGATCCATTTTGTCCACTTCCGCGACATCCGCGGCACGGCAGGGAGATTCGTCGAGACATTCCACGATGAAGGTCAGACCGACATGGCGGCCACCATGCGGATCTATCGCCAGATCGGATTCGATGGGCCCATCCGCCCGGATCATGTGCCCACGATGGAGGGTGAGAGCAATGAGCAACCTGGATACGCCATGCTCGGCCGATTGTTCGCAATCGGCTACATGAAGGGATTGCTCGACGCAATCGACGCAGAATCGATAACCGTGGGCAGAGAGCAGGCGGCCTCCGTCACCAATGACAGGGGGTTGGCCTGATGGCCAAGACGGTCGAACGACGGGACCCCAGCGAGATCCAGAGGACCAGTAGCCGGTTCCTCTCTCTCTACTCCGCCGCTGTGTACGACGTCCTCGACGAGATGGGACTCCCCAGCCAGTGCCTTGATCTCGCCATCAAGCCCCTGGACCGCACCATGGTCGTTGCGGGACCCGCTTTCACGATCGTCGGCGGGCCTGATCCGCGACCCAAGGATGAGTGGCCGCCCGATCCTAGGCTCGACAACTACGGGCTGTTCGAAGCGATTAGGCCTCAGCAGGTGGTCGTAGTGGCAGCGGCGGGTGAGGTGCACTGCGGCCATTGGGGCGAGCTCATGAGTAACGCAGCGAAGGCACGAGGCGCGGTGGGAGTGGTGATCGACGGAGGCATTCGGGATGGGCGGCTTCTCTTCGAGATCGAGGACTGGCCGGTGTTCGCTCGCTACACGTCACCGATCGAATCGAAATCGCGGTATCGCATATGGGACATCGAGTGCCCGATTGCAGTGTCGGGCAGCCTCAACAGTCAGGTCCGCGTCAACCCCGGTGACTGGATCTTCGGAGACATGGACGGGGTGCTTGTCATCCCGGCGGAGGCGGTGGGCGAGGTCCTCGTGCGAGCGGAGGAGGCGAAGACGGTCGAGGATCGGGTGCGCAGTGAGATCCGGCGAGGTGTCCCCGTTCCCGAGGTCTACGCCAAGTACGGCCGGCTCTGAACTCACTCAGAGGGAGCCGCTCCCGGCCGGGTGGGGCTCACGATCCTAGGTTCCGTCCCTCAGCGCCCGGTGCGGTCGACTGCGATGGCTTCCCGCCTTGGCCGGCTCGGAGCAGC
>CADDZO010000297.1 GCA_902812395.1 bacterium | reverse complement strand
GCGATGGCCTTGGCCGCTCGGTTGGCAGCCGCTCGCCGCCCGGAGAGGCGAGCGCAGAGGCTGGTCAGGATCTCGGTCACGTCCCGCACCAGATCGTCATCCACCTCCGATGGATCCCCAACCAGCAACCGGCGGCCCTGTGCCGCCAGCACAGCCTCGACATACTCCGCGCCCAAGCGGGCGAACCGGTCGCGGTGCTCCACTCCGATCGTGGTCGCCGAATTGTCGCGCAGGAGGGCCAAGAACGTGCGGCGCTTGCCGTTCAGTGCGGAGCCGACCTCCGTCACCACGCGGCCGACTGGAAGTCCCTCGGCTGCTGCCCCTGCGGTCACCCGGGCGACCTCTAGGTCCAGGTCAGACCTCTGGTCGGCGGAGGACACGCGGGCATCCACGGCCGTGATCCCTGGAACGGCACTGACCGGTGGCTGGTCCACCAGGATCAGCCGGCCGGCGCGGCGCGCGGGAACTGGGAGTTTGCCTTCCCGGAACCACCGGTAGGCAGTCATGGGATGAACGCCTTGTTGCCGCGCCCAGTCCTTCAAATTCACCCCTACACACTATCATAGGTTCAAATGCCAACAGTTACCAACCCCTGCTGCCCCGGCTCCCGGATCAGGCCGTCGAGCCGCCCCCATGGCCAGCCGTGGGCGGCGAGGCGCGGGTCTCCGCCTCCCCGAAGCGCTGCCAGCGGCCCCCGGCTGGACCCGATCCCGGGCCCTCGCCGCTCAGACCCCGGCCGTCCTGCCTTCCAGTGACTCCGGGTCCAGCTCCCCCACTGGCCACCGGGTCACCACGAGGAGGAAACTCAGCACCACCACCACGTGGGCGCCGGTGCACCAGGCGCAGACCGATCCCACCCGCACGATCTCGACGTAGACCAGGTAGAGCACGGTCAGCAGCCCGGCGACCCCCCAGGCCACGTGGGCGCCCCAGACCCGTCGCGAATCCGGCCGGGAGAGCTGGAATGCAGCCAGGGCAGCGGAGACCGCGAACCAGAGGATGCCGGCGGCCGAGGTCGGGATCTGGGTCCCCAGGATCTGGCCGTAGGCGCTGTTCAGCACCCGCGCACAGTCCACTACCCCGTTGGCGCTGCAGACTAGCGGGGCCGCGGCAGCATGCACGAAGGTCAGGTAGGCGGCGATGCCAATCCCGACCAGGCCGAGCAGGCCGACCGCGCCCAGCCGCAGGCGGTCCCAGCCCGGGCTCACGGCTAGAGCTTCGACTCCAGCGCCTGGATGGTCGGCGTGCAGGCGCTAGCCGGCTGGTTGCCGGTCACCTTGCAGATCGCGGCGGTGATCATGTTGGCGGAGCCCAGGATCGCCTGGGCCTGCTTGGAGGAGGGGTCCTGGACCGCCTCCACGATCGACTTCCAGCTCATGCCGTCGATGGTCGAGGGGGAGTACGTGGCGCCCGAGAGGATGTAGTGGCCGTCGAAGTAGACGAAGGGGATGCCTCCCGAGGTGGAGGCGTATGGCGGGGCGTCGTAGGTGCTGGCCAGGCTCTGCTCCTCAGCCGTGGGCTGCTGCAGGATCGGGTAGGAGCCGTTGACCTGCTTGTTGGTGGTCTCCTCGACCGGCACGAAGTCGATGTACTGGCTGGTGTAGGTGCTGCCGTAGAACGTGAAGGTCGGGGTGTTGGCGTACACGTCGCTGGCCGAGGAGGTCATCGGCTTGATGCCGCTGAAGGTCCCGAAGCGGGAGAGAGCCACGATCATGGCCCACCGCTCGGCGGCGCAGTAGGGACAGTACTCCGCTCCCATGTAGAGCACCTCGGGCTTGCCGTCGCTGCCCTTGAGCGAGGGGCCGGAGATGGCGGTGATGCCTCCCTGGTAGGCCCCCTGTCCGACCTGGTCCAGCTCCGAGCTGGGCAGGGTGGCGAGGGTCTGCACGTACTGATCGGTGGCGGCCTGGCTGGGCAGGGGGAGCGCAGCCGAGGCGGTCCCGCTCGGCGCGGTCAGCGCCCGCAGCAGCAGGAAGACCACCACCGCGGCTGCGATCAGGCCCAGGGTCAAGCCGACCGGGAGCCAGGGCGTGGTCCCTCGCCGTCGCTGGGGACGAGGGCGAGGGCGCGCCGCTGTCTGGCCGCCGCCGGGCCGGACCGGCTCAGGCTTGCGCCTGGATGCCATCGAACACCTCCATGGGGAACGTTCGCCAGGACCCCAGTCCCTCGGCGCGGGTTCGGAGCTGGCATCGGGCCGCGTCCGCATGGGAGAGGGGTGGGGGAGGCACGGTCGCACACGGTATGGTCGTCTCCCTCCGCGCCAATCCGGGCTCGGTGCGGGCGCCGGTCTGGCTGGCGCGGCCAGCCCTCTCCAACCGGGGAGTCATCACGACAGCGCATCCTACCGTTCGGACCTGAGGAGCGGAGGTGGTCGGCTGAGTCAGGCTCTCAGCGCAGCCCGGACCAGGGCGACCAGGCAGGCCAGCGGCCGGGAGCGATCGAGGCCGTGTTCCAGGGCGTGGTCGACGGCACCGTGGGCGGCCCATAGCAGGGCAGTGGTGGTCAGCTCCGGGTCGGGACACGCGAGGGAACCGCTTGCCACCCCCTCCCGGATCAGCCGCTCACAGAAGTCGGCGAACCCGCCCATGGCGCGATCCCGGGCGCGCTCCGCACCGGCGGCATGGAAGATGGCCTGGTGCAGGTCGGGCTCCTGCCAGAACAGCTCCACTGCGGCTTCGGCCAGGACCGCCGTCCGCTGCTCCCAGTCACCTTCCGAGCTCTCCAGCCGGGCCCGTGCCCAGCTGAGCGCGTCCTGCACCTGCTCCTCGCGCAGGGCCTCCAGCATCTCGCCCTTAGAGGTGAAGTAGAGGTAGACGGTCCCTTTGGCCACCCCCGCCCGGGCTGCGACCTCACCGACCAGCGCCCGCCGGCGTTCCCGGAACACCGCCCGCGCTGCCTCCAGCAACTGCGACCGCCGTTCCTCGGGCAGGCGTCGTGGGGTCCTACCCCGGCCACCGCTGACTCCTCCGGTGGCACCCATCAGCACTGCATACCGATGCCGGGGTGACTGTCATCCCTCCTGCTCCGGCCAGAGCTCCTGGCTCGGCCCCGCCGCCCGACGGTGAGGACCGGGCGGCTCCTGGACCTGCGGTCGAGCGCCACGTTCTTGGCCTGGGGGTGACAACCCAATCTGATATCATGCATGTCAAAAATCGTGACTTGCCAAGTCACGGAATGGGTCCGGGCCCGCGTGCAGCGCGGCCGGGTGCCGCGGGTGGGCGGGAAAGGAGACGTCCCATGCCACTCGTCACGATCACCATCCCGACCGGCGTCGACCTCGGGAGCGCGAGCTTCTGGCTCTTCTTGCTGGTCGGCCTGATCGCGGGCTTCCTCGCCAGCCACTTCGTCCAGGGCCACGGCGGCGGCTTGCTGGTGGACCTCCTGGCCGGGGTGGTCGGCTCCTTCGTTGGCCACTGGCTGGCAGCCTTGATCGGCATCAGCGTCGGCACCGGGCTACTGCCCCAGCTGATCACCGCCTTTGTCGGTGCGCTGATCCTGCTCCTGGTGGTGCGCGGGCTGACCGGCGGGCTGCGCCGCCGCCGCACCTGAGGCGCAAAGGAGCTCCGTAACGATCCCTCGGCCGGCGCGTCAAAAGCAACGGAGGCAGGTTGAGGTCCCGGGTAACGGTGCTATGGCCGGCGCTGCTGGCCGCCGCGGTGGCCGGATGCGGCGGCTCCTCCGGCGCTCAGGCTCCGGTTGCCCC
>CADDZO010000296.1 GCA_902812395.1 bacterium | reverse complement strand
GCGGCCGGAGTCGGATTTCTGATTTCCTTGTGGCCGTGCCCCACCCCATCGATGGCATCCATGCGGACGAGTTTCGCCTGCTCTTCGTGGGCGACGTGGTGGGCCGGCCCGGCCGGCAGGCGCTGGCGGCGCTGCTGCCTCGGATCCGTGTCGAGCTCCGGCCGCATCTGACCGTGGTCAACGGTGAGAACTCGGCTGGAGGCTTCGGAATCACCGCTGCCACCGCCTACGAGCTGCGCGAGGCCGGGGCCGACCTGGTCACGACCGGCAACCACGTCTGGGACCAGAAGGAGTTTGCGGGTCAGATCGACCAGCTCGGCTTTCTGCTCCGTCCCGAGAACTTCCCTCCCGGTGTTCCCGGCACCGGAGTGCGGGTAGTGGAGGCAGACGGCGAGCAGGTCCTGGTGATCAACCTGCAGGGGCGGGTCTTCTTGCGCGATGCCGACGACCCCTTCCGCACCGCGGACCGCGTGCTGGCCGAGCTGTCCGGCCCTAAGATCGTGGTGGTCGACATGCACGCGGAGGCGACCTCGGAGAAGGCCGCCCTGGGTTGGTACCTGGACGGGCGGGTGAGCGCGGTGTGTGGCACCCACACCCATGTCCCCACCGCCGACCACCGCCTCTTGCCCCAGGGCACCGCTTATGTCACCGACGTGGGCATGGTCGGTCCTCGGGACGGCGTAATCGGGGTCGAGAAGGAGGCCGTCCTGCACCGATTCCTCACCGGGATGCCTCGCCGGTTCGAGACCGCAACGGGGATCGTGACATTCAACTCGGTTCTGGTTACCATTAGCAGGCGCACCGGACGGGCCACTTCAATCAGGCGAGTCGATCGAGAACACCTTTGACGGGGGTTTCTGCATACACATGACAGGGGAGGGGCGCGCACCGGTGGAGGTGCTCAAGGTCTCGGCGACCTCGAAGCCGGTTGCGGTTGCGGGCGCCATCGCGGGCGTGATCCGGTCCCACGGCCGGGTCGAGGTTCAGGCGATCGGCGCCGGTGCCATCAACCAGGCCGTGAAGGCGATCGCCATCTCTCGAGGCTACGTCGCGCCCGGAGGGCTCGACATCGTCTGTGTGCCGTCGTTCATCGACATCTCCATCGACGGGGAGGAGCGGACCGGCATTCGGCTGCTGGTGGAGGTCCGCTGAGCCAGCGCCGGTCTCGGCCGGCTGCCGGCAGCGCCACCGCCGCCAGCGCGCATCTACGGGTAGATTTGCCGGGTGATGTCGGCTCGCACCTTCCACGTCTGGACCATCGGCTGTCAGATGAACCAGGCCGATTCGGAGAGCCTGGCCCGGCGACTCCTGGCGGCCGGGTACCGAGAGACGGATCTGGAGCACGCCGACGTGGCCATCCTCAACACCTGCGTGGTGCGGCAGGCGAGCGAGGACAAGGTCGCCTCCAAGCTTCACGAGCTGGCTGGCTGGAAGACGCCGGACCGGACCCTGGCGGTCACCGGCTGCATCGTGGCCAAGGAGGGGGAGAGGCTTCGTCGGCGTTTCCCCCACCTGGACGCGCTGATCCCCATCGGTCGCTACGACGAGTTCGTCCAGGAGCTCGCGGCTCGCTCCGACTATGCCCTTGGCGAGCCCCTGCCGGCAGTGGGCCGGACCGGAGTGAGCCACTACGTGAACGTCGTCCAGGGCTGCGACCACAACTGCACCTTCTGCATCGTCCCCAAGGTGCGAGGGCGCGAGGTCCACAAGCCCCTGGAGCAAGTGTTGGAAGAGTGCCGGCGGGCAGTGGCCGAGGGGGCCCGTGAGGTGGTGCTGCTGGGCCAGAACGTCGACGACTACCGGGACCCGGGCGGGGCCGGGGGTCTGGCCGCCCTGGTCCGGGCGGTGGAGCGGGTGGAGGGTCTGCGCCGGGTCCGGTTCATGACCTCCCATCCCCAGGACCTGGAGGACGAGCTCCTGGAGGTGATGGCGGGCTCGGACGTGGTCGCCCACGAGCTGCAGCTGCCGGTCCAGTCAGGGGATGACCGGATTCTGAAGCGGATGGCGCGGGGCTACCAGGTCCGCCACTACCGGGCGATCGTCGAGCGGGCGCGCCGCCTCATGCCCGACCTGGGCCTGGCCACCGACGTCATCGTCGGCTTTCCCGGCGAGACCGAGGAGGCGTTCCAGAACACGCGCCGGCTGATGGAGGAGATCGAGTTCGACGTCGTCCATCTGGCCCAGTACTCGCCCCGCCCCGGCACCTTTGCCGGCGAGCGGATGCCCGACGACGTCCCTGCCGAGGAGAAGCGGCGCCGGCTCAACGAGCTGCTGGAGCTCCAGCGCGGGATCGCGGCTCGGCGCATGCAGCGCTGGGTGGGCCGGAAGGTGGAGGTCCTGGTCGAGGGTACCGACGGGCTCGGGCGCAGCTTCGGCCGCAACCGGCAGGGGAAGCGGGTGGTGGTGAAGGGGGCTCGGGTGGCCCCAGGTGAGCTGGTGACGGTGCTGGTCAGCGAGGCCAGCGCCGGGCAGCTCGGCGGCCGGCTGGCGGCGTGAGCTCCGAGGCCGGCACCTCGGCGACGCCGGCCATGCGCCAGTACTGGGCGGCGAAGCGCCGCCATCCCGAGGCGCTGGTCCTCTTTCGCTTGGGCGACTTCTTCGAGCTCTTCTACGACGATGCCATCCGGGCGGCCCCCATCATGGGGGTGACGCTCACCTCGCGCCCCATGCGCGAGGGGCGGGCGCCGATGTGCGGCGTGCCCCACCACTCCTGGCAGGCCTACGTCGGCCGACTGCTGCGGGCGGGGCACAAGGTGGTGCTCTGCGACCAGGTCGAGGAGCCCTCGGGCAAGCTGGTCCGACGCGAGATCACCCGGGTCCTCACCCCGGGTACGGTCCTGGACGATGCCTACCTGGAGCCAGCTCGCTCCAACTGGCTGGTGGCGGCCCGGGCCCGGGGGACGGAGGCGGGGCTGGCTGCCTGTGACGTGTCCACCGGCGAGCTGTTGCTCTGCCAGCTGGCGGCGGAGCGGCTGGACTCGGAGCTGGACCGGCTGGGCCCGGCCGAGGTCTTGCGCCCGCCCCAGGTCGAGGAGTACCGCTTCGAGCCGGAGCGGGGTCGTCGGCGCCTGGCCGATCGGCTGGGCGTGCGCTATCTGGAGGCAATCGGGGCCGAGCGGGCGCCGCTCGCGGTCGGCGCCGCTGGGGTGGTGCTTGAGTACCTGGAGGAGAACCAGGTTCGGGTGGAACCCGGCCTCTTCCGGATCCGCACCTACTCCCCCGAGGAGACCATGCAGTTGGACGTGGCCACCCTCCGCAACCTGGACCTGGAGAGCGTGCTGGGGCTGATCCAGCGCACGGTGACTCCGCTGGGCGCGCGCCGCCTACGACGCTGGCTCTGGGCCCCGCTTCGCGAGGTGGAGGCGATCGAGCTGCGGCTGTCAGCGGTGGAGGAGCTGGCCGAGGCGTCGGGGCGGGCCCGGCTACGGGAGGGTCTGCGCGGGCTCGGCGACCTGGAGCGGCTGGTCACTCGTGCTGCCCAGGGCCTGGCCTCGCCGCGGGAGCTGGTCCAGCTCCGCCGTTCCCTGCAGGCCCTGCCCGTGCTGGCCGAGGCGGAGATGGCGTCGCCGTTGCTGCGCCAACGCCTGGCCACCCTGCAGGCCAGTGCCCGGGGCGCCGCCGCCTTGGCCTCGGTGCTGGAGCGGGCCCTGGTGGAGGACCCGCCGGCGCTGCTGAAGGAGGGCGGGGCGATCCGGGCACTGGCCTGC
>CADDZO010000295.1 GCA_902812395.1 bacterium | reverse complement strand
GCAATGGGAGGAACCAACATGCTTCGTGGCATTTTTAGTGAGCGGCAGCAAACTGTTTCCCGCTATCGAATGATGGCAGCATCGGTCCTGGCCCAGTTGCGGCAATCCTTCGGGGAGACTGTTCGTGGCCAGGCCCTTGCGGCAGCCGGCGTCCTGGTGCTCGCCGCCAGCCCCGTCCAGGCCAGGCCGGTGGAGCACGCCGTCTTCGGCGGCGGCTGCTTCTGGGCCATGCAGTCGGAGTTCGAGCTGCTGAAGGGCGTGCAGTCCGCCATCCCCGGCTACGCCGGCGGCACGGTGGCCAACCCCAGCTACGAGCAAGTTTGCAGCCACACCACCGGCCACGCCGAGGTGATCGACATCAGCTACGACCCGCAGGTGCTCTCGTACAAGGACCTGATGCGCGTGTTCATGCGCGCCCACGATCCCACCACCACCGCCAGCTTGCGGGCGGGAGAGAGAGAAACCCGCCGCCGCAGCGGCAGCCGCGGGTCTCTCTCGATTCGCTCCAGGATGTGGCGGTAGATCCCGGCCATGGTCTCGACACAGGCGGCGGCCCGGCGGGGGATGTACCGACACACCTGGATCCCGCCCGCGAAGTAGTAGCGCGCCCGCCGCACCTGGAAGGCGACCAGTTCCTCCCACCCCGGGCCGGGCTCACCGAGGAGGTCCCGGTCGGAAAGCCCGAACCGGGCCAGCTCCACGTCGGGGAGGTAGACCCGCCCCATGCCGGCGTCCTCGCGCACGTCGCGCAGGATGTTGGTCAGCTGGAGTGCGATCCCTAGTTCGTCCGCCCGCTCCAGCGCGGCCGGGTCCTCGAAGCCGAAGATGCGGACGCACATCCGGCCGATGGTGGAGGCGACCAGCCGGCAGTAGCCCTCCAGCTCGGCCCAGGTCCGGTAGCGGTGCTTGGTCAGATCGGCCTCCACCCCGTCGACCAGGGCCTGGAGCTCGGCCTCGGGGATGCGGTGCCGATGGATGGCCCGGGCCAGGACCATGGTCACCGGGTCGGCGTAGCGACCCCGCACCGCCTCCCGGATGCGCTCGCGGTGCCGCTCCAGGCTCTCGGCCAGAGGAACCTGGGCGCGGTCGGCGTCGTCGTCGACCTGGCGGGCGAAGTCGTAGAGCGCATAGATCGCGGTCCGCTGGTCGGGAGGCAGGGAGACGAAGCCCCAGTAGAAGTTGCGGGCCTCCCGCCGGGCCATCTCCCGGCAGTAGCGCTCGGCTTGGCGCAGCTCCAGCGTCGGGGCCGGCTCAAGCTGGCCCAGGGCTCGCATCCATCCTCCTCAAAGACAGGACCCGGGCCGCCAGCCCCAGCTTGGTCGAGGCCGCCACCCGGGGCCGGACCCGGTCGGTCCGGAACTCGGCCCGTTCGATGGCATCGCAGATGGCCAGCCCGCCCAGCCGGTACAGGGCGAGCTGGGCACGCAGGCGCCAGGGGGCCATGGCCTCCAGGCGCAGGCCGGAGGCGAGGAGGTCGCGGGCCCGGCGGCAGTGGGCCCGCACCGCCCCCGCCACGCCCAGGGCCGCGACCTCGTCGCCGAGCAGGTAGCAGCGACCCTTCTCCGCGTCGACGCGCACGTCCTGGGCGAAGTTGGCCAGCTGCAGGCCGATGCAGACGTCGTCGGAGAGCCGCTCCGCCTCCGCCCCCTCCAGCCCAAAGAGGCGCAGCACCATCCGCCCCACCGGGGCGGCCGAGAGCCGGCAGTAGGCCAGCAGCTCGTCCCAGTCCTGGTAGGCGCCGACCTGCTGGTCCCGCTCGTTAGCCCGGATCAGGTCGGTGAACGGCGCTGCCGGCAGGGAATGCTCGCGCACCGTCTCCCTGAGCGCCACCAGTACCGGGTGGACCGGGGCGCCGCCAGCGAAGAGGGCCTCGACCTCCTCCCGCCAGCGCCGGAGCCGCTCCGAGGCCCGGGGCCCGCTCTCGTCGCCCAGGTCGTCAGTGGTCCGGCAGAAGGCATAGATCCGGGCCAGGTGGAGACGCAGCCGCCGGGGCACCAGCAGGGAGGCGACCACGAAGTTCTCGTAGTGCCGGCGGGCCAGCAACCGGCAGTAGGCGTCGGCCGCCGCTAGCTCGGCGTAGCCGCTCACCGGCCCAGCACCTGCACGGTCACCTGTCGCTCCCGAGCCGAGCAGAGCTCGACCAGAAACAGCCGCTGCCAGCGACCCAGGCCCAGCCGACCGCCGACCACGGGCAGGGTCTGGCTGTTGCCCAGCAGCAGCTGCTGGAGGTGGGCATGGCCGTTTCGGGGCTCGTCCGGAGGCACGTCTTGGCGACGGCTCATGTCGTCGTGCTCGTAGGCGGCCCCGGCCGGGGCCAGCTCGCCCAGGAAGCGGCGGAAATCGCCCAGCAGCAGGGGCTCGTTCTCGTTGACGCGGATGGCGGCGGTGGTGTGCCGGGAGAAGACGTGGACCATGCCCTCCGACACCTGGCTGGCCCGCAGCGTGGCCTCCACGTCCTCGGTGATGTCGATGAACTGCCCCGGCCCGGCGGTGCGATAGGTCAGGGTGCTGACGTGGAAGGGTGAGCGCTCCCCGGCTCGGACCAGGCGCGGGCTGCCCCGCAGCTCCTCCAGGCTGGCGGCGCCGATGCAGAACATGGCCACCCGCAGCACCTCGGTCAGCTCGGCGGCCAGCTCCCGAACCGCCTCCACCCCCCGGGCGGCGGCGCGCAGGAAGGGGCCGGCGATGCCGACCAGGTCGGCCCCCAGCGAGACCGCCTTGGCCACCTCGATGCCGTCCCGGATCCCGCCGCTGGCGAAGATCAGGGCCTCGGGAGCCGCCCGGCGGGCGGCGCGCAGGGCCTCTGCGGTGGGGATGCCCCAGCCGGCGAAGGCCGCCGCCACCCGGGAGCGAACCGGGTCGGCGATGCGGTGGCGCTCGACCTCGCTCCAGGAGGTGCCGCCCGCTCCGGCGACGTCCACCGCCGCCACCCCGGCCTGGAGCAGCTGGCGGGCGGTGTCGGGGGCGATACCCCACCCCACTTCCTTCACCACCACCGGCACCTCCAGGCCGCGGCAGAGGCGGGCGATCCGCTCCAGCAGGCCGCCGAAGCAGCCGTCGCCCTCGGGCTGGACCGCCTCCTGGAGCGGGTTCAGGTGCAGCATCAGGGCGTCGGCGCCGAGCCGGTTCACCAGCCGCCGGCAGGCCTCGGCGTCCACCCCCTTGCGCAGCTGGACCGCGCCCAGGTTAGCGAAGAGCAGGATGTCGGGGGCGAGCGGGCGCACGTCGAAGGTCTCCAGCACCTCGGGGTGCTCGAGCAGGACCCGGCCCGAGCCCAGGCCCATCGCCAGCCGCCGCTCCTGGGCGACCTCGGCCAGGTTGCGGTTGATCCGACGGGCCTCGGGGGTGCCACCGGTCATGGAGGAGATCAGGAGGGGAGCGCTGAGCCGCCGCCCGAAGATGCGAGTCGAGGTCGACACCTGGTCCAGGTCGATCTCGGGCAGGGCCCGGTGCAGGAAGCGGTACTCGCCGAAGCCGTTGTCGATGCCCTTGCCGCTGACGTCGGCCTGCAGGTTGATCCGGATGTGGTCGGCCTTGCGGCTGACCGTGGCCGGCGCGCTGCCGTTGGCGGAGGTGCTAGCGGGTCCGGTTGGCGACATAGGACGCGAGCTCCTGGAATTGGTTCGACCGCTCCGGGCCGAGGTCGGGGGCGACGGCCACGGCCCGCGCCGCCAGCTCTCGAGCGGCGGCCTGGGCCAGCTCGGGGGCGCCCGCT
>CADDZO010000294.1 GCA_902812395.1 bacterium | reverse complement strand
CACGCGCCCCGGCCGTGCGCGGCCGGGGCGCGTGCTCGCACCCAGACGGCGCGTCGCGGTTCGTCCTCTCCGCGCTCAACGTGTTCACCGACGATCTCGCGGCGCACGTGTTCCAGTCGTCATGCGGGCGGCCCGTCCAGGGTGTCCTGCCGTTGCCCTCGCCGCCGGACCAGCTACGGTTCACCGTGGACTGGACGCGGTGCCAGGGCCATGGCCTGTGCGCCCATCTCGTCCCGGAAATGATCCACCTCGACCGGCACGGGTACCCGGTGATTCTCGACGGCCCGGTTCCGCACTGGCTGCAGAAGGAGGCGCAGCAGGCGGTGGAGATGTGCCCGGCGCTGGCGCTGAAGCTCGGCCGGGTGCCGCCGAAATCGCCGCCGAAATCACCGTCCCGCCCAGCCGTCCCGGCTGGCCAGCAGGTGATCCAGCTTTCCTCCCCGCGGCGGTGGGAACCGAAGTCGCTCACCTGACATGAGCGGCCGCACCAGCGGGCGGCGGGTAACCTTGGAAGGCCGACGCGCGGGGCTATAGCTCAGCTGGAAGAGCACCGGCTTTGCAAGCCGGGGGTCAGGGGTTCGAGTCCCCTTAGCTCCACCGACCGTCCCATTGCGCGAACCGGCTCGCAGGTTCGCGTGACTTCGTCTGCGCCGCCGTGGTTGCTTACGTCGGGGATGGGTGTGTGTGGCCCTGGGATGCGGAAGACAGGGATGACTCCTGCCTCGGTGAGGCGGATCTCGGCGATGAAGGCTTCGATGGCGGCTTTGCGCTCGCCGGGAGTCCCGCCAGTCATGACGTCGGCCAGGTAGGTTTGCAGCCGCTCGATGACGCCGGGGGGAGGTGGGGCGGGTTCGGCGCCGATGGCGTCGGCTAGTTCCTCGGCGCGGGCGGTGAGCTGGGTGATCTCTCCGCGCAGCGTTTGGAGGCGTTGCCCGGCGGTTTCTTCGGTCATGGTGCCATTCTCGAACGCGGTGAAATAGCGGTCGATCGCTGTTTCCTTCTGCGTGATATGGGCTAGGAGGGCGGCGTGCTCGGCGCGGCGGTCGGCGTGGCCGTCGCGGTAGCGGGCCTGGGCGCGGGTGACGGCGTCGGTGATCAGGTCGGTGTGGCTGGTGTAGAAGTCCGCGAGGGCGTGCATGATCGCGGTGTCGAGGGCGTCGGCTGGGAGGCGCTGGGCTTGGCAGCCGTGGGTGCCGTAGCGGCTGCGGGAGAAACAGGTGTAGTACCGGTAGACGCGGTTGCGGCCGGTGGCGGCGGTGCCGATGAACTTGTGCCCGCACGCGGGGCAGGTGATCAGCCCGGTGAGGTGGTAGTCGCTGCCGCTCATTGCCCGCTGGGTGCGGGCGTCGGCCCGGCCGGCGGCGATCTCACAGGCCTTGCGCCAGGTCTCGCGGCTGATCAGCGGCTCGTGGGCGTTCTCAACGTAGACGTCGCCGTAGGCGATGTCACCGGCGTAGGCGGGGTTGGCGATGATGCGGTTGATCGTGTGCCCCGACCACGGCTTGCCGGTCCGGTTGGAAACACCGCGCCGGTTCAGCTCGTCCGCGATAGCGCGGGTGCCGAGCCGTTCCTCCACGAACAGGCGGAATATCTCCCGGAGGTGGGATGCCTCCTGTGGATGGGGCACCAGCTTGTGGGTGGCGTCACATCCCCGGTGTAAACGTGCGACGGGCGTAGGTTCCCTCGATGAGGACCAACTCAGGAAGGGAGACCTACACCCGTGGCAAGTCGAGTATCGCCTACCGAGGCCATCCGTGCCCAGATCCACGAGCTGTTCGAGGCCGATGACAGCGGGAGCCTGCTGGGGGTGGTCGAGCAGGTGGCCCGGCTGTCGGTGCGGCTGACGTTCCAGAGCGTGATCGAGGAGATCGTCTGCGGGGAACTGGGCCGCGGCCGGTATGAGCGGCGTCCCGCTGGAGAATCCGGTGACCTGCCGCCGGCCTACCGCAACGGCTGGCAGAAGCCGCGGACGCTGAAGACCGCGCTGGGGGCGGTCGAGGTGCAGCGGCCGAAGCTGCGCCACGCCCACTCCGCTCTGTGCGATCAGCTGTTCGGTAAGGAAGTGACCCGCAGCAACGCGCTGGAGACCCTGGTGATCTCCTGCTGGGTCCGGGGGCTGTCGGACCGGGACGTGGAGGCGATGCTCGCCGAGGTCTTTGGAGAGCAGGCGGCGGTCAGCCGCACCACCGTCAGCCGGATCTGCCAGCGGCTGCGCGAGGAGTTCGAGGCGTGGCAGCGCCGCGACCTGTCCGGCACCAGGATCGGTTACCTGTTCCTGGACGGGTCGTTCTTCAAGATGCATCCCGGGGCCAAGGCTGAACCGGTGCTGGTGGCCTGGGGCATCGACACCGACGGGCAGCCGGTATTCCTGGGCCTGGCCCCCGGCGCCGCCGAGTCCGCCGACGCCTGGCGGGCCCTGCTGGACGACTTGGCCGGCCGGGGCCTCAGCTCCCCGCTGCTGGTGATCTCCGACGGCGGCAGCGGCCTGTGCGCCGCGATCGAGTGCGCCTTCCCGGCCAGCCTGCATCAAAGGTGTCTGGTTCACGTCTGCCGCAACGTGATCGCCAAGGTGCCGGTGCACGCCCAGGGCGAGGTGAAGCGGGACTACTGGGCGATCTTCGACGGGATCGAGCAGGAAGGCCACACCGCCGTCGCCGAAGCCCGCCGCCGGGCCGCCCGGTTCACCGCCAAGTGGAAGCCGCTCTACCCGTCTGCGGTGGCCTGCGTCGAGGGCAACCTGGACGCGCTCGTCCCTTACCTGCTGTTCCCGAAGGAGCACCATAAGCGCATTCGGCACTCCAACCTGATCGAGCGCACCTTCGGGGAAACCCGCAGGAGAGTCAAGGTGATCGGCCGGCTCCCCGGCGAGCAGTCCTGCCTGTCGCTGGTCTGGGCCGTGCTCGACCGGGCCTCCCGGGGCTGGCGCGGGCTCACCATGACCCCCAAAGCCCTGCGGCAGCTGCAAGACCTTCGCCGCGAGCTCCTCGCCCCGCCACGACACGCCGAGACAGCCACCGAGAATGTCCCGGCCGCCGCGTAACATCACAACCGGATCGGATCCTGCGCCCGAGCCGTTTACACCACTCCTGAGACGCCACCTGGCCGGGTGCCGCGTCGGCCGACACCCCATGAACGCGATCATCGGACTTGGCCGAGGTCATCAACCACCTGGTGGCATTCCTCGGCACGGGCGGGCGCTTCCTGGCGTGCTCGGACGTACTGTCCGGCCGGGCGAGGTACCTATGAGGTACCTGCGGGGGGGACCTTGGGTGCCTGATATGGCAAAGCTGCAGGCAGACGGCGAATTGGACCTGGTCCGCACAGCGTCATTGCCAGCCGGCCGGGGCGAGCAGTCGGGCGACTGATGCCGCCTGTTCGTTGGGGCCAGTCCCCGC
This sequence comes from bacterium, assembly GCA_902812395.1. Taxonomy (GTDB): domain Bacteria; phylum Chloroflexota; class Dormibacteria; order Dormibacterales; family Dormibacteraceae; genus CADDZO01. Next base: position 354 of record CADDZO010000294.1, on the reverse strand, counting down.
TGGTCACGTGTGGGGCCACGCCGCAGGAAGGGATGCTGCCATCCGCATCCGCAAATGGGGAAAGGCTCACTGTCGGCCATGGTGACTTCTCCGGTTTCCAGTCCGGCCTCCAGTCCGGGGTCCTGTCCGTATTCCTGCTAGACGCCGGAAACCCCGTGGCCCGGGGCCGAGTGCAGGCGGTGCCCGTTTTGGACCTTCCGGTGGACTCCCAGACTGATACAGCACACAGGCTGTAAGACACTTACGAAATGCGGCCTGGGCGGCTGGGAGGCAGACACCGGTTCCCGTTCCTGGCTCGGTCCTAGCGTCCAGCTCCCGGATGGTGCCGGGCCAGCCACCGCCGCGCACGTGACC
>CADDZO010000293.1 GCA_902812395.1 bacterium | reverse complement strand
GGGGTCTGGCACAACTGGCTCACCGGTTTCCACGACAAGCGCTCGCTGGTCGCCTACGACCACTGAGCAATCGGAATCAATCATCTAGGCCCCGGCCACACGTCCGCCGCCCGAGCCTTGGCTCGGCGCCGCGCCTGACCACTGGAGGGCAGGAACGCAAAGCGTGCAGTAGATTGCGCCTGTGGAACGCACCACCCGCGGGCAGGCGGTGGTCCTGGGGGTGGCCCTGATCCTGGTCGGGGTCGTCTACCTGGGGGTGGAGTTCATCTCTCCGTACCAGCTCTTCCTGGACTTCAAGTCTTGGGGCTGGCCGATCTTCATCGTTGTCCCCGGCCTGGCCCTGGTCGGGATCGGGCTGGCGGCTCAGGATCTCGCCCCGGTCACGATCCCGGGCGCCGTCATCACAGTGACCGGGATCGTGCTGATCGTCCAGAACGCGTTCGACCTCTTCGCTACCTGGGCCTACGTCTGGGCCCTGATCGTCCCCGGGGCGGTCGGGGCCGGGATGTGGCTGCAGGGGACAGTCGGCGGCGGGCACGCGACCCGAAGCGCGGGGTGGCGGACGCTGAGCTGGGGGGTGATCCTGTTCTTGCTCGGCGCCGTCTTCTTTGAGGGGATCGTGCACGTCAGCGGCCAGCCCTTCGGCGCCGGCAGGGTCCTGCTCCCTTTGATGCTGATCGCGATCGGGATCTGGGTCCTGATCAGGCGAGGGCGCGCGAACCGCTAGATCCTCGTATCCGGACCACAGTTTCTGTCGGCTCTAGTTGTGGCCGGTTCACTATCGGCGACGACGGGTGTCGGCTAGGATGCAGACTTGGAAAGCACCCTCTTCGCGACGTGAGCCCTCGCCTGCGGGCGGGGGCTCCGCATTTTCGTCGCCGGCCTGCCCGGCCACCGGAGGAACATCGTCCCCATGACCGTCAAGATCTACTACGATGCTGACTGCCCGGAGCGGTTGGGAGAGCGGGTTGCCATCCTCGGCTACGGCTCCCAGGGCCACGCCCATGCCCAGAATCTGCGCGACAGCGGCGAGGACGTCCGGGTCGGGCTCCACGCCCAGAGCCGGTCCCGGGCCAAGGCGGAGCGTCACGGGCTCCGGGTCCTGGATGTGGCGGAGGCGGTAGCCGAGGCCGACCTGGTGACGGTGCTGACCCCGGATGTGGGCCAGGCCGAGCTCTACCGCAGCCAGATCGAGCCCCATCTGCGGCCGGGGATGATGCTGATGTTCGCACACGGCTTCTCCATCCACTTCGGCCAGATCCAGCCCCCGGCCGACGTCGACGTGGCCATGATCGCGCCCAAGGCACCTGGTCATTTGGTCCGCGGCACCTACCTGGAGGGGAGCGGCACCCCCGCCCTGCTCGCCGTCCACCGCGACGCCAGCGGCCGGGCGCTCCAGCGCGCCCTCGCCTACGCCCGTGCCCTCGGGGCGGGCCGGGCCGGCATCCTCGAGACCACGTTCAAGGACGAGACCGAGACCGACCTGTTTGGCGAGCAGAGCGTGCTCTGCGGCGGGGTCAGCCACCTGATCACCGCCGGCTTCGAGACCCTGGTCGACGCCGGCTACCCGCCAGAGCTGGCCTACTTCGAGTGCCTGCACGAGATGAAGCTGATCGTGGACCTGATGTACCGGGGCGGGCTTGGCTTCATGCGCTACTCGGTCTCTGACACCGCTGAGTACGGCGATTACGTCAGCGGTCCTCGCATCATCGACGGCCACGTACGCCAGGCCATGCGCCAGGTGCTGCGGGAGATCCAGGACGGCAGCTTCGCCGAGCGCTGGATCGACGAGAACCGGGCCCAGGGCCAGAGCAACTTCCTGCGCATGCGCCAGGAGCACGCCGCGCATCAGCTGGAGGTGGTGGGCGAGCGGCTGCGGGGCATGATGACCTGGCTCGAGCCGCGCACGCAGGACGATTGAGGGTGCCGGCGCTCAGCGAGGCCCGGTGGGGACCGGTCGCTCTTGCCAGCGGCGCCGCGGTCGCCTACCAGGGCGAGCCCGGCGCCTACTCGGAGGAGGCACTGCTGTCGGTCTTCCCGGGCGCCCGCCCGCTCGGTCGGCGGACCTTTGCCGCCGTCTTCGAGGCCGTACTCGCCGGGGAAGCGACGGCTGCGGTGCTGCCGGTGGAGAACACGTTGGGGGGCGTGGTCCGGGAGGTATGCGACCTGCTCTGGGAGCGGGCAGGGCTGCGGCTGGTCGGAGAGTACGTGCTGCCCATCCGCCACTGTCTGCTCGGCTTCCGGGGTGCCCCCATCCGGCGGGTACTCTCCCATCCTCAGGCCCTGGCCCAGGTCCGCCATTACCTGGAGGCGCGGGGCCTGGAGGCCATTCCCTACCACGACACCGCTGGCGCCGCTCGGCGCCTGGCCGAGCGTCCCCAGCCCGGTTTGGGCGCGGTGGCCAGCGCCGCGGCCGCCGCCCGTTATGGGCTGGAGGTGTTGGCCACCGGCATCCAGGACGACCCTTCCAACCGGACGCGCTTCGTGGTCGCTGAGCGAGGGGACCCGGTTCGGCCGGGACAGGCCGACCCTGGCTCCAAGTGCTCGCTCGGGTTCGTGACCGCTCACGAGCCCGGGAGCCTGGTCCGGGCCCTCCAGTGCCTCTCGGCTCGGGGGGTCAACCTCACCCGGTTGGAGTCCCGTCCGATCCCGGACCGCCCGTTCGAGTACCGGTTCTTCTTGGACTTCCAGGTAGCCGACCCGGCCCGGACCGAGGCCGCGCTCCGTGAGCTGGAGACCTCGGCGACGGAGGTGCGGCTGTTCGGTACCTACGGCGCGCTCGGACCTCCCGGCGTCTGAGGCAGGGTGACAGCCCAGGTCGGCCCCTGGGCCATCCTGATAGGCTCCACCCTCATGAGCCAGATGAAGCCCTATTGCTTCAACTGCGGGGCGGAGCTGGATCCGGACGCGATCCACTGCCCGGCCTGCGGGAGGCTCCAGCGCTCGATCGTCGTCCGCAACACGGAAGACGAGGGCGCAAGGGAGGGCGACGCTGGGGGACGCGGTTACCGGCAGCCGGAGCCGCCCGGCTACTACGAGCAGCCCGAACCGGGCTACCAACCCCCCTACCAACCGTCGTCGGCAGAGGACCAGGGCTACTACGGGCGACCCGAGTCGGAGCCGTACCAACCGGACCAGGGCCAGCAGCCCTACTTGGGAGACGACCAGTACTACCAGCCGGAGCAGCAGTCGGCGGAGGCGGACGACGCTCCCTACTACCAGGGGACGCCGTACACGGGTTACCCACGATACGAACCAGGAGCGACGGGGCCGGGACCCGACCAGGGCGACCCGGCCTATCGCCCCCAGGAACGGGACTACCGTAGCGGCGCCTACGGCGCCTACCCCGGCTACGAGCAGCCAGGGGCAGAGGACACATCGAGCGGGTCACCTGGTGAAGCTCGCTCCCCCTTCGAGCATCAGCCGGTCTCGGGAGCCGGGCAGCCGGTGTACTCGTCGCCGTTCACTGCCGCCGAGCCACAGCCCACCTCGACCTACGCAGGGGGATGGCAGCCCTCTTCACCGCCGTCGAACGACCGCCCCACCTATCGCCCAGCGGAGCCGTCGCCTCCCGGTTCCTTCACCTACTCGAACGCCTACGGCCCGCCCCCCCAGGCGCCCGAGTCACCCAACTGGACACGCCGGATCGCGATCGGGGTGGCGGGGCTGTTCTGCCTGTTCGTGATCGGGTTCGCCCTCACCCACCTGATGCGCCCCAGCCAGACCGCGGCCACCAACCCCAACCTCGCTCCGACCCCACCCACTACGGCCTCCAAGACCC
>CADDZO010000292.1 GCA_902812395.1 bacterium | reverse complement strand
TCGACGTGCTGGTCCGGAGGGCCTTGGAGGAGGGTCACACCGAGCCCATCTGGCATGCTCGGACCCGTCCGCCCGAGGTCGAGGGCGAAGCCACCAACCGGGCCATCCAGCTGGCCCACGTTGCCGGCGCCCCGCTGTACGTGGTCCACGTGACCTGCAGGGACGCGATCGACCCCATCGCCCGGGCCCGGGCGGCCGGATGGAAGGTCCTGGGCGAGACCTGCACCCAGTACCTCTTCATCGACGAGACCTATCTGGAGCGGCCCGACTTCGAGGGGGCCAAGTACGTCTACACGCCGCCGCCGCGACCCAAGGAGCACCAGGAGCATCTGTGGCGGGCGCTGGCCACGGACGTGCTCTCGGTGGTCTCCACCGATCACTGCCCGTTCAACTTCGACGGTCAGAAGACGTTGGGGCGGGGCGACTTCTCAAAGATCCCGAACGGTGGGCCGGGTATCGAGGACCGGCTGATGATGCTCCACCACTTCGGGGTCAGGAAGGGGCTGATCTCCCTCAACCGGCTGGTGGAGCTGGCCTCGACCAATCCTGCCCGGATCTTCGGTCTCTACCCCAGGAAGGGCTGTATCGCCGTGGGCAGCGATGCCGACCTGGTGGTCTTCGACCCCGAGCGCCATGTAACGCTGTCTGCTCGTACTCACCACTCGCGAGTGGACTACAACCTGTTCGAGGGCACCGAGCTGGTCGGCGCCCCCGCGCTGGTCATGGTGCGGGGCAAGGTCGTGGTCGAGGGAGACCGGTTGGTCGGCAGTCCCGGGGACGGGCAATTCGTCCGGCGTGCTCCCTTCGGTACTGCGCTCCCGGTAACGCGCGGTGCGGCCGCCTGAGCCGCCCACGCCGGCCGGGCGGGAGGCTGGCGGGGCCGCGCCCTCCCGGTGGGGGGAAACGGCGAGTTGAGCGTGAGCCCGCTCGACCCGACCAGGACGGTGGCGGAGCTCCGCGAACTCCAGCGGCTGACCGGCGACGAGCGCGGCGCCCAGCGGCTGGCCTGGACGCCAACCTGGCTCCGGGCCCGGGAGTGGCTTGCCGGCAAGGCGACCGAGCTGCCGGTCGACCAGACGATCGACGAGGCCGGCAACCAGTGGCTGATCCTCCATGGCCGCTCTGCGCGCTCGCTGGTGATCGGAGGCCATCTCGACTCGGTGCCGAACGGAGGCTGGCTCGATGGATGCCTGAACGTGCTCGCCGGCCTGGAGGTCCTACGTCATCTGGCGGTAGGGGGACCGCCGCCCCTAACCGTGCGGCTGGTCAGCTGGGCCGACGAGGAGGGGGCACGGTTTGGTCGCTCACTGCTGGGCTCCAGTGCCTGCTCGGGCACCCTGGACCTGGAGGAAGTGCGGGGTCTACGCGATCGCGAGGGGACCTCGCTGCCCGAGGCCCTGGCCGCCTGCGGCGTGGAGCTCGAGCGAATGAAGGCGTCGGGTCGGTTCCTGCGCGATGCCGTTGGCTACCTGGAACTCCACATCGAGCAGGGGCCGGTGCTGGAGCGGCTGGGGCTTCCCCTTGGCGTGGTGACCGGCACCTGCGGGGTGGAGCGCCACCTGGTGCGGTTTCGGGGCCAGTCTGCGCATGCTGGCTCCACCCCCATGGATCTGCGCCGCGACGCGCTGTTGGCGGCGGCTCGGCTGAGCCTGGAGGTGCGCGAGGTAGCAAAGCGCGAGGGGGGCGTGGGCACGGTCGGCCGGATCACGGTTGCCCCGGGCATCCCCACCGCGGTGCCAGGGGAGTGTGAGGTGACCCTCGACCAGCGTCACCTCGACCTGGGAGGACTCGAGCAGATGCTGGAGGGCGTGCGCGAGGCCAGCCGGCGCATCGGGGCCGAGGAGGGCGTGGACGTCGACTGGGGACGTATCTGGCGGATCGATCCCATCCCTTTCCACCCCGAACTCCTCGACCTGTGCGAGCGCGCGGTGGTGGAGGTGGCAGGCGCCGCTCACCGCCTACCCAGCGGCCCTCTTCACGACGCCGCGGAGGTGGCGCGAGCCGGCGTGCCCACGGCCATGCTCTTCGTCCAGAGCTTGGGTGGCCTCAGCCATACCCGGGAGGAGGACTCCCGGCGGGAGCACCTGGAGCTGTCGGTGCGGGCCCTGGACCGCGCAGTCGCTCTCGCGTTGGAGTGGGGCCAAGGTCGTTGAGCGAAGAGACGGAGGGCGCTTGCCAGGGGAGGCACGGCGCCCCGGCTCGGCCCTCTGAGCTCGGCGTGGGGTCGGGTGACGGGCGCTCCCACGGGCTCGGGCGGCGATCAATGCCGCTCTGGCGGTGAGCCAGGTTCACGGCCGTCGAACGGCACTGGCTCGGCCGACGCTGGACGCCCACGTGGCGTTTCGCCGGCGAGAGGACGAAGACGGTGATTCCCGGGCCAAGGTCTCGACGCGCCTGCTGCCCCACCAGGATCCGGAACGGGTGCGGGCCTTCCAGGGACGAGAGTCCGGGTGGTCCGGGTGGGGGCATCACCTCGGTGAGCCCCGACACCGGCCGTCCGGGCGTGGAGGCGATCTGGCGGGCCCTCCAGGGCGCTTCGGAGCCACGCCGATCTCAATGAGGGAAGCTCGTCCCTGCCCGGGCGGGGGGTCGAAGCCGCGGCGTCCGGCCCGGGGCTCATTGGGACGTCGCCTACCCTTCGGCACAGCCAGCGGGGGCCTCCGGACTTCCTGCCGGAGCCATCCGGCGAAGGGGGCCACTGGTTGCCAACGTTCTGGCGACGATCAGGGGAGGTGGTCCCCCTTACTGACTGGGGCAGTTCGTACTCGACACGGGGTCGGGCCTGGAGAGAAGAGGCACTGCCAGCCTCGATATGGTCGATCGCCGAGGATGCTGCCGGTTGGCGCAGCTGGTCTCTTCGTGTGGGCGGTTGACGTTCCGTACGGCTCGGAACGACTTCCTGATCGCATGCTCAGTCCGCCCTTGGCATGCTAGCCCCGCCAGCCCCATGGGGCGCTGTCGTCCATCCGCAGGGGCCGTGGTTCGGGCATGAACTCGAACTCGGATGAAGCTGACCAGAATCGAGAGCACCAACTCCCGCTTGCTGTTTGCGACAGCAACGACTACGTCTTTTCGCTCGGCCTCGCCGACGGAATGAACGGGCTGATCGGCCCCAACAACGGCGGGAAGTACCGTTCTGAGCGCCGTGGCGCTGGCCCTCGACCCAGTGGGCGAGGCTGATCGAGATGGTGCGCAGTCGCATGGGGCCGGTAACTGTTGGCATTTGAACCTATGGTAGTATGTAGGGGTTAACTTGAAGAGTGGGCGCGGCAGCAGGACGTTCATCCTATGACTGCCTACCGCTGGTTCCGGGAAGGCAACCTCCCAGTTCCCGCGCACCGCGCCGGCCGGCTGATCCTGGTGGACCAGCCACCGGTCAGTGCCGTTCCGGGGAGTACGGCCGTGGATGCCCGCGTGTCCTCCGCCGACCAGAGGTCTGACCTGGACCGGCAGGTTGCCCGGGTGACCGCGTGGGCGGCAGCCGAGGGACTTCCGGTCGGCCGCGTGGTGACCGAGGTCGGCTCCGCACTGAACGGCAAGCGCCGCAAGTTCCTGGCCCTACTGCGTGATGGGTCGGTGACCACCATTGTGGTGGAGCACCGCGACCGGTCGGCGAGCGGCTGCCAACCGAGCGGAGGCTCCGCTCCCATGTCGGGGTGGCGCGCTACGCCTGGAACTGGGGTCTGGCCAGGGTGAAGGAGCGGTACGCAGCCGAGAAGAAGTGGTACTCGGCCGAGGATCTCCATCGGCTGTGGAACGTGGAGAAGAAGCGCAACCCCGAGTTGGCCTGGTGGAGTGAGAACTCCAAGTGCGTCTACCAGGAGGCC
>CADDZO010000291.1 GCA_902812395.1 bacterium | reverse complement strand
CTTGTTGACGGCCCGGCCCAGGTAGTAGAGGTGCACCATCCTCCAGAAGAGGCTCCTGCGTCCCACCCTTCACCTCCGACCAGAGATCGGTTCCGGGGCTGGTGCCCACGCATCCCGGCGACTGCCCGGAAAACCTGCTATCGTACCCGGAGCCGGCTGCCTGTAGACCAACCCTGGATGCGGGCCGTGGAGCGGCTCCCTGGGCTTCAATCCTGCCCGCCGGCCGGACGTGGACCGCCACGGGGGAGTGAGCGCAGAAGCCACTTCCACCCGCCGATGACACATCTGTTGATGCTCTCGATCGGGATAAGGTGAGTCGGCCGCGCATGAAGGGTGGTCAACCTCCAGCCTGTCTTCACATCGCCAGTTCGAGTTCGGAAGGCTGCCAACCGAGCGTCGATCGAGAGGAAACCGGCTATGGCTATGGCTGTGGGGCGATATCCACCGCTTTGGTGTCCAGCGCTGGCGATCCCATCGGCTCGCGCGCCGTCATCTACCGTGAGCGGAGCGCGCCGATAGGATGGTCAACCTCGAAGCAGCCCCAAACCAGGGGGCGTGAACTTCGAGATAGAAGCACGCGGCTCCGATCGGCCACCACGCATTCGGCAGCCACGGCAACCTCGGCGGCGAACCGGGAGGGGCTGAGCCCGTCCAGGGTTCGCTGGCCGTCGGTGATCACGACCGCATTTCGTCGGCCATTGCCTCATGAGCGCCCAAGTTGGAGTGGGTAATGGCCCGAGCTGCATACTGGATGAACCGCGGTGAAGCACGATCGACCCTGCGGATAGCGAAGGCGGGACTTTGCCGCACGTCGGAAAGGCACACCGAAAGGCTCGCAGGCGGGAGGCGTTGGAACCGGACTGTGAGATTTCCGGTCGATCGAATCCAGAACTCCTGATCCAGGGAGAGAAATTCTGCAACGTGAAGCCGAACGAGCGCGGGGACAGGCAGGTGGCCAGGCTGCCCATTGGCGCTCAGGCCCGGTCTTTGACGGCATAGCGGATGACCAGGGCGGTACCCGGATAGCGGGTCCGGGTGTCGTTCAGCACCGGGAAGAGCCGGCCAGGGCAGCGGTGCGCCGTGGGGCCGAGAGCGGATTGAAGCGGACCTCCAGGTACCCGTCCAGCACCCGCAGGTCACCGCTCACCTTGAACGCCTCCCGCAGCACGGAGCGGGCCTCGTCCTGCGCCCGGCGGTAGGAGGGGGCGAGCAGCCAGGCCAGCGCCGACTCGGCGTTGAAGACGCTGAGGCGGATGGCGTGGGCCAGCAGCCGCTGCTCAGGGGCAAGCTGGCGGGCCTCCGGCTCCAGCTCCCGCAGGCGCACCTTGGTCGGGGTGGCCTCGAGCTGGGCCTCCAGCGCGGACACCTCTTCCCGAGCCTGCCGCAGCTCCGCCTCCACCCACTTGCGCTCCTCCGGCTCCAGCCCGACCACGCTGTTGGCGGCCATCAGCTTGGTCAGCCTGGCCCGGGCCGCGGTGAGCTGCCCTTTGAGGTCGGCCTGGGCCGGGTTTGGCACCGGCCGCTCCAGGTTGTCGGCGATCACCTGATAGGTGTCCATGGCGTCCAGGGCGAAGTGGGTGCGGCCGTACGTGAACCAGTTCTCCTGCCGTCAGGCGCGAGAACATCCGGACCGCCACCGTGACCGGGTCCAGGTCCTGGCGGCTGGTCACCACCACCGTCTGGTGCTCCCCCACTCGGCGCACCACCTAGCGCAGCTCCAGCACCTTGCCCTTGTGGGTGGTGATCCGGATCGGGTAGTGGGCGAGCTCCATCGTGACCTGGACCCCATCCACCACCGAGGTGAGCGTCCGGAAGGCCTCCTTCGGCTCCGGCTCGACCGTGCCCTTGCGGCCCGCCTTCAGTGGGAAGGAGAGGATAAAGGCCTGTGGAGCCGAGGTAAGAGCCAACAGTGCTGGGCACACGGCGATGAGGTAGGCCCTGGCACCGCGCAAGCGGGTAAGACCGGGACCGCCACCGAGCAATCGGTGACTACGGGTCAGCTGACTCATGCTCACTGACCCGCAACGGCAGGGATAGACTCCGCCTGTGCTGACCGCGATCGTCCTGGTCCGAGCCACCCGGGCCGCCCTGCCCACGCTTGGGCCTCAGCTGGCAGAGCTGGACGGGGTGGCCGAGGTCTACACGGTGACCGGCGACTGGGATTTCGTCGCCATCGTCCGTGTCCGCGAGCAGGAGCAGCTGGCCGAGGTCGTCACCCGCGGCATCGCGCGGCTGGAGGGGATCGAGCGCACCCAGACCATGGTCGCCTTCCAACAGTTCTCGCGCCACGACCTGGAGGCGATGTTCGGCCTGGGGGCGGAGCGATAGCCATCGTCGAGGTCGCGCTGGAGGCAGCCCGAGCGGGCGTGGCCGTCCTTCGCAACGACGGTCTCCGCCGGCGGAGGGCGGAGCGCAAGTCGCGCAGCGGCGACTACGTCACCGAGATCGACCGCGCCAGCGAGGCGGCCATCTTGGAGATCCTCGCACGGCGCACGCCGGGGATCCCGACCCTGGCCGAGGAAGGCGGCGGCGCCCGCGGTGGCACGCGCTGGGTGGTGGACCCACTGGACGGGACCACCAACTTCGCCCGCGGGTTCCCGGTGGTAGGCGTCTCCGTCGCCCTCCTGGACGGAAGGACGCCCGTGGCCGGTGTCGTGGCCGGTCCCTTCCTGGACTTGGAGTTCGCGGTCGAGCGGGGCCGAGGGGCGACGCTGAACGGACAGCCCCTACCTCGGCTGGGGAGGGGCGACGCCAGCACGGCGGTGGTCGCCACCGGCTTCCCCTTCCGCATCAAGCACCGGCTGGAGCGGTATCTCCCGGTCTTCCGGGGTGCACTGGAGCGATTCGAGGACCTGCGCCGAGCGGGGGCCGCATCCCTGGACCTCGCCTGGAGCGCCTCCGGCACCCTGTCAGGCTTCTTCGAGCTGGGGCTGGGGACGTGGGACGTGGCAGCCGGGGCGGCCATGGTCCTGGAGGTGGGCGGCCGGGTCACGGATTGGTCGGGAGGCGACGGCTGGCTGGAGAGCGGCGACATCCTGGCGGGGCCGCCTGCCGTGCACGAGGTTCTGCTCGAGCTCTGCGCCCTCGCCCCACCGGACCAGGCGACTGGGCAGACGGGGCCATCTCCGACGCCCAGCCGTGCCCCCTGACCACGGTGACGACGCCTATTGCCAGGACACCACTGGTTGGGGCGACAAGCCCCACCTACCACCGATACTGCGCCTGCACTCGGCGGCGACCGCCGGACAAAGGCGGATTCCACCCGCCTGCCCCCGGCCCCAACTGGGCGCTGGGCGGTTCGTCGTCGGGGTGTTGAGCGCAGCCTTCTCGATCAGCAGGATGTCGGGCCAGAGCAGTGCGCAGCGGAGATGATCCCAGACCAGCAGCTCCAGCGCGTCCACCCGGGTTGAAGCGGCTGGATCACCGCCTCCAGTTGGCCGAGACCGAGCGGTGATCGCTGACCTCTCTACCAGATGCAGGCCATCGAACTTCTCGACTTCGAGTCACGGCGTCGCGAGATGACCGCCTTGGCCAGCTTGAGCAGGAGCGGGAGCCCCTGGCGGGCCAGCGCCAGTAGCTTGTGTTGAACAACCGGCCGGCCCGCAGGGTCGGACCTTCGTCGCCCGGATCCGCCAGGGCATTCAACCAGCACCAGCGGCTCGTCCGACTGCTGGTCGAGCCCAGAATCTCCTCCGGAGACCGAGCGCACTGCCTCGGGCCGTACCTGTCTTCCCAATGACGTCGTGCCCGTGCCGTTGCGGATCAGTGAGCATGAGCCAGCCGACCCGCAGTCACCGGTTGCCCGGTGGCGGTCCCGGTCTTACCCGCTTGCGCGG
>CADDZO010000290.1 GCA_902812395.1 bacterium | reverse complement strand
CTGCTCCTGGCCGCCCAGGTCGAGCTTGAAGTTCTCCATCTCGACCACCATCCTGGTCAGCACCTGGGCCACGGTGTCGTGGAGCTCGCGTGCCAGCTGGCGCTTGGCCTCCGCCTCCAGGCGGCGGGCGAGCTGTTCCAGCTCCACTCCTCGGCGCTGTGAGTCCTGGGTGCCCTCGCGATCCATGGCCGCAGCCAGTCCCACCGTTCCTGCCAGTCCTCCTTGTCCCGACCTAGCCTCAGTTCCTCCGTTCGGCCGGCGGCAACACGCCCGGGCAGCGAGGCCAGTGTCCTGGGTCCCTCCCGTCGCGTTGGGCAATGTGAACTAAACCCCTCCCGATGGTCCTACGTCAATGGCCAGAACTGGCCATCTCGTCCCTGCCCGGTCGGGGTTGTCCCGTCAAGCTGAAGCTAATTGACTGATTGCACCCCCTTTACGGCCTCACGGCTCCACCCTTCTCGCATCGCGCATGTTCCCGTTCAACGCCCCCTGGCCCGAGCCAGACGGTTGACATCTGGCTTGTCGGTCGGGACACAAGTCCCATGGCCGCGAGCCCCCCGGTTGGCCATGCTGTTGGACGGCGAGGCCTGGAGTGGAGGGGGTCTCGCCGGGGACCTGGGGGGGCGCAATGGACACATCGATTCGGGCCAAGCTCTGCTATCGCCTGGTGCTGCCAGCTTGTGTGGTGGTCAACCTAGGACTGGGGGTCGCCTTGCTCGGGATCCTCCACCCACCCGGCAGCTGGCTGGAATGGGTCGAGCTGACGAGCGGCGTGCTCTGCTGCACCATCGCCGGCGGAGTGGCCTCGGCGCTGGTCTCGCGCCGATACTGGGGGTCGGCCATCTCCCGCCAGGTTGCCGCCTGGCGCCGGATCGCGGACGCTGTCTTCGGCTGGCTGGAGGAGGCGCCGGTCCCGCCCGACGCCATCCGGGGGCTGCAACGCTCGGTCGAGGAGGCCTCCGCTCACGAACGCTGAGGCGCGCCGACAATAGAGGTGTGAGGCGCCTGCTCCAGCCCGACGGCAGTCTGGTCGAGGGCGGCTGTTCCCGTCTGGGCCCGGAGCAGCTGGTCGAAGCCCTGCGCTGGATGCTGCTCAGCCGGCTGGTCGACGCTCGCGCCACCGCCCTCCAGCGGCAGGGCCGCTTCGGCACCCACAGCCCGGTCAAGGGCCAGGAGGCGAGCGTGGTCGGCAGCGCGATGGCCCTGGATCCGGCAGTGGATTGGATCGCACCCTCCTACCGCGAGCTGCCGGCCCTGGTTCGCCACGGATATCCCTTGGAGCGGATCCTGGGCCGCTCCATGGGCCGCTCTCCGGCCGCCACTCGCATCCCGGACGGAGTCAACGTGCTCCCCAACCAGGTGGCGCTGGCCACGCAGCTCCAGCACGCGGTCGGCCTGGCCTGGGGGCTTCGGCTGCAGGGACGGCCTGGGGTGGTGATGGCCTACTTCGGCGAGGGGGCAGCCAGCGAGGGCGACAGCCACGAGGCCATGAACCTGGCCGGAGTGCGCCGCGCGCCGGTGGTGTTTCTGTTGATGAACAACCAGTGGGCGATCTCTACCAGCCGTGAGGTCCAGAGCGCGGGACAGTTCTTCCGGCGGGCCGAGGGCTACGGCTTCGCTGGCGTCCAGGTCGACGGCAACGACCTGTTGGCGGTCTTCGAGGCGGCGACCGACGCGGTGGCGCGGGCACGAGCGGGCGAGGGACCGACCCTGATCGAGTGCGTCACCTATCGGCTCAGCTTCCACAACACCACCGACAACCCCCGCCGCTATCTGCCCCCGGGGTGGCTGGAGCGGGCGGAGTGCGAGGACCCGATCCCGCGCCTGGAGGCCCACCTGGCCTGGCTCGGCCTCTGGGACCAAGGGGCGCGGGCGGCGTTGGAGGCCGAGGTGGCAGAGGAGGTCGAGGCTGCGGTCCAGGCCGCGCTGGCCATGCCCCCCTCCCGCCCCGAGGATCTGTTTGACCAGGTCTATGCGCTGCCCCCCGAGCGGGTGCGCCGCCAGCGCCAGGAGCTGCTCCAGCACGTGCAGGAGCCCTGAAATGGCCGAGCGCAACATCGTGGAGGCGATCCGAGACGGGCTTGCCTTCGAGATGGAGCGCGACCCCAGGGTGCTGGTCCTGGGCCTGGACGTCGGACGGTTGGGAGGCGTTTTCCGGGCCACCGAGGGACTGCTGGAGCGGTTCGGACCGGATCGGGTAGTGGACATGCCGCTGGCCGAGGGCGCCATCGTCGGCAGCTCCGTGGGTCTGGCCCTGAGTGGCCTGGTCCCGGTGGCCGAGATCCAGTTCCTGGGCTTCACCCACCAGGCATTCCAGCAGATAGGCCCCCAGCTCGCCCGATACCGAGCTCGCAGTTACGGCCGGTTCGGCTGCCAGGTCACCATCCGGGCTCCATCCGGTGGCGGGGTCCGCACTCCCGAGTTCCACCCCGACTCAATCGAGGCCCAGTTCGTCCAGACTCCAGGGATCAAGGTGGCCTGCCCGGCCACCCCCGCCGATGCCCGGGGGCTGCTGCTGAGCGCGATCCGCGATCCCGACCCGGTGTTGTTCGTCGAGCCGCAACGGCTCTACCGGCAGGGTCGTGAGGAGGTCCCGGAGGGCGACGTCGTCGTCCCCTTCGGGAGGCTGAGGGTCGCCCGTCCCGGAACCGACGTGACCCTGGTCGCCTGGAGCGCCGCGGTCGAGCTCTGCTTGCGGGCGGCCGAGCGGCTGGCAGGGGAGGGCATCTCGGCCGAGGTTCTCGACCTGCGGACGCTGGTTCCCCTCGATGTGGAAGGGCTCACGGCAGCGGTGGCGCGAACCGGGCGGGCGGTGGTGGTCCAGGAGGCACCGCTCTCCGCCGGCTTCGGCGCCGAGGTGGCGGCCACCCTCCAGGAGGAGTGCTTCTTCTCACTCGACGCTCCCGTGGCCCGGGTCGCCGCCTGGGACGTGCCCTATCCGGCAGCGTCGCTGGAGGGCTGGTATTTGCCCACCGTCCGTCGGGTGGTGGGGGCCGCGCGCAGGACCGTCTCCGTCTGAGCGCTGACAGCCAGGGCAGTAGTAGACCAGCCTGGCCTGCTCGCCCAGCCGTTGCACCCGGATGCTGGCGCCGCACCGGGGACACGGTCGGCCGGCGCGGCCGTGCACCGCCGGCGGCCGCCCACCGGAGAAGCGACGCCGCCCGGTTCCCAGGTTGCTCAGCATGGCTTCCCTGGCCACCTCGAACAGTCGGCGCAGGTCAGCGTCGCCGGTCTCGGCGCTGGAGCGCCAGGGATCGTACCCGAGCTCCCAGAGTGCCTCGCACCGGTAGACGTTGCCGATCCCGGAGCACACCCGCTGGTCCAGCAGCAGCTCGCCCAGGGTGGTCGGGCCCAGCGCCCGAGCGCGGGCCACCACCTCCTCCAGGGACAGCGTGGTGGAGAGCACATCCGGGCCCAGATGGGAGAGCTTGGGCCGCCGCACCACCTCCACCCGGGAGGGGCGAAAGCATACGGCTACCCAACCATCGAACTCCAACACCGCCCCTGCCTGGTGGACGGGGCGGCCCCAGCGCTCGCCGGGGCGGTGCAGGTACCAGGCACCGTGCATGCCCAGGTGGGTGTGGAGGTACAGGTCGTGGAACCGCAGCAGCAGGTGCTTGCCCAGCGTCTCCACCCCCTCCAGGCGACGACCCTCCAGCCCCGCCAGGGCCGGCGGGCGGACCGAGAGCAGCTGTGCCCCCAGCAGCCGCTGGCGCAATGCTGCCGCCGTCCGCCAGACGGTGTCGCCCTCGGGCACGCTAGCCCCGGATCGGCCAGGCCGGGAGCCGGCCTGGCCGATCCGGGGCTAGCGTGCCCGAGGGCGACACCGTCTGGCGG
>CADDZO010000289.1 GCA_902812395.1 bacterium | reverse complement strand
GTTTAAACGCCAACAGTTACCGACCCCGGTTGTCGCTCCAAGGGCTTCCAGAGACTGGGCGAAGAGAAGAGGGGGTCCGGCTGCCGCGCGCTCCGCCAGCAGCCGCCTTGAGTGGGGTCTCGGCCGGAGCAAGGGCAGCCGGTGGCTGGATCCGGAGAGCTTCGACCTGGTGGCACCGGGTCGGTGGAGGCGACCAGCCCCAGCCAGTGTGCCCGCGACCGCAGGCGGCGCTCACGCGTTTACCAAGGTGAGGGTTGCAAGATGCGTCGCGAAGAGCGGGAAAGGGCGCTGGAGGCGGTGCGAGCTGAGCTGGAGCGGCTCGACGTCCACTCCGCGTACGTCCGGGACGAGAGCGCACGCCGAGCGCTCCACTGCCTGCGGCGGGCCGTGGACCAGCTGGCTCAGGTAGTCGCCAACGACCCGGAACCGCTACCGGCCCCGGCTGCGAAGGCCCCCACGCGCCTCCGCTATTCGCCTCCCTCGCCGCTTCACTGGCGCAGCACCTGAGGACCCGAGTGCGGCCGGTTCCGGGCCGCCAAAGAACTTGCTCATGCTCACCGTCAGTGCCAGAGGGGCCAGTGGAGAGGCGGTAAGACCCAGCTGCGCCTGCTTCGTGGGGATTCCCATTTCGAGAGCGGTAAGACCGCTCAGCAACCGGTGGCTATGACTCGTGAGCTTACTAACGCTTAGTCACTCGCAACGGACGGATCCGAAGGCGGACCCCCGGCCGCGCCATTGCCAGAGCCGGCCGAGCCGCCCCCATCGCTCTCGCTTTGTCGCGCGTCGGGATCGAGAATGCGCGTCTCCGCCGGCGGCGCGGCAGGGCGCCACCCCCTTCGTCCCATGAGAAACCTCTAAGGGGGCTGCCGCTGCTCGGGGGCATCGGCGAAGCTCAGCGCAAGACTACGAGCGTCTCCCCCTCGTTCACCGTCTCCCCCTCCCGGATCCGGATCTCAGCCACCTCACCCGCCACCTCGCTCTCGACCGGGATCTCCATCTTCATCGATTCCAGGACCACCACCGTGTCCCCTTCCGACACTCGGTCACCCACCGACACCTCGATCTTCCACACACTGCCGGTCAGTGGCGAAACGACCTCTGTCATGCGCTCCTCCTCAGCAAACCTCTCACCAATGATGAAGTCGGGAGAGGAAGCCGCTGAGGTCGGGCGAAGGTCTCGGCCATTGCCGACGCTGCCTCCTCCCTCGGAAAGCCGGCTCCGCTTCCCCGGATCCGCCCTTCCTCAGCGGGTAGGCGGCCGCGGGGCGGGCCCCCCCAGATCGTGTGTCCGCCCCTGGCCGCCTGAACCTTATCGAACCCCAGCAGGGTTGTCAATCGAGGCGGCCGCCTATCATGCCGGCGGTGCAGGTGGTCCGTGGCCGCCGTCTGGCAGAGCTGTCTGCCCCCGAGTTCGAAGCCCTGTTGGCGAGGCACCGGAGTCTCGCGGTCGACGTCGGCACCGGTGATGGCCGCTTCGCTTACGGGCTCGCCCGCCAACACCCCGATCGGCTGGTGGTTGGGCTGGACACCGCTCGGGACCGGATGCGCGAGATCTCCTGGCGGGCGCAGCGCAAGCCCAGCCGGGGCGGGCTGCCCAACCTGCTCCTGGTGTGGGCCAGCGTGGAACAGCCGCCCCCGGAGCTGCGCGGCCGTGCGGACGAGGTCCACGTGGTCCTGCCCTGGGGCCGGTTGTTGGCCGGTCTGGTCCTCGCCTCGCCCGCGGTTCTGGACGGGATCCGGGAGCTGGCTGCCCCCGGCGCCAGCGTCCATCTGGTGCTGGGTGCCGACGTCTGGTCGGATCCAATTCCAACAGAGGTCCGCGATCTGCCCGAGGTCACGGTCGAGCACGCGCATCGGGTGCTGGCGCCGGCCTACCGGGAGCGAGGTCTCGCCCTGGTCGAGGCCAGACAGCTGGAGCCGGACGAGATCGCAGGGCTGCGGAGCAGCTGGGCGCGGCGGCTGGCCGGCGGCCGGCTCCGACCCCGCTTCGTCTCGCTCCGGGCGCTGGCCTGTGGGTAAGGTGAGCACACGGGAATGGGAACGGCCACCGTCACCTTCACCGCCTGGGGCCATCCCGCCGTGCGTGCCACCCATGCCTCGAGCTGGGAGCTGAGCCTGGACGAGGTCATCAGCCCCCGCGCCACCTGTGTCGTCGGGGTACGAACCGCCGTCGCCCGAGACGATCTGCGGCGCTGGGAGGGCGAGCTGGCCATCACGCTGTGCGCCGGCGTCCACCGGGCCGTGGTCAGGGCCACCGCCCATGCCGGCTTTCGGTTGGAGCGCCGGATCGTGGTCCGGCGCAGCTGGCATCGTGATCCCGACACCTTTGCCGTGGGGGCCAACGTAGGGGCGGCGGGTCTGCCCCGGGAGCTGGTCGCGGAGTTGTCCCATCCCGACACCCGGGTGGTGGTGACCGTGCAGGGGCGCCGAGCGACCGGGGGCTTGCTCAGAGTGGGATTGGTTGCGCCCGATCCGTCCACGCTCACCGTCGGGGAGCCGGCGATGCCCGGAATGCCGACACCGGAGGAGGCAGTCGCCGCCCTGCGCACTGGAGACACCGTGACATGCCGCACCGAGAACGTGGCCACCGAGGATCTGGCCCGGCGACTGGCAGCAGCGGCCATCCAGGTGGGTGCCGAGGTGGAGCCGGTCGGCCTGGCTCCGGAGATGGCGGTGCTGCTCCTGGCCGGCTTCGAGCCTGAGGCACCAGTGTGCATCGTCCGAGTGGACCGTCGTCGCCCGCATCAGTTGCCGGCGTCCGCGATCTGTGTGTGCTCCGTGCCCGGCGCTCGCCTGACGGACTTCCTGGCCGCGGCGGAGCGATTGCGAGGCGAGGGAGCAGCACTGGTCGCACTGGACGCGGCCCGGCCGGCCGAGACCGCCGTGCGCGGCACTGTAGGCAGCTTGCGGGGCCAGCTGTCCGCCGCGCGCGGACGCTCGCTGGTAGTGTTGGCTCCGACTCGAGCGGGCGAGGCCGGTCTGCTCTCGCACCTGGCCAGGGAGGGTGTGCCCACATCGGCCCTCACCCGGGCGGCCGCCGCCCTGGGCTGGTCTCGGCGAGACCTGTATCGGGTCCTCGCCGGGCGTTCGACCCCTTCGCAGAGCACTGGCCGCCTCAACCGACGGTCATCGATGGCTCCGGGGACGCCCCCGCCAGGAGTTCTAGCTCCTGGGCAATCCGGAACTCCAGCGGGCCCAGGCACTTCGTCCAACCGACAGCCACCTGTAGAGCGCCATTCGTTTTGAGCGTGTAGCCGGCTGATCCGTCATTCATCGTGATCGTGGCCGGGTGCTGGCCTGGGTTTGCCCGCGGGATGGAGACCGCGACGCGTCGATGAGCGCGTGGTGTCAGGATGGTGACCGCCCTAAGAGGGGAAGGGCCCCACACACATTCTCTGCCCAGAGATCGCAGGGCCCCCCATCGTCATCGATGCGAGGTGCACCGATATGCAGATGGGTAGAGCCCGACGCCAAATCGGTGGAGGCCCGGCTGCGTGCCGGCCAGATCCCCTGCGCGGACCGCGGGGACCGGCTCGGCTGTTCAGGATATGCGCTCCGTCCGACGTGATCCGCAGGAGGAGCTCGCAGACGAACGATGGAGTGCGTTCAGACCCACTTTTGGTTTTCGATGTATTGCTTGATGACCGCAAGCGGGGCACTTCCTACTGTCGCGACGAAGTACCTGCTGGTCCAGAACGTTGGCAATCGACTGCGCAACCGGGGAATTCCTCTCGGAGCAAACGCGATGAGCGTTCCTTCAAGAGACGCACCAACCGATGGATGCCGAACTGGGGATCGATCGAGACCAGCAAATGCACATGATCGGGCATGACCCCCATTTCCATTTCGATGATCTCA
>CADDZO010000288.1 GCA_902812395.1 bacterium | reverse complement strand
CTGCGGCGACCGAGCATCGACGTTCTCCAGGATGTTGAGCGGAACGGCTGACGGGATCGCCGCTATTCTCCCAGACCTGGCCGCCCCCAGGCTCAGTCCACCGCACCTTTTCGGCCGGGCTTCTAGTAGCCCCCAGAGCTCGGGTCGACCCGGCCGACCGGCAGCGGCTGGATTGGCAGATGCGATGCGTGCGATGGGCGACGGAGCCAAAAGTGCGGCCTGGCCCAGGCCAAAGCCGACCTGCTGGGCAGACCGGCGGGGGTGCTCCGCAGCGTGCATGAATCACCATTGGCCACCCTGTCCCCGGTCTCGCGTGCGGTGCCTGGTCGACACAAGTGCTGCGGCTACTCTGGCTTTGGAGGTGGATCACGGATCCTGCTTCAGCAAGTGAGCCCCCAACCCCCCCAAACAGGGGTCGTGGCCAGCTGTGGGGACGGCCTACTTCTTCCTCCACCACCACGCCCGCGGACATTCAGCGGAGACTATCCCACTTTTCCGGGGCAAGTAGTCTGGCCTTGGACCTGGGCGAGGAAGGTGGTGTCGCCGTGGCTCTGGAGCTCGGCCAACACCGCCTCCTGGTCGGCTCTCTCGATCAGCTCCAGCAGCCGGCGATGGCGCTCGACGTTGTCCTGAAGCGTTTCGTACCGCTCGGTGCGGATGGAGGTGTTGAGAGCCATGCACAGTCGCATCTGGAAGTACAAGGAGCGGTATGCCTCCTCCAGGCGACGGTGACCGGCGAGAGCGACCACGGCGAGGTGGAAGCTGAAGCTCGCCTCCACGAGCGCAGCACGATCATCTCGGTGAGCAGCATCGGCCATCGACTGCAACGCCTCTCGGCAGCGTTCGAGACGACTGGGGTCCAAGACCGGGACTCCTAGCTCGATGGCCAGTCGTTCGTAGGCATGACGAAGGGTGACGATCTCGTGCACATCCTGCTCGCTGAGGGGAGCCACCATGGCCCCGCGACGGGCGGCACGCACCACGAGCCCCTCGTGCTGCAACAATCGCAACGCCTCGCGCAGGGGCGGCCGACTGATGCCGAAGAGCGCTGTGAGGCGCTCCTCCACCAGGCGGTCTCCTGGACGCAGCTCGCCGGCCAGGATCATGGACCGGATGGCGTCGGCAGCCAACTGGACGACGCTAGGGGGATCGATAGGCCGAGGAGGCAGGTCCAGTGCCGCCGCCCCCGCGCTCGTCGCCATAAAGATCTATTCTAGGAAGAGATTTATGGTAGATTGTAGACAATATTCAAACAACCAAACTGGGAGGTGGAGGAGTGATGAGAAAGGCTTCTGATCGTTGGGCAGCGCAGGGGTGCTCGTGAGGTGGCACCGCTCCGGTTCCTCTTCAACCGGCTCATGCCGCTTTGGCTGATCCTGCTCGGGATCGTCGCCTACCTCCAGCCCCATCCCTTCCTCTTCTTGCACCCCTATGTGACCTACCTGCTGGGCGGGGTCATCCTGGTCATGAGCCTCACGCTGACCTTGGGTGCCCTGGGTGACCTCGTCCGACGCCCCCTGGCCCTCGTTGCAGGCTTCTTCATCAAGTGGATCACCGTCCCTCTCGGGGGTTGGATCGCGGCCCTAGTCGTGTACTCCCACCAGCCGCAGCTGGCGGCCGGAACCATCCTTGACGGTTCGGTGCCGGCTGGGGTCTCCTCCAACCTCTTCTCCTTTATCGGACACGGCTCGGTCGCACTTGCGGTCAGCCTGACCTTCATCCACACCGTGCTCTCTCCCCTGATCACGCCCAGTCTGACCAAGCTGCTGGCCAGCCGTTTCGTCGCCGTCAACTTCCTCACCTTATTCATCCAGATGGTGGAGATCGTGCTGGTCCCGGTCGTGCTCGGCCTGGCGATCCGGTACGCAGTGGGCGAGCAACGACTCAAACGGGGCGAACCGGTCTTGCCCTTGATCTCTGCGGTTCTCCTCTACCTGATCGAGCTGGGCCTGATCAGCCCGGCGGCCGCCACCATTCGAGCCAACCTGCACTGGATCCCGATCGTGACCGTTACTACCACGGCACTGATTTTGGTCAACCTGGGGGTTGCGTACGGGATTGCCCGTGCCTTGCGGATCAGCGACCGCAAGTCACGGGCGATCATGTTCGATACTGGGGTCTATAACTCGGGGCTGGGCGCGGTGCTGGCAGCAGCCAACTTCGGCGCTTTCGCTGCCCTGCCGCCGCTGATGAACGCGACCATGAACCTGATCGTGGGCGCCTTGCTAGCGGGTATCCTTCAAAATTATCCCACCGCTTCCGACGAAGCCGAGCTGGGACCGGCGCCGTTGGTCGGCGGGCCGGGGGTCCACGTGACCAGCGGCATGTAGAGAAATCGGAGATGGCGGACACACCGCTGACTGACATTCGGGTGCTTGAGGTCGGGAACTATATGGCCGGCCCCTTCTGCGGCATGCAGCTGGCCGACCTGGGCGCCGAGGTGATCAAGGTTGAGCAACCGGGCGGGGGCGACCAGGTCCGGCGGACGGGGCCGTTTCTGAACGGGGAGAGTTCCCCCTTTGTCCGCCTCAATCGCAACAAGCGTTCGATAGCGCTCGATCTGAAGACGGCCCCGGGCAAGGAGGTGTTCCGGCGGCTGGTGCGCACCGCAGACGTGGTGGTGGAGAACCTGCGCCCGGGGACGATGCGGGACCTCGAGCTTGACTACCCGCGGTTGGCGGACTTGAACCCGCGGCTCGTCTACGTGGCCGCTTCGGGATGGGGACAGGATGGCCCGTTGGCTCCGTTTGCCGGCCTGGACATCATGGCCCAGGCCCGAAGCGGGCTGATGAGCATCACCGGCGTGCCGGGTGGCGACCCCGTCAAGGTCGGGGTCCCGATCTGCGATCTGGTCTGCGCCCTCTACGGAGCGCTCGCCGCGGTCTCCGCGCTGTACGTTCGGGAGCGAACGGGCCGCGGCCAGTACATCGACGTTTGCCTCTTCGAGGCGGGCGTGTCCCTAGCCATCTGGGAGGCGGGTCGGTACTTCGCGACCGGTGAGGTCCCCAGGCCGCTCGGCTCCGCCCACCAGACCGGTGCCCCTTACCAGGCGGTGCGGAGCGCAGACGGGTGGTTCACGATTGGTGCCACTTCACCTCGCAATTGGGCCGCCCTGTGTCGTGCCCTGGGACTGGAGGAACTCCTGCAGGACCCACGCTACCAGGATGTCAACCTTCGGCATCAGCATCGGAACTCTTTGATCACCGCGATCGAGGCCGTGACTAGGACCCATCCCACCGCTCATTGGCTGGCCCTCCTAGAGGACGCCGGCGTTCCCTGCGCCCCCATTCAGCGCTACGATCAGGTCTTCAACGATCCCCACCTTCTGGCCCGGGGCTTCTTCTGGGACGCCCCCCACCCGCGGTTGGGAACCGTGCGTCAGCTCGGTAACCCCATGCGCTTCTCAGCCACTCCGGTGCGGAGGGAACGAGCCGGCCCACTCTTCGGCGAGGATTCAGTGGCGCTGCTGCGCGAGCTCGGCTACAGCGACGACGAGATCGAACGACTGCTGGAAGCGAGGGTGATCGCGACCCCGGCCCAGGCGGCGGAGGCGCGGGCATGAGCCGCGATGTGCTGGTGCTGGCGACCGAGCCGGGCGAGGGTGAGGACGAGCTGATCGCGGAGCGCTGGGGCGCGGTCCAGTGGGTGATCTTCAATCGACCCCGGGCCCGCAATGCCATGACCTGGCACATGTACGAGCGGCTGGTCGAGGTCTGCGAGGAGGTCAACGCCGACCGTTCGGTCAAGGCAATGGTGCTGACCGGGGCCGGGGGGCGCGCCTTTGCGGCCGGGACCGACATCGCCCAGTTCCGCTCCTTCTCCACCGCGGAGGACGCGCTCGACTACGAGGCCAGGGGCAACCGGGTCATGCGAACCG
>CADDZO010000287.1 GCA_902812395.1 bacterium | reverse complement strand
CCGACCTCGATCCGCCGGGCACGGTAGATCGCCTCGATCCCTCGAGCGCGCATGGTCAGAACGTCAGGGCGCTCTTCGACGAGTTCCCGCAGCTGGAGCAGCGAACGGACGCCGTCCACGGACAGGGGATGGCCCCAAAGCGGCCAGGTGAAACTCGCCTGCTTTGCATCCCAGCCGGCTGTCTGAAGCCGTCGACCCATCGGGGCGGAGGGGAACAGGACGAGGCTGCGGTAGGCGAGGAGGTTGGCCATCCACACGGTTCGCGCCTTGTTCCCCGACGCCGTGGGATCACGACCCATGAGCGCGTACCGGCGATCCTCGATCGGGTCCCATCGCATCGAGAGACGCTGGTCCCGGTAGTCCCATGACCGGAAGAGCGTCCGATGAACGCGGTCGGCGTCGACCTTCCCCAGGAGCTCTCGGGCTGTCTCCAGGAAGAACTGGTGCCCCGATCCGCTGATGAAACAGAACGGGGTGGGCTCGATGCTGTCGGACCTTCGCTGGCAGACGGCGTCGGTGCCGAAAGCTGCGAGCATGTCAAGAGATCCGCGATCCGATGCGTGAGCCGTAGCTACTAGTGTCGCGGCATGCTCCCGGTACTCGCCCCTCGTGCAGTCGATCCGTTTTCCGAGCGCGAGCTCCGGCCGGGGGACAGCCGCTCGGAGAGCCTTTAGCCATTGGCCGCGCTTCTCTTCGTACTCGCGCTGCAGTGGCCGAAGTTCTCGCTCCTCAGCCTCCGTCCGCTCGTGGCCGCGCAGACGGCGCTTCTTGATCTCGGCGTTCTTCTTATCGATGACTTTCTTGACACGCTCCATCTCCTTCTGCGCGGCCAGCCGCCGGCCCTCGGCGTCCTTGGGTACCAGCCTGCCGCGGAGGGAGCGGGCTACGATCCTCGCCAGCGCTTCCTCGTCCTCGGCGTCGACACCCTCCAGGATCGGGGCCCAGCGGGTGGCTCGCTCCCATCGGAGCCTGGGCTCGCCGACACCAGCTTGCTCGAGACTCACGAGCGTCCCCACAGCGGCCAAGAAGCCCAGTGGGTTCGTCCCGTCGAGGCCGACGAATTCGAACGATCGAGGCATCAGACATCACCTCTGCGTGCAAGCACGAAGTTGCTCGCGTACCAGTCAGCGAGCCGCAGGAGGGCCTCTAGATAGGCGAGGCCCCACCAGCCATAGCGCCGGTTCGAGCGCCAGAAGCGTTCGAGGGTGCCCGAGTCGAGCCGGTGCGGCGGCGGCGACGATGCGCGGGCCTCGGGATCGAGGCTCACGTCGGTCCCCGCGAGGGTCCCGGAGACCTGGGGAGGGGAAAGGTCCACCACCACGGGCGCGAAGGGCCGGCCGTGACCGTGGTGGCTGGCAACCAGGTGGAGCACCAGGTCGGCAAGCACCTCATCGTCGGGTCTCTCGGCGAACAGCCGGGCGAGTTCCATCGAGAGCATCTCGTGCCGGAACCCTTCAGGCAGCCCGCTCGCCTCCCGGATGGCCCTGCGCCGGGCCGGCGAGCGAGGCACCCCCGGGGATTTCGCGATGGGCACCGTGGCCGCGGCCGCCGCCACCTCGTCCCCCTGGCGCAGGAGGACCTGGAAGCGTGGGTCGAGCTTGCCCGCATCGTGCCACAGGGCTGCGATAGCAAGAGGTTGGTGCAGGCTCGGCGGCAGGCACCGCGCAGCGATCCTCTCGACGGCACGGCGGACCAGCTGTGAATGTTCCTCCAGGGGAACTTCTCGATCACCGGCCGATGCCAGGTCATCGTCGTCGGCGAAGAGATCTGGCTCGGCTCCCTGGCGCCGGGGGGCTCGTGCCACGAGGACCAGACCGCCCGCCGGGTGCGCGTCGATCTGCCCGCCCCGGGCCTTTTTGAGGAGCTCTAGCCACCATCCGGGAGGCGGCGGCGGGGATCCCTCATCCTGTCGGCGATACTCCAAGACCGCTCGGATAGCGTCGCCGATCGCGTCTCGGTCGGGGACGGGAGACGCGGCCAGCGCCACCAGGTCCTTGAGTGGCGGGCAGTCCAGCCAAGGCTCGAGCACGGCTTGGTTCAGACGCACGGCGGCCGGTCCCCCGGCAGCGGCACGCGCGGCCTCCCATAGGTCGAGCCCCTCGTCTCCCAACGCCCTCGCACCGGTCGCTTGCCCGAGGGGCCCTAGCCCGTAGGAGGCGGGGATCACGACGACGTCGCCGGGACCGATGCGGGCAGCGACCGTGACCACGCGGGAACGGTCCCGACCCCGCCACAGCAGGCACGGGCGGATGCGGCCGCGCGATTCCTCCCGCTCGCCCCCGAGGCCCTCCACGTCCGCCGAGTCGTCAACCGCAGGCTGCTGGGCCAGCCAGGCCCGGACGAGCCACAGCGGTGCCTGGAGCATCTCTGCACTCACCGGCGGGCAGAGAGCGACGGTCTCAAGCCACCCATCGGTCTCGCCCGCCTGGAGGTCGCAGCGCCATACCACGGAGACCTCGGCAGGACCCGGCTCGCCGTGGAGGTAGAGCGCGATGTCTGGCTGGGGATGAGCAGCCGGGGCGGTCTGGCACAGGAGGTCCAGATGGCCCGGCAGCAGCACCGGAGCGTCGGGGCTCGGCGCCAGGAGCGACGGAAGTTCTTCGACCTCCCGTACTCGGGCCTCCAAAGCCTCCACGCCCATGTCGAGCACGAGGTGCCCCTCTTCATCCGCCAACGCCTGCTCCTGAAGCCACCTCCAGGTGTTGGCGAGGGCCTGGCCGTAGATGGGGTCCGGTTCCCTGGCGTCGAGGTCGGCCTCACGGGTGAGGATGGCGGCGGGGGCAGGTTCGTCCGAGCCGAGACGCGCCAGGCGTCCGAAGCGCTGCCGCAGGGCATCGAGGCTCGCGCACTCCGTGACCAACGCCTCGAAGCTGAAGTCGGCCCCGACCTCAAGGCACTGGGTCGAGACGAGCACGATCGCTCGCTCGGGTTCCTCCGGCTCGCTCGCTTTCAGGTAGCGGCTGAGCTCATCGACGAGGTCGTCCCGCTCAAAGGGCCGGATCCGCCCGGTCAGGAGGACGACGTCGGCCTTATCAGCTAGGGCTGGCCCCAGACCCTCGGCCACCTCCACAGCGGTACGGACCCGGTTCACCATGACAGCGACACGGCACCTGCCCTGCTCGACGAACGCCACAGCGCGCTCGACGGCCTCGGCCACGAGCGGGTCGCCGTCGGCGCCCCGCCGACGACCGAGCAGAACCAGCTCGGCCACTTTGGAGGTCCCCAGCCTGCGACGCAGCACCGGGTCGTCGAGGGCTCGCTCGCGATCGCGGCCCGGGAAGATGGCTCCCTGGGGCAGTCCCTCAGGCGGCGTGGCCGACATGACGACGAAGGCGAAGGGGCTCGGCAAGGGCTCCTCGGCCCACTCGGGCCCACGGTAGCGACCGATGGCCTTAAGGGTCTGCATGAAGGGGACGGCGCAGTGGGCCTCGTCGACGATGATCAGGCTGTCGTTGGCAGCGAGGCCGGCGAAGATGGGAGCCGCCAGCAAGCTGTGCCCGTAGCCCCGGAACAGCAGCCGGGAGCCCAGCTGGTCGACGGTTGAGGTGATGACGGCAGGTTGCGAAGGGATGCGGGCCCAGCCGTCGTCGCGGAGGGTCCCTCCGCGGAGCCGTCCCACCGCCAGGGGGCGTTCGGTGCCAGAGAGCTCCCGCAGGCGGTCGGCGACGTCTTTCAGGGGGCCGGTGGTTGCCCGTCCGAGCTCCTCTGCGATGCTACGGGCGCGTTCGAACGCCTCGTCCACCACGATGCGACGGTCGACGACGAACCAGATGCGCCGCGGTGCCGTGCGCTCCGCGAGCGGCCGATCGGCTTGCGCGGCGAGAGCGTGCACGGCGATGTCGATGCAGGCAGTCTTGCCGGAGGCGGTGGGCAGGTCGATGACTCGGGGCCA
>CADDZO010000286.1 GCA_902812395.1 bacterium | reverse complement strand
GCCGAGCCGCGCGCGCCCATTCCCGCAAAAAGACCGGCTCTGCCAACCGCAGGAAGAGCGCGCGGCGGCTGGCGCGCATCCATGCCCAGATCGCCAACTGCCGTCTCGATGCCGTGCACAAGGCCACGACCTGGCTGGCTGCTCGATATGAGGCGGTGGTGGTCGAGGACCTGAACGTGGCCGGGATGCTCCGCAACCGGAGGCTGGCCCGCAGCGGACCAGTCCTTCGGGACCGTGCGGCACCAGCTCGGCTCCAAGACCGTCTGGCGTGGCGGACGGCTGTTGGTGGCCGAGCGGTTCTTCCCCAGCTCCAAGACGTGCTCTGGCTGCGGGACGGTGAAAGCCAAGCTGTCCCTAGCCGAACGCGTCTTTTGCTGCGAGGGCTGTGGCCTGGTCCTCGGTGGCTGCGGGTCGGCTGGCTACTAATGCTGACCGCAACGGTCGAAGCCGGCTGGGTCCGCAATCCGCAACGTGCTTTCGGGCCGGCCGGAACTCCTCACCAGAGGCCGGCGGGTGGTACCGCTGGCCTGGCGCCCTGCTCCGGATCCCGCTCCGCCCGGCCGGGGTGACCAATTTCCTGCTCCTGCAACCGCTGCCGGCCTCGCCCAACGCGGTCGCGGTGGGCGGGATCGAGGACGGGGGAGGGCATGATTGCTCACCGTGCAGCCGGCAACGACCCCTGAGAACGCGGAGCCAGCCCCTCCCGAGCAGCTCTCGCTGCTGGGGAAGGCGGGCGGCGGAGAGGTGGCTCCAGGCAGGCAGGAGCTGTCGGTGGACCCGCTCCGGATCGCCTCGATTTCCGACCTGGAGCTGGCGCTGCCCGAGATCCTTGGCGCACCCGCGGTCGGGCTAGATCTCGAGACCACCGGGCTGGATCCGTTCCGGTCCCGGATCCGACTGCTGCAGCTCGCAATCCCCGGTCGCACCTGGGTGGTGGACGCGTTCCGGGTTGATCCCCGAGCTCTGGCCCCGGTGCTGGCCGCAGCGCGTCGGCTGGTCGGCCACAACCTCAAGTTCGAGCTGCTGCACCTATGGGGGACCGGGGTGGAGCCCCCGTCGGATATCGGTCGCCGACTGGCCGACACCATGCTGGCGGCTCGGCTGCTGGAGGCCGGGGTACCGGGGCTGCACCACGGCCTGGGCGATCTGGCTCAGCGGTACCTGGGTCTCGAGCTGGACAAGACCGAACAGCGCTCTGACTGGTCGGGTGAGCTCCGCTCGGAGCAGATCCTCTACGCAGCCAGGGACGCGACTGTGGTCCTCCTCTTGATTGAGACCCTCGAGCAGCGGCTAGGCTCGGCCGATCTGGGCCGAGTCGCCGCCATCGAGTACGGAGCGCTGCCGGCGGTAGCCTGGCTGGAGCACACCGGCGCGCCTCTCGACGGCCAGCGCTGGCTGCGCCTGGCCGAGGCCGCCGAGGAGCGGCGCCGCCGGCTGGAGCGTGAGCTGGAGTCGCTGGCCCCGAGTTCCCAACCCCTACTCCCTCTGGAGGGGGTGGAGCCGGAGGGTCGGTGGAACAGCCCCGACGAGCTGCGCCGACTGCTGGCGGAACGCGGGATCGAGCTTGTCGACACCAAGGAGGCGACCCTCCGTGAGCACCTGGGGAGAGACCCGCTGGTGGCGGTGCTACTGGAGTACCGGGAGGCGGCCA
This sequence comes from bacterium, assembly GCA_902812395.1. Classification (GTDB taxonomy): domain Bacteria; phylum Chloroflexota; class Dormibacteria; order Dormibacterales; family Dormibacteraceae; genus CADDZO01. Next base: position 2,251 of record CADDZO010000286.1, on the reverse strand, counting down.
GGCTGACCGGCGCCTTCGGCAAGGAGTTCCTGCAGCACCTGCATCCGGTGACCGGCCGGATCCACGCCAGCTGGTCCCAGCTCGGCTCCGACGCCGGCCGAATGGCCTGCCACGATCCCAATCTCCAGCAGGTCCCCCGCGACTCGGCCTACCGGGCCTGCTTCCGGGCACCCGAGGGGCGAGTGTTGGTGACGGCCGACTACTCCCAGATCGAGCTGCGGGCGGCGGCCGAGATCGCCGGCGACCGTCGCCTGATCGACGTCTTCGCCTCGGGCCAGGACGTGCACGAGCTCACCGCCCGGGCGGTGCTGGGTCGGGACCAGGTGAGCCGAGCCGACCGCCAAGCGGCCAAGGCCATCAACTTCGGCCTCCTCTACGGGATGGGGGCCGAGGGCCTGCGCCGGTACGCGCGCGCCGTCTACGGCGTGGAGATGAGCGAGGTGGAGGCCCAGCGGTATCGACAGCGGTTCTTCGAGACCTATGCCGGCCTGGCCGAGTGGCATCGTAGCCAGCCCGACCACCCGGCCACCACCCGCACCCTCGCCGGCCGACGGGTGGTCGACGTGGCCCAGTTCACCGCCAAGCTCAACCTTCCCGTCCAGGGCACGGCCACCGGGGACGGGCTCAAGCTGGCCCTGAGCCGCATCTTCGAAAGCCGCCAGCGGGCACCCGGGGCGGCGCCAGTGCTGGCGGTCCACGACGAGATCGTGCTGGAGGCGGACGCCAGCGAGCAGGAAGCAGTTGCGGCCTGGCTGGAGGAATGCATGCGCGAGGGCATGCAGGAGCTGCTGCGCCGGGTCCCGGTCGCCGTCCAGGTCAGGATCGGGCCCGACTGGAGTACTGGCGACTGAGCGGCTACCGTTGGCCCATGGACACTCCAGCCCGGCCGCCGACGACCGACTCCGCCATGTACCAGACCATGCACCGGCAGCCATTCGAGCTGGCTCGGTTGCTGGAGGAGGGATGGGAGCCGGCTGTCCAGGCCGCCGACCTCATCGCCGGGGCCGAGCGGATCTTGCTGGTCGGCATCGGGACCAGCTATCACGCGGCCCTGGTCGGCGAGTGGCTGCTCCGGTGGGTTGGCATGGATGCCCGGGCGGTGATGTCGTTCGACTTCGCCGCCTACCCCGAGCAGTATCCCCTCCGGCCCGCCGACGCGGTGGTGGTGATGGCCCATACCGGAGTCAAATCGTTCTCCAGTCGGGCGCTGGCGCGGGCCGCGGCCGAGGGAGTCACCGTGATCTCGGTCGGGAGCCAGAGCGCTGAGCACCCCGGCTCACGCCTGATCCTGCGGACGGTGGAGCGGGAGCGGTCGGCCGCCTACACCGCGTCCCACACGGCCGCTATGTTCGTTCTCGCCCAGGCGGCAACCGCGGTCGCCGAGCGACGAGGGCTGGCCCATGCGGCCGCATTCCGTTCGGCACTCGAGTCGCTGCCGGGGCTGGCCGATTCTGTCCTGGCCCGCGAGGACGAAGTCTGGCCGATCTCGCGGCTGGCAGCCGAGCGGCAGGTTTACGTGACCGGGGCGGGTCCAAACGCCGCCACCGCTCTGGAGGCGGTGATCAAAGCTCGGGAGGCGGCCGCCGCCCGCATCGACGCCCTCCCCCTGGAGCAGTTCCTGCACGGGCCCATCACCACCGTCAACCCGGAGGACCTGGCCGTGGTCGTGCACGTCGCGGACGCGAACGAGACCGCCTCTGCTCGAACGGCTGAGGTGGCAGGGGTGCTGGCCCGGATCGGGACCTCGCTCTGGCTCGTGGGCCGCCCCGCTGCCGAGGCTGCTCAGGCCACCGTGTTCGAGCTGCCAGCATTGCCCGAACCGATCTCGCCGATTCTGGCCGTGATTCCCCTCCAAGTGCTGGCCTATCAGGTGGCGGTGACCAGGGGGCGAAACCCGGATCTCTTCCGACGGGACGATCCACGCTACGCGGCGGCGCTCAGCATCAAGCTGTGAGGGTCGGGGTCGGCGGGTGCCGGCGAGCGCGTCGGCCGTTGATCAGGCGGGCCGGCGACCGTAAGCGTAGGTGAGCAAATAGTGCGTGCGGTACTGCTCGAACTCGGCGATGGCCGCGCTCAGCAGCTCCGCCAGCTCAGCCTGCCCGGCCTGACAGCTGGCCTCGATAGCCGTTGCGGGTCAGTGAGCATGAGTCATCCGGCCCGCAGTCACCGGTTGCCCGGTGGCGGTCCCGGTCTTACCCGCTTGCGCGGCGCCGGGTTCCTGCTTGGGGTCCCCACGAAGCCTGCTTCGTGG
>CADDZO010000285.1 GCA_902812395.1 bacterium | reverse complement strand
CGGCGGCTAGCCGCTCCAGGCGGCGGGCGGCACGTTCCGCGGCCTCCCGGGCCGCGACCAGCGGCTCGCCGCTGAAGACTGCTGCGGTTGTCGCCGGCCTGGCCACGAAGACCGGCCCGGCAGCGCTCCCGGGCGAGGCCCCGATGCCGACCAGGGTGACGCTCACGCGCACACGCTAGCCGATGATCCATGCCAGGGAGGGCCGGGAGGCGGACCGCCGCCCCCGGCCCCCATCGCGGATCGGGTGTGGGGTTCTCAGCCGTAGATGAAGCCGACCACCGGGTCCTGGCCAGGGCGCAGGGTCCTGGTGTCGACCACGTCCCACCCGTAGTAGTTCATCTCGGCCACCGTCCAGCTGCCGTTGGGATAGACGGCGGTGACGTAGGCCACGTGGCCGTAGGCGGTCAGAGCCTCGACCATGATCGCTCCCACCTCCGGCGTCTGCCCCTCGGGGTAGCCGTAGGCGCGAGCGTTGGGCCACCACTCGATGGCGTTGCCGAACCAGGGGACGTAGCGCCGCGTGGCCACGTACCAGGTGCAGTAGCCGAAGGCGAAGTGGTTGGGCCAGGAGCCGGCCGGCGGCTGGCTGAGCGGCTTGCCGGCGGTGGCCGACGCCTGGGCGGCCACCGCCTGGACCCGGGAGCGAAGGGAGGCGGCCTGGGCGGCGGCCAGCTCGGCCAGGGTCCGCTGTGCCATGGCGGCGGCCTGATCACGGGCGGCCTTGATCTGGGCGAGCTGGGCGGCCACGGCGTCCCGCGCCTGCTGGTCCTGCTCGCGCAGGCGGCTGGCCTGCCGGAGCAGCGTCTGCTGCTTGGCCGCCACCAGGCGGGCTTGGGAGATGTTGGTCAGGAGCTGGTTCAGGTTGGCGGCGCTGAGAATGGTGGTCAGGGTCAGCACCGGCTCCTGGTACTCGAGTCGGGCCAGCCGGTCGAGCTGCTGGCGCAGGCTGGCCTGCTCGGCCTGCTCGGCCTTGACCTGCCGGTCCAGAGCGTCCAGCTCGCCCTGCGCAGTCTCGACCTGGTTGTTGAGCTTGGTCAACTGGGCCTCCTCCTGCGCCAGTTGCTGGGAGAGCGAGGAAGTGCTCTGCGGGTAGGTAGCGGCGGCGGCTGGCCCCACCGGCAGGGCGGCGAGCGCCACCGCGGCCGTCACCAGCAGGCCCAGCCGTCTGGAGGCGGTCATCGCGGCAGCCTCACCATCAGGCTGCAGAAGCCCAGCGTGAGCACGCTGCTGGCCAGCGTGAGCACGCTGAGCAGGGCCATGCTGTTGGTCGGGTTGCCCAGCTGGAGGAAGGGGAGGTACGAGTTGATGACCGGGACCACCCGCGTCCCCATGGCGGACAGGGTGAGGGTGGCGAGCAGGCTCCCGGCCACGGCCAGGGAGCAGGCCTCGGCCAGGACCGGGAGTCGGATCACCAGCCGGGGAGTGCCGACCAGGACCAGGATCCGGAGCTCGGGCCGGCGGGCCCGAATCTCGCTCCGGAGCAGGACCACGGCCACCAGGCTGGCCACTCCGAGCGCCGCCACCGCGATCCCGACCACCAGCCCCCGGGCCAGAGAGAGAAAGCCGCTCAGCTTGTCCCCTTGACCGGGGGTATAGGAGGTGGGAATCTGGGGGTCGGTGGCGGGGTCCTTGACCGCCACCGCAGTAACCCGGCTGGCGGCGGCGGGGTCGGCCAGCTGGACCACCAGGCTGGCCGGGAAGGGGTTGTTCTGCGTGTACTGGGCCATCCGCGCCAGCGTCGGGTCCTGGCGGGCGATGGCCAGGGCCTGCTGCTTGGAGCGATAGCTGACGCTCTTGACCCCGGGCAGGTCCGTGATCTGGCTCTCCAGCTGGCTCACCTGTGAGGCCTGGGCACCGTCCGAGAGGAAGACCTGGAACTCGGAGGCGGTGCGCGCCTGGTAGGCGAGGCTGCGGCTGGCCAGGACCAGGAAGAGCTCGGCCGCGACCGCTAGCGACAGCACCGCCCCCACCGCCACCGCAGTGGCCAGCCAGATCATCATCCGGTGACGCCAGCAGCGCCAGCAGTAGGCGACGACGCTGCCAACGTAGCGAGGTGCCCAGGTCGAGGCCGGGACGAATCGCACCTCAGGCCGCCTCCAGAAGCCCCGGTTGGAGCTCGATGGTGCGGGCCGGGAAGCGGGAGAGCACGTACTCGTCGTGCGTGGCCATCACCACCGTCCCGCCCAGCTCGTTGAGCTGGTGGAAGAGCTCCATGATCTCCGAGCTGGTCCGGGAGTCGACGTTGCCGGTCGGCTCGTCGGCGAGCAGGATGCGCGGTTGGTGGGCGATCGCCCGCGCGATCGCCACCCGCTGTTGCTGGCCCCCGGACAGCGTCTGCGGGTACTCGTTGGCCTTGTCCTTCAGCCCCACCAGCTCCAGGGCGTCGAGGGCATACGCCTGGGGATCGTGGATTCGGGGATGGGCGAGCTGGAGGGGGAGGAGGACGTTCTCCAGCGCGGTCAGGTGGGCGAGCAGCTCGAACTCCTGGAAGATGCAGCCGACCCGGCGCCGGATCTTGCCGGTCTGCCAGGAGTGGAGACGGTGGACGGCCACTCCATCCACGAACACGCTGCCCCGCCGGGGGCGCACGGTCCCGTACAGGACCTTGAGCAGGGTCGACTTGCCGGCACCTGAGGGCCCCACGAGGTACACGAACTCGCCCGGCCGGACATCGAGGGCAAGGTCGGAGAAGACGTTGATCCCTCCGTAACCAGCGGTGACGTTTCGAAGTTGTATGGAGCCAGGAGCGGGTACGCCTAACTTCCTGTACCAGCCACCGAAGCGACGTGCGAGCTCAGGCATCAGCTTGCCTCCTCAGTGCCCGATGACTACCCCCCGAGGGCACAGGGAGGGAGGGTAGCGCATGGCAGGGGGGTGGTTTCAAGTCCCCGACGCCACCTTCTTCGTTGCTGGCCCTCTCCGAGAACGACGGTGATGCGACGCTTGCAGGGCAAGCCGAGCGCCCGTGGGGGGCGGTACGGTGGCGGGGAGATCTGGTTCCACGCAGTTCCAAGGTCAGTTGGCTTGCAACGATCGTGCTGCTCTAGTGCGTCTCGATCAGGTTGCACGGGACCCCTGGCGAGAACGGCAGCGTCGCGGCCGTGGTGCAAACTGACAAACAGTCTTCATCCAACAAAATATGAGTGATGTACTGTAGAGGTGGCGGCTGCGTGGCGCCTGGCGCGCCCGGCCTCGGGCCTTGGAGACCCGGTGCCGTCAACGCCTCGGCGACCGCTTCCTGTTCCCGGCTACGAAGCCGGCGCAATTTCAGGGTCGGGGGAGGCGGACGTCCAGCACTGCGCACTCGCCCCCGGCTGTCACCTCGAGCGCCCAGCGGACGGCGTCGGCGATGTCGGCAGGTCGCTCCACCACCAGTCCCTGGCCGCCGCAAGCGCGGGCCAGCAAGGGCAGGTCGAGGGGCGGCCACAGCTCGGTCTCGGGGAAGTCGGCGTTGTGGGCAGAGACCCCGTCCGGATAGAGGTCCTCGACCGGGCGCCGGGAGGCGAGGTAGGCGCCGTTGTTCAGGACCACGGCTGCGAACGGCGCACCGGCCCGCCGCGCCGACCAGAGCGCCGCCGAGGGAACCGAGAAACGGAAGGACCCATCCCCGCACACGGCCACCACCGGGGCCTCGGGCCGCGCCAGCTTGGCCCCCATCGCCGCTGCCACTGCCCAGCCCAGGCTGGGCGCTCCGCTCGAGAAGAGCTTGCCCGGCCCCCGGCGCAGCTGGCGGACCGTGGCGGGCCGGCTGGTGACCGCCTCCTCCAGGACCACCGCGTCCGGCGGCAGGGCGCTGTCGAACGCGGCCAGGGCGGCGTCGACGGCGTCCGCGGGCGCCCCGGAGGTGGCCCGCCGCCGCCAGCCGGCCCGGATCGTGTCCAGGTCCCTCCGGACCTCGTCCCCTCGTTGCTGCCAGCGCCGCCGTG
>CADDZO010000284.1 GCA_902812395.1 bacterium | reverse complement strand
GCGACGAAGACCTCCTCCATGGCAGCGCTCCTCAACGCAGCGGGGCCGCCGAGAGGGCGACGCCGTTGTGGATCAGAAAGCTGCGGACCACGTTGCCGGCGGGGCGGCCGCCGTTCTCGCGCTCGAAGTCGTCGATCAGGGCCATCACCTGGCGCCGCCGCTTGAGCCGGATCCTCGGGCCCTCTGGGGTGTCGCGGAACAGCCAGGCCAACAGCTCGTCGGGCTCCCTCCCGCAGGCGAGGCAGAAGCGGCCGAGGACCTCCAGCTTGGAGCGGACCTGGTCGTCGCTTTGGCTCACCTCCCAGTGCGCGTCGTAGGCGCGCAGCCACCTGGTCACCGTCGCCTGGCCGGCGAGGCGTTCGAGCCGGTCCGCAGGCATCGGGGCCGCGCTCATTCGGGCAACCCGAACATCCTCGACAGCGCCCTCACCTCCTCCTTGCGCCAGGGAAAGGGGGCCTCGGACATGATCATGCCATCTGCTCGGAGCCGCTCCACGACCATCTCGTCCCGCTCGTAGGGGTGGCCGTACTTGCCCTCGAAGTAAATCTGCTCGAACGGGCTCCGAGGGCGCTGGCCTCCGGCCTCGGGGTCTTCGGCCGGGTAACCCAGGAGCTGGATCCAAATCGGGATCAGGTGGTCGGGGATGTCGAGGACGCGCTTGGCGTTGGCGGCGTTGAGCGCCGTCAGCTGGGTGCCCAGCCCCTCGTCAACGGCTGCCAGCAAGGCCTGGTTGATGGCCAGGCCGGCCTCCACTCCCGCCACCAGCACGGCGGTTCCCGGGTCGGCCAGGATCGGCTGCAACACCTGGGGCCAGACCACGTTGTCCACGTAGGCGTGGCTCCAGCCGTGGCTGGGGGTCAGCGCCCCCACGTCCACCAACTGCTTCAGCGAGGTCTGCCCGATCCGGGGCGCGGTCGGGTCGATCAGCCAGAAGATCCAGACCGGGGCCAGGTCGAGCTGGGCGGTGGTGGTCGGGGTCTTGAGGCTCTCGCGGTCCTCCTCGGAGAGCGCGTCGCGGTCGACCACGATCGCCTGCACGAAGTCGGCGTTGACGGCCCGCGAGGACAGCCTGGCCGCCTCCAGGACGATCTGGACCTTCTCCCGCTCCACCGGACGGAAGGGCAGGTAGTAGCGGATCGAGCGGCGGCGGCCAACCACCTGTTTGAACTCCATCTGCTCCTCCTCGGCTACCCGTGCCAGGTGCGCATGTGATCGCGGATCTGCGGGGTGATCGAGCCGCCCACGTAGTAGCGCTCGTAGAACTCAGTGTCGACGTGGTGGACGACCGCCCCAAAGTTGCACTGCATGGGGTTGAAGTAGACCGGGCACTGCCCGTAGCGCTCCACGCAGTAGTCCACGTAGGCGATGGCGGCCTCGACCGCCCAGTCCGAGACCCGGACGTGCGGGTGCTCGACGATCTGGCGCACGACCTCGGGCTTGAAGGGGCCGCCGTGGGTGAGCATCCAGTTGTCGTTTCCGCGCGACATGGTGGCGCCCGGCCCGTACTTCTCGTCCATCATGGCCTGGATCACGGCCCGGCCGTCGCGGTACCGCGGCGACGGCACGTAGGTTGCCTCCTTGACGCCCTCGAGGCCGAAGATCTTTAGCGCCCCCGACCCGGCCGGGGCCCTGGGGTTGAGCGGCTCGGAGCGGAAGCCGAGACCCCGGGCGATGTCCGGGTAGGCGCCCATCAGGACGTCGTCGAAGTAGCCGCAGAAGATCCAGTTCCCGAGCCCCATCGCCTCGGCCGCGAGCCGCATGTTCTGGACGTAGGAGCCGGGCGGATAGGTCTCGACCTGGAAGATGAACTGCTCGAACTGGCTGATGGTGAGGGGGAACTCGAGCTTGCCCTCGCCGACCCATCGCTCCACCCCGGCCGGTTTCTGGGTGGCGTCGTCGATGAAGTACAGGTGCCAGGCGTCGAAGATGTTGAGCATGACGCTGAAGTAGAGCCAGCCCACATCGGTGATGGGGATGAACCAGGTCTGTCCCTGGCGGTTGAGGTTGAACTGGTAGGGGCCGAAGAGCGAGGCGTTGGGAGCCCCCGGCGCCCGCAGCCCCCAGTCGACGTCGGGACGTCCGTCCTGGATCCTGGTCAGACCGCGGCGATACCAGTCGAGCACCTTGCCGTAGTCTTCCTCCCCTTCGATCTCGACCATCTTCGCCCGCTCGCGGCCCGGGTTGTAGAGGTGGGCCCCATCGTCCCTGATGATCAGCAGGTCGTGGGCGAACGAGTTGCCGGGGGCTGCCGCCGTCCGGCCCGCAATCGTGACCAGCTCGTGGAAGCCGCCGTGGATGGCTATGTCCCAGTGGGCCATGCCGTTTGGCCCGCAGGCCGACCAGGCGATCAGGGCCTCCTCCATCTCGCTTAGGGGCACCGGATCGTGGGCCGACTTGAAGCTCAGCGGCCCCTTCTCCTGGACCAGGGTCCTGCCGCTGGCCCGTACCTCGGGCTCGCCGCTTTCGATCGCGTAGCCGAGCCCGACCCGCCGGCTCCGCAGGGTGGCGAGCAGCTGGGGCAGCGACCTCGTCTGCTCGAAGAACAGCTTCAGCTGGCGGCGCTCGGCATCGGTGAGCGTCCGCGTCCCAACCGCCATGGGCGTGACCTCCACTCTTCGCCGTCCATCGGGCCGGCGGCCCGAGGCCGGTCCCGTTTACCAGCGAAGCACAATACGGGCCTCCTGGGAGTGGAGCTCTGGCTGCGATTGACAAATCTTCGCCTGCACCTTGTCCGATCGTGACGAGTTTCGGCTTGCCAGCCCGCGGGTGGAGGGGCACCATGGGCTCATGACGGGCCACTCCGCATACCGCGGCGACACGCGTCTGTTCGCCGAGGCCTGCCTCTGGGTGCAGGAGGCGGAGACACCGTCCGAGGTCCTGCGACGGGCCAACGAGGCTGCCCGGCTCCTGCTCAACACGAGCTGCAGCTACCTCGCCCTCCGGGAGGGGGAGGTGCTCCGCCTCGCCGCCCATTCGGGCTTCCGGAACCCCGAGACGGCACGCCGGTGGCTGCTCCCGGTGGGCCAGGGGATCGGGGGACGCGTGGTCGAGCGGGGCGAGACCCTGGTCGTCCGTGACTACCGGCACGACCCCCGGCGCGAGCGCTTCTCCAAATCCCTGATCGACGACGAGGGGCTGCGCTGCTCTATCGCCGCCCCCATCCGCGCGGGCGGCGAGGTGGTGGGCGTGCTCTACGCAGCCGAGCACCGACTGCGGCGCTTCTCGGCCGTCGAGGTCGAGCTGCACACGCTCTTCGCTCGCTTCGTCAGCGCTGCGCTGACCGTGGCCGAGGCCCGGCAGGCTCTGCGCCGGCAGTTGACGGGATGCGAGGAGGTGGAGCGCCGGAGGGCGGAGCTGCGGCGGCTCGAGGCCGAGGTGGCGGCGCTTCTGATCCAGGAGAGTGGCCTGGAGGCGGCCCTGGGCGTGGTCGCTGGCCGGCTGGCGGCGGCGGCGTTCGTCCGCGATCCAGCCGGCCGGACCATCGCCGAGGTGGGAGAGTCGGAGGGGGAGGAGACCCTATTCCCGCTGGGCGGCGGCGGTCGCCGGCTGGGGCTGCTGGGGGTGGCGCGGACACCGCCCCCGGACGAGGTCGAGCGTGCCGGGCTGGAGCGGGTAGCCCACCTCGTCAGCGTCTGGCTGCTACGTTCCCGGGACTTTCTCCACGGCGAGCCGGGCACGGGCTCCCGCTTCCTCGACGACCTCCTCCACGGCCGGCTGGGCGACGAGGACGCCGTCGTCCGGCAGGCGGCGCTGCTGGGGATCGACCTCGGCGTGGCCCGAGCGGTGCTCCGCGTCGGCCTCTGCCCGGTGGGGCGGACCCGATCCGAGCCGCCCTTCGTCACCCGGGAGGCGGCCGAGGCGCTGCGGTGGGTCGCGGAGCGGCGCGGGCTGGAGCCGGTCGTCGACCTGCGGGACCGCGACGCCCTGCTGC
>CADDZO010000283.1 GCA_902812395.1 bacterium | reverse complement strand
CTCGCCCGGGGCCGAGCCAAGGGCACCCGCCCGGGTGGCCGGGGGCGAGACCGGAGCGGCCGGCCCGCCCAGGGCCAGCTCTGCCAACTTGCGGGGGTCGTCGTCGACGGTGGTGCGCACGTTGGCAAGGTGGGCGTATGCGGCCAGAGCTCGCTCTTCGGGCACCGCAACCACGAAGTCGGCGTCCAGCCCCGGGATCCAGCGAGGGAGGTCGTCCTCGTGGGCGGCGACCACGACCGGCCGGCCGGGGGCGGTGGCCATCCGGGCCCACCAGTCGTTCAGATCTGCCGCCTCCCGTCCCCGGGCGGACAGGAAGGCCACCCCTGGCACCGGCGCGATCAGCGTCTCGACCGCGTCGCCCGCGAGCCGGGCCAGGCTGGCCGCCGCCACCCAGGCGTGGGGCTCCTCGAGCAGGATCAGGACGGTGCGCCGGGTGCTATCGGGCAATCGCGATCCGAGCCTCCTGAACCGACCCTCCCGACATCGGGACCTGATAGGTGAAATGCCGGACCGTCCCGGCCAGCAAGATGAGCAGACCGATCCCGAGAAGGGTAACCCCCCGGACCCGTGGTCGGCCCAGGGCGGATCGGGCCTCTCGCACCGCCGCCACCAGCCCGTAGCCGGCCCAGCCCAGTACCAGCGCCCAGGTGAACAGGGCCGCGGTGCCCAGGGCCGTGGCCTCAGTCGGGGGACCGCTTTGGAGGAGGGTCAGGGCCGGATCGGGGTCGGGCCGTCCCAGTGCCAGCGCCGCGGCTGCCAGTTGGGCAGCGGCCAGCATGATCGGGAGCGTTGCCCGTCGGATCACGGGGCGAAGGTCCCAGCGAGGGAGGCGACCAGTGGTCCCCCGATCAGGACCAGGACGGGCACGATCATCAGTCCCATCGGGATGACGATCAGGGTGCGGGCCTGGGCAGCTGCCACGCGGGCCCGGGCCAGCCGGGCAGCGTAGGTGGTGCGGGCCAGGCCGACGTAGACGTCGGAGCTGGCGAGGCCGTGCTCGGTGACCCGCCGGACAGCCGTGGCCAGGGCCGAGAAAGCAGGTACGCCGAAGATCGGCCCCAGTGCCTCCAAAGCGGCGGCCGTGCTGGGGGCTGGCGCGTCGACCACGAGCCGCTGCAAGGTGCGGTCGGCCTGGCAGCGGGCGAGCAGGAGCAGAGCCTCGCCCGGCGGGAGCCGGTGGTGGTGCGTGAGCACGGCCAGGTGGGGGAGAGCATCGGTCACCGCCAGCTCGAGACGCTGCCGATGCTCGGCGGCCTGGCGCTGAAGGCGCGCGTACGCGAGCACGACCACGCCGGCAGCCAGGGCCGGAGCCAACAGGAGCGGGAAAAGTCGTCCGCTGGCCAGCAGCGAGGCCTCGTCTAGCAGCAGCATGGCCGTCAGTGCCACCCCAGCCTGGGCCGCGGTGCGGAGCAGCCAGGTGCCCGGGGAGCGGTGGTGCCCGGCCTGGGCCAGGAGCCGGCCCAGGTCTGCTGCGTTCTGGAGGCGGCGCAACAGCGGCAGCCGCTCCCCCAGCTGCTCCCCGAGTGGACGTGGCTCCAACCCTCGCAGGCGAGCCAGTCGCCGCCAGCTGCGGACCGCCGGATCGGTGTAGAGGCCAAGCGACCAGAGCGTGCCCAGCCAGGCTAGGCCGGCCAACGCCGCCAGTAAGGGGAGCCGGAACTCAGCCAACCAGGGCCTCCGCTTCCCGCCGCACAGCGGCCAGGTCCCACTCTGCCCAGCCCAGGGGTCGGGCCACCCGTCCGATCAGCCAGACCAGCGCGACGTACATTGCCAGGACCGAGAGCAGTACCAGCTGGCCTGGCGCCGAGACGTAGAAGTCGTGCATCGAAGGCACGTGGAGGACCGCCACCAGCAGTCCGAGCATGATCGTGCCCACCGCCAGCGCCGCCGCCCGTTGCTGGGCCAGGGTGGCGTGGTTCTGCTCCTGGATCTCGACGGAGAGCTCCAGCACCGGGTTCAGGACCTGTTCGGCCATCTGGGCGAAGGTCTCTGGCCCGTGCGTCCGGGCCAGGAGCAGCGCGGTCACCACCAGGTCGGCCAGGGGGGAGTGGGCACGCCGTCCCACCTCCTCCAGACAGGTGGCGACCGGGGCATCACCGGCCAGCGGAGCCAGCACCCATGCCAAGGCTGGAGCCGGGTGACGGGCGGCCTCGCGCAGCGCCCGGTCGAGCGCAAGGTTGGACTGGCGCATCAGCGCCTGCACCTCCAGGACGAGTGCCGCCAGCGCCCGCTCCATGTCCAGGCGGCGCTGAGCCGCCCGTCCGGCCACCAGCCAGGGGACGCCGACCAGGCCCAGCAGGCCGCCCCCCAGGGCCAGGCTCGGGATCCCGGTCGCCGCCCCGGCGGCGAGGCCGCCGATGGCGCAGCCGGCGCGCAGGCCGAGCCAGGCACCCAGACCACAACCCACCTCCCGGGCCAAATCGCGCTGGCGGTCGAGCGTGGGTCGCCGCCAGATTCTTGGCGGCGGCACTCCCAGCTCCAGGGCGGCGACCGCCGCTGAGAGCGCGAACACCAGCACGATCGCAGCCAGCAGGGCGAGCGGCGGCAGCCGCTCAAGCATCGGGCACCTCGTCGCTCATGAGCAGCGGGGCGATGCGGGCGCGCAGGCGGGGGGGAAGGTCGCCGAGCAGGCGGCAGGTGCGCCGCAACCAGCCCTCAGGGGTGAGCCCGTACACCTCGACCACGTGGTCGGGGGCCTCGCCCAGCGCTACCACCCCGCTCACTCGGCGGCCGCCGCCGGGAGCGTGCATCAGATGGACGACCACGTCGATGGCCTGGTGGACGGCGCGCTTGGCCAGGTGGTAGCCGTTGGCGCTGCTGGCGAAGCGTGGGGACTCCATCGCGTAGCTGGCCGCCCGCTCTACTGCCAGGGCAGCCGTGTCGGCATGGATGGTCAGCAAACTCCCGTCGTGCCCCGTGCTCATTGCGGTGCAGACGTCCGCCATCTCCGCCCCTCGGGCCTCGCCGAGCAGGATCCGTTCCGGGCGAAATCGCAATGCCCACCGGACCTGGTCTCGGATGGTGATGCTGGGGCCGCCTCGTAGCACCGGCGGAACCGTGCAGAGGTTGACGCAGAGAGGCACCCAGGGCCGCGGGCGCCGCCTGCCACTGGCATCAAGGGGACCGTCGCCACGGTCGGCCTCGAGGTGGAGCTCGGCCGAGTCTTCGATCACTACCACCACCTCTCCGTCGGGGATCATGCCCGCCAGCACCCGCATCAGAGTGGTCTTGCCGGTGGCCGTGCCACCGGCGATCAGGATGTTGGCGCGGCCGGCCACGCAGGCCTCCAGGAACTGGGCCACCCCCGGTGGCATCACCCCCTGGCGAACGTAGTCGTCCAGGGTGCGGATCGCGGCCCCGGCAGAGACCCGGACGGTGGCCTGGACGGCTGCCTCACCCGAGATCGCGGGCCGGATCGCCACGATCACGCGGAGGATGCCGCCGACGGTCGCTTCAGCCACCGGATCGGCGTCGGTGAGCTGGGTGGAGCCGACCACCCCGACCATGCCCAGCACCCGTTCGCGGAAGAAGGTGACCACCTCCTCATCCGAGCCGAATGGGTTGCCGGCGTTGCGGAGCACCGCCTTGATGCCGCTAGCGGTGACCAGCCAGCGATCGTGGCGGAAGCAGTGGATCTCTTCCAAGCCGGGGATGAGGTAGAGGAGCCGGGAGAGCGGCCACAGCCGGGAGGCTCGGACCCGGGTGGCCTCCACCACCGCCCGCCGGAAGCCGGCATCGGCTCGCAGCCGTTCCTGGGCAATGGGGGCGACGCCGTAACGGAGCGGCGCCTGGACCACCCGGTCCACCAGCGCCTCTACCTGATCCCACAAGCCCTCCTCCTCCCGCACGGAGGGCGCGATCCCACGGTCCCGACGCTGGTCCTCGATCACCCGGGCTAGCCGTAGCGCCAGGTCGGCGACCCCGTCGGGGAGCTCGGGCCAGTCGCGGATCCGGGGTGGGGGAGGGATGGGGG